>CANFJQ010000049.1 GCA_947447615.1 Comamonadaceae bacterium
TCATCAGCGACATGCAAAACTGATTGAGCCCGTAGCCTTTGCGCGATTGCTCCATGTCAAATACCGTCGTGCCCGGAACATCAAGGTAAGGTTTATCGAGTGCCATGTGGTTCTTTCTTATCTGTCAAGGCCAATACAAACGTGTCGGGTTATCCACCAGCAACTTACGCTGCAATTCCTGCGTGACAGCGATTTGCGCAATGAAGTCCACCAGCAAGCCGTCGTCCGGCATGTGGTCTTTCAAATTCGGATGCGGCCAGTCGGTGCCCCACAACACGCGGTCAGGAAAACTCTCCACCACATGGCGCGCAAACGGCACCACGTCGCAGTAAGGCGCGGCTTCGCCGTGTAAGGCTTTCGGACCGGTCAGGCTCAAGCGTTCAGGGCAAGACACTTTGCTCCACACATTCGGGTGCTCGCGCATGAACTGCATGAACAAACTGAACTCGGGGCCGTTCAAGGGTTTGGACACATCGGGCCTGCCCATGTGGTCCACCACCACCGTGGTCGGCAATGCAGTGAAGAAGTCCCACAATTCGGGCAAGTCCACGGCTTCAAAATAAATCACCACATGCCAGCCCCAGGCTTTGATGCGCGAAGCAATCTCCATCAACTCGTCTTTGGGTGTGAAGTCGACCAAGCGTTTGACGAAATTGAACCGCACGCCGCGCATACCGGCGTCGTGCATGCTTTGAATCTCTGCATCGCTGATACTGCGCTTGACCGTGGCCACGCCGCGCGCGCGGCCTTCAGAACGCGACAATGCATCGACCAAAGCCCGGTTGTCCGCGCCGTGGCACGTGGCTTGCACGATGACGTTTTTGTCAAAGCCCAAGTGGTCGCGCAAAGCGAACAATTGCGCCGCAGACGCATCGCACGGCGTGTACTTGCGCTCGTGCGCATAAGGGAAAGTATCCCCGGGGCCGAACACATGGCAATGCGCATCCACGGCGCCGGCGGGCAGCGCAAAGTGCGGTTTGGCCGGACCGTCGTACCAATCCAGCCAGCCTGTGGTTTTGGTGAAATCGCCAGTGCTGGGTTTGCTCATAGGGTTTGCTTTTTGTTATCGGAATGCCAGTGCAATAAACGGTCGGCCTCTGTGCGCCAATCTGCGCTGCGTGCAAAACCTGCCTCACCGCGCGTGCCGAACACACCTTTATCGCCTAAGTCTGCGGTATGCGATTGTCGTTCTGCGGCGGCCATTGCCAGCCAAGGTGTGAGTCCAGCCTCTTGCGCCGTGAGCGCGACTTCGCGCATTTCTTCGCTGCGGCGTCGGCCGTGTTCGATCACGCGTTGAAAAAAATACGCGGCCTGTTTTTCCCAATCGATGCCGGGAAAAGTTTCGTACAAAGAGGCAATGACTGCGTCTTCCACACCGTAATGACGCGCCGTCGTGAGGCTCTCAATCACCATGGCTTCCATGCCTTTGACCATGATGCTGCGCGACATCTTGGTGGCAGACGCCACGCCGATTTGTTCGCTTGCAATCTTGGCCTTGAAACCGAGTTGATTCAACGCAGTCAACAAAGCAGATGCGTGAGACCCGCCTAACAACATAGGCACGTGGATACGATGCGGCGGCAAACTGGTCATCACCGCCGCTTCGACATAGCGCGCACCTGCGCCGTCAATCAAAGCAGCCGCTGCCAGCTTGGTGCCCGGGGATGCAGAGTTCACATCCAGAAAAAATGCTTGCGGCAATAGATGCGGCGCACAAGCTTTTGCGGCCGCCAGCGTCTGATTGGCGGTAACCGCGCAAATCACCAAATCGCTGAGCGCACAGACCGGCGCAAGTGTGTCCTGCAATGCCACACCGATACCGTGCGCATGCTGGCGCATAGCCTGGGCGGCAGACGGCGCACTTTGGACGCCCTCAAGCTGCCCACCGGCTAACGAGCCAAGCTTGCTGTCATAGGCGCTGACCTGCAGCCCTTGGGCCCGCAGGTCCTCCGCCAAGATGCGCCCCACTTCGCCGTAGCCGATCAGGCCCACACGCCATTGCTGCGACTGGTCTGGGACTGCAGGTAATGCCGTCATAGTGCGGGTCTTAATGCTTGGCCAATCAATCGATGTATTTCAAGCCGGCTTTTTCCAAGCCTTCGCGCATCTTGTACATGTCCAAGCCCAAAACACCTGCGGCCAGTTTGGCGCGCTTTTCACCTTCCAGCGCCTCGCGCGCCGCCGCCGCATCGGCCACTTGTTGGGCAATAGACGCTGGCACCACCACCACACCATCGTCGTCAGCAACGATGACATCGCCTGCATTCACTGCTGCACCCGCGCAGACCACTGGCACGTTGACCGAACCGACCGTAGCCTTGATAGTGCCTTTGGCGCTGATGGCGCGGCTCCAGACCGGGAAGCCCATGTGCGTGAGTTCAGCCACATCGCGCACACCAGCGTCGATGATGAGCCCCCGCGCACCGCGCGCCATGAAAGATGTCGCCAATAAGTCGCCGAAATAGCCATCGGTGCACGGCGCGGTGATGGCAGCCACCACGATATCGCCCGGCTGGATTTGCTCGGCCACCACATGCATCATCCAGTTATCGCCGGGGTGCAGCAAGACCGTGACTGCCGGGCCGCTGACGCGTGCACCTGCGTAAATCGGGCGCATGATGGTGTGCATCAAGCCCAGGCGGCCCATGGCCTCGTGCACAGTCGCCACACCAAATTGAGCAAGCTTTTCCACCGCCGCTTTATCCGCACGCACGATGTTGCGTTTAACAGTTCCTAACGGGTAATGCATATCACATACCTTTCTGTTTCAAGCGCGCGTCCAGGCGCGAAAACACTCGTCGGGTATTGGCTTCAAAAATTTGATGCCGATCCGCGTCAGACAGCAACTTGCTGTTGGCGATGTAGCGCTTGGTGTCGTCGTAATAATGCCCAGTCTGCGGGTCTATGCCGCGCACCGCGCCAATCATCTCGGACGCAAACAACACGTTTTTCACCGGTATGACGGTGTTGAGCAAATCGATACCCGGCTGGTGGTAGACACAGGTATCGAAATAAATATTGTTCAGCAAGTGTTCTTCCAGCAAGGGTTTTTTCAGCTCTTGCGCCAGGCCTCGAAAACGCCCCCAGTGGTAAGGAACAGCGCCGCCGCCATGCGGTATCAAAAACTTCAGCGTCGGAAAGTCTTTGAACAAATCGCTGGTTAGGCATTGCATGAAAGCCGTGGTGTCGGCGTTAAGGTAATGCGCACCAGTGGTGTGAAAACAGGCGTTACAACTGGTGGACACGTGGATCATGGCCGGTAAGTCGTACTCGACCATTTTTTCGTAAATCGGGTACCAGTGTTTATCGCTCAAGGGCGGGCTGGTCCAGTGGCCGCCGGAAGGATCGGGGTTTAAGTTGATGCCGACCGCGCCGTATTCATTGACGCATCTCTCTAACTCGGGAATGCACGTCGCCGGGTCCACACCGGGCGACTGCGGGAGCATGGCCACCGGCACGAAGTGCTCTGGAAACAAAGTGGACACGCGGAAGCAAAGCTCATTGCAAATCGCCGCCCAGGTGGAGGAAACGGCGAAGTCGCCGATATGGTGCGCCATGAAAGACGCGCGCGGCGAGAACAAGGTGATGTCGCTGCCGCGCTCTTTCATTAAGCGCAGTTGATTGCTTTCAATGCTGTGGCGCAATTCGTCGTCGCTGATCTTTAAGTCGGACACATGCGGCATGCTAGCCGGGTCTTTGATGCCTGCGATCTGGCGGTTGCGCCAGTCTTCCAGCGCCTTGGGCGCGGTGGTGTAGTGGCCGTGGCAGTCGATGATCATGGCAGATGGCTTTCAAAAATAATGTTCGACTCAGGCGGCTGTTTCGGCAAAATTCAAAGACAAACCCACATAGTTTTCAGCCAGACTACGCAAGCCCGCCTCCGAATGCAACAAGTAGTCCAGCTCCGCTTGTTTGAGTTTGTTGTCAATGTCGGCATCGGCGGGGAAGCGGTGCATCAGCGTGGTGAACCACCAGGAAAAGCGCTCGGCCCGCCAGACGCGGCGCAGGCAACGGTCTGAATAGTGGTCTATGCTGGCGCTCGATCGCTCCAGATAAAAATCGCGCAGCGCTTGGCTGAGGTATTTGACGTCGCTGGCCGCCAGGTTCAAACCTTTGGCGCCCGTGGGTGGAACGATGTGTGCGGCGTCGCCTGCCAAAAAAAACCGCCCAAAGCGCATGGGCTCGGCAACAAAGCTGCGCAAGGGCGCAATGCTCTTTTCAATCGAGGGGCCGGTTACCAGGGAGGCGCACTGTTCCGGCCCCAGGCGCAAGCGCAACTCATCCCAAAAAGCCTGATCGCTCCACTGGTCTAGCGTGTCCGTTAGTGGCACTTGAAGGTAATAGCGGCTGCGCGTGCTGCTGCGCTGCGAACACAACACAAAACCGCGTGCAGTACTGGCGTAAATCAGTTCATGGTGCAAAGGCTTGGTATCGGACAAAAGGCCCAGCCAACCAAAAGGATAGACTTTTTCAAAAGTCTGCATAGCATCTGTCGGCACGCTGGCGCGGCATACGCCATGAAAGCCATCGCACCCGGCAATGAAATCACAGGCTAGCGAGATGCGCTGGCCTTGATATTCAAAACACACGCGCGGCTGCGCGGTGTCAAAGTCAAGCACCTGCACCGCCTGTGCTTCGTAGTAGGTGGCCAACCCGGTGCCTTGGCGTGCGTCCATCAGGTCGCGCGTCACCTCGGTCTGCCCGTAGACCATGACGGTTTTCCCGCCGGTGAGTTGTGACAGATCAACCCGCTTGCGTAAGCCCTCGCAGACCATGTCAAAACCGCTGTGCACCAGGCCCTCGGCATGCATGCGCTGACCAACGCCCGCCTCGTCCAGCAAATCCATGGTCACCTGCTCCAGCACCCCGGCGCGGATACGACCCAGCACATAGTCTGGGCTCTGGCGTTCTACCAGCACCGCATCAATGCCCGCGCGGTGCAGCAATTGGCCCAACAGCAAACCGGCAGGGCCTGCGCCCACGATAGCGACTTGGGTGCGGATAGTACGCGAAGCAGACATTAGGTTTGAAAGCTATGTACCAAGACCAGCGAAATAGCAGGAAAGGCCAGCAGGAGCGCGATGCGCAAAAAGTCCGAAACCAGGAAGGGCACTACACCCTTGAAGGTTTCCACCAGCGGTACGTCTTTGGCAAGGCGGTTAATGATGAACACATTCATACCTACTGGCGGATGCACCAGCCCGATTTCCACCACCATCAAGGCCAATATGCCAAACCAGACACTTTTGTCGGTACTGCCCATGCCATAAAAATCCAGGCCCATGACCACGGGATAAAAAATTGGGATGGTCAGCAAAATCATGGCCAGGCTGTCCATGACACAGCCCAGGAAGATGTAAATCAGCAAGATCGCGATCATCACGCTCATCGCGCTAAAGCCACTGGCCTGCACCCAAGCTGCCAGTTCCACCGGCATTTGCGACAAAGCCAAAGCGGTATTGAGCATGTCCGCGCCTAGCAGCACCAGGTAAATCATGGCGGTGGCTTGCGCGGTTCCCAAGAGGCTATCGACAACACCACGCATGCGCATGCCGCCGCTCACCATCGCCAAAATTCCACAGGCTGCGGCCCCAATCGCCGCTGCTTCGGTAGGGTTGGCCCAGCCACCGTAAATGCCCACGATGACCACCAAAAACACCAATAACACCGGCAGCACCCGCACCAGCGCCTGCAAGCGCTCAGGCCAGGGAACACGCGGACCGGCAGGGCCGGATTCAGGCCGCAGTGTGACCATGATTTTGACCACCAGCATGTAGCCAGCGGTGGCAATCAGACCCGGCAGCACCGCCGCCATGAACAATTTGCCGATCGATTCTTGCGTCAAGATGGCATAAATCACCAAGGGCACCGAAGGCGGAATCATGATGCCCAGGGTGCCGCCTGCGGCCAGCGCACCGGTGGACAAAGCACCCGAATAACCAAAGCGGCGCAACTGCGGCAATGCCACTTGCCCCATGGTGGCAGCCGTAGCCAAAGAAGAGCCGCAAATCGCACCAAATCCGGCACAAGCCCCGATGGCTGCCATGGCGATACCGCCTTTGAAATGGCCCATAAAGGCTTCGACAAAACGGAACAGCGACGCGCTTAAACCCCCGTGGGTAGCAAACTGGCCCATGAGTAAAAACAAGGGGATGACCACAATGTCATAGTTCGACAGGCGCGCATAGGCCAAGTTCTTCAGGAAATTAAGTAGCGGCGCCCATTGCGCGTCGGTCAAGAAAAAATAGGCAGTCGCGCCTGCGCTGAACATGGCGATGCCGATAGGCACCCGCAATACCAGCAAGACCATCAAACCGGCAAAGACCAGCGAACCCAGGGCAATTCCGCTCATGCCGTACCCCGCGCCACGCTGGCATACAAGCCGTGTTGCCAATAAACCCAGGCCTTATACAAACCGGCCAGTGCCAGCAAGAAAAAACCGGGCACCATCAGCATTTGGGCGATCCACACCGGCCAACCCAAAATCATGCTGGTCTCCCCGGCGGCTTTGATGGACAGCGCGCCCATGCAAGCCCGCCAAGTAATCAGCGCACCAAAAATACCCACGAGCAGCGAGCCCATGGCGTCTAGGCGGCACACGGTCACCGGGTTGGCATGGGCGGTAAAAAAATCTACCTTCACGTCGCCACCCTGCAAATGGCAATGCGCAAAAAAGCAAGCCGATGCAAACGCCGCCGCCATTTGCAAGACTTCCATATCGCCGGGCACCGGCGCCGAAAACAGCTTGCGCCCCACGATGCTGACGATGCTCATGGCCACCAGCAGCACAAACACCAGGCCACCCGCTATCGCCAGCGCTTTGGAAGCACGCAGCAACACATGGCCAAAGGGCCCGAAGGCATAGGCCGGCTTGGGGGCCGCATCGTCCAGTGGGATATCTTGCATAAGTGCGAATAGCTTTACTTGTACATCACAGGCAAACCCGCCGGACCGACTGCTTGCGGTCCAGGGCGAGGATGCGTGTAGCCGGGCTATTTACCCGAGTTTTTGACGATGAGCGCGCGCGCGTTGTCCAACAGCATCTTGCCGTTGGCACCGTTGGCCGTCACTTCAGCCACCCATGCGTCGGTCACAGTTTGGCCGACTTTTTTCCAACTTTCGAGTTCCGACTTGGGAATCACATTGGTGGTGTTCTTGGTGGTGGTTTTCTTACCCTCTTCGTCGGCTTGCAAAAAGGCTTTACCGGCCATGCCGGACAAGGCTTTTCCGCTGTTGGCGTCAATCACTTTTTTCAGGTCCGGCGGCAGGCTTTCGTAACGCGCCTTATTCATGGCCAGCACAAACACCGAGGTGTAAATCGCAGGCTCGGCCGGGTCGGTTTCGGAGTGGAATTTCACCAACTCTTGAATCTTCACCGCAGGTACCACTTCGTAAGGAACCAAGGCGCCGTCGATCACCGACTTGGCCAGCGACTCACTCACCGCAGGCACGGGCATGGAGACCGGTGTCGCGCCCAGCGCAGCTAGCATCTTGTTGGTCTGGCGGGTGGGAGCGCGCACTTTTTGGTCTTTCAAATCGGCCATCACCTTGATCGGCTTTTTAACCATGTGGAACACGCCATCGCCATGCACATGGAAGGCCAGCGGGTGGATGTCTTTAAACTCAGCCGCGTCGTACTGCTGCACATAGTCCCACAGTGCTTTGCTGGTGCTTTCGGGGTTTTGCATCATGAAGGGCAGCTCAAACACTTCCACCAGTGGGAAGCGGCCAGCGGTGTAGCCGGGCAGGGTCCAAATCACATCGACAATGCCGTCTTTGACCTGGTCAAACAATTGCGGCGGCGTGCCACCCAATTGCATGGAGGGGTAAATCTGGCACTTGAGCCGATCGCCCGAATCCAGGGCTATGCGGTCGCACCAGGGCTTGATAAACATGGTTTGCGCATACGAGCCCGCAGGCAGAAAGTGGTGCACTTTCAAGGTCACGGTGTCTGCCGAGGCGACCATGGCGGCGGTCAACAGCGATGCTGTCAGCCAGGCTTTGATTTGTCGTTTCATCTTGTCTCCTTAAAAAATGGTTTCAATTACCGCAAAACTGGGTTTCATGGGTGGCCGGGCCACAGCGCCGATGGCACCATCACCTCACCACGCATCAGCAAACGCGCGGTGCGCAGCAAAGCAGCGCGGGTCACGTTTTGCGGATTATCCGGGTCCAGCCCCAAGTCCACGCTGAACTCGCCGCTGGGATGCTCGACCGACACCAGGCAACGGTCAGCTGAGGCGGCGATCTGCGCGCTACCTTCGCACACCGAACCGCGCAAAACACAGGCGGTGGCCACCGTCACCGCCGCCAACACGCCTATCGCGTCGTGGCACACATGCGGAATAAAGCTGCGGGTAGCCAGCGTGCCGCCTTCGCGCGGCGGGGCGATCAACGTCATCTTGGGGTAATTTTTTTTACTGACATCGCCCAGGCCCATCAGCACCGAGGCTTGCAGGCGCAGCGCCTCCAGGCGCGCTTTGAGCGGGGCGTCCGCGTTGAGTTGTTCTACGCTTTCGTAGCCGGTGCAGCCCGCATCGGCCGCGTTCAAAATAATGAGCGGCATACCGTTGTCGATGCAGGTGATGTCCAGTTGCCAGGTCTGGCCGCCCCCAAGCGCCACCGAAATCCGGTCGCGCACCTTGCCGGTGGGTAAAAGGCCAGAACACACCGAGCCTGCGGTGTCCAAAAAATTGATGGTTATTGGCGCTGCGCTGCCCGGCGCACCATCGATGCGCGCATCGCCCGCGTATTGCACCGCGCCGCCGCGTGTGTCCACGGTGATGTCGCATTGCATGCCGGTGTTGAGGGTGAGTACGCGCAAGGTGGTGCGATCGCCTTGCACCGCGGCCATCCCAGTTTCTAGCGCGAAGGGCACGACGGCGGCCAGCATATTGCCGCAGTTGGGCGTGGTGTCCACGGTGTCTTTGTTCGGTTGCAATTGGGCAAACAAAAAGTCCAGGTCCACGCCGGGCAAACTCCCCGGTGCGACTATGCCCACCTTGCTGGTCAACGGATGGGCGCCACCCAGACCATCGATTTGGCGCGCATCCGGCGAGCCCATAGCGGCCAGCAGCACGCGGTCGCGCAGCGCAGGGTCGCTGGGCAAGTCCGAGGATTTAAAAAACGGCCCCTTGGACGTGCCGCCACGCATCAACATACAAGGTATTGCGGTTTGGGAGGGCATGGAATGCGGGGCGAAGTAAAGCGGAGTTGGGGCTCGGTATGTGCACGACCGATTGTGCGGGTAGCGCCGCTTGGCAATAAGTAGGCAGCCCATCTAACAGATATAGCAAAATAGCATATCCCCTAATGGGCCATAACATAAAACAGCATCGAGGAACCTATGGACCTCAAACAATTAGATTACTTTGTGCGCGTGGCCGAGCTAGGCAGCTTTACCCGCGCCGCCCTAGCGCTGGACATTGCGCAACCGGCTTTGAGTCGACAGATCCGCCTGCTGGAACTGGAGCTGCAGCAAACTTTGTTACTGCGCAACGGGCGCGGCGCATTGCCCACCGAGGCGGGCAAGCTGCTGCTAGACCACAGCCGGGGCTTGTTGCACCAGGCCGAGCGCATTCGCGAAGACATGGCGCGCGCGCGCGGGGCGCTGGCCGGTCGCGTGGCCCTGGGTTTGCCGCCTAGCGTGGCCCGCGTGCTGACCGTACCGCTGATGCGCGCCTTTCGCCAGCAACTGCCGCAGGCGCAGCTATCCATCAGCGAAGCGCTGTCGGCCAGCATGCAAGAAGGCTTACTCAGTGGACGGCTGGACTTAGCGGTGCTCTATGAAAACGCCAATCCACAAGGTCTGGAAATCAGCCACCTGCTGGACGAGGCCCTGGTACTGGTGCAATCACGCCAGCCCCCTGCCAAGGGCGCGACGGAGCTGGCAGCGGGCGCGGCCATTAGCATGCAAGAGGTGACGCAATTGCCGCTGGTCATTCCCAGTCGGCCCAATGCCATCCGCATGCATGTGGAGTCCGAAATGGCACTTCTGGGCTGCAAGCCGTTGGTGGCGCTTGAAATTGATGGGATTTCGGCCATCCTGGACCTGGTACAGGACCAGGCGGGTAGCGCGATATTGCCGCGCAATGCAGTGGTGCGCTCACTTCGCCCGAAAGCCTTTCGCACCCGCAGCATTGTGGCCGCTGACGGCCTAGCGTTGGCTATAAGGATGAACTTGGCATGCAGCGCCCTGCGGCCCTCCACGCTGACCCAACAGGCCACCATGGCCTTGCTGCGGCGCACCGCGCTGGAATTGTTATGAAGCTGTGGGCCGCTCAAGCCTGGCGCGCCCCCGGTCTGGTGTTTTAGCGCGGTGTCAAAACTTCGGAGTTCAAAGGCGTCACCGCTTTGCCCTGCGTAAGGTAGCCGATTAAATTGTCCACCGCCAAATCGGCCATGGCCTGGCGCGTGCCGGGCGTAGCGCTGGCGATATGGGGCGTCAGTACGACATTGGGCACAGTAAGCAAATCCGGGTGGACCTTGGGCTCGCCTTCGTACACATCCAACCCAGCGGCAGCGATGGTGCGATTGCGTAAAGCCTGCGCCAAGGCGGCGTCATCGACGATGCCACCGCGCGCCAGGTTGATCAAGATGGCCGTAGGCTTCATAGACGCCAACTCCGCTGCACCAATGGTGTGGTGCGAAGCGGCGCTATAGGGCACGACCAGCATCACATGGTCCGCACTTTGCAGCAATTCCTGCTTGCCCGCATAACTTGCTTTGCAGGCCGCTTCGGTGGCTGCATCCAGGCGGCTGCGGTTGTGATAAATCACTCGCATGCCAAAGCCAAATGCCGCGCGGCGGGCAATCGCCTGCCCGATGCGCCCCATGCCAATAATGCCCAAGGTGCTGCCGTGCACCTCGGCGCCGGAGAACATGTCGTAACTCCAGCGCGTCCACAGCCCGGCACGCAAAAAATGCTCGCTTTCGGTCACACGCCTGGCCGTCGCCAGCAAGAGGGCAAAGCCAAAATCCGCCGTGGTTTCGGTCAGTACATCCGGCGCATTGGTACCCAGCACCCCGGCAGCGCTCATGGCGGGCAGGTCAAAATTGTTGTAGCCCACCGTCATATTGGCGCAAATTTTCAGATCCGGGCATTGGGCTAACAGCTCGGCGTCCATGCGCTCGGTGCCAGTGGCGAACACGCCGACTTTGCCCTGCATGCGGCGCAGTAATTCGGCCCGGTCCCAGAGCACATCGTCCGGATTGGGCTCGACCTCGAAATGTTCAGACAAGCGGTCGATCACGCTTTGGAAAATAGCGCGGGTAACCAAAATACGGGGCTTGGGAGTGTTCATAGTCGTAGTGAAGAACGGTGTTGTTACTAAATAGAAAGGTAAAACGATGGTAGCGCAAGCCGCGGGGCATCGCAGTCAGCCCGCGTTGACAGATCAATCCAGCCAATGCGTAAATTCAGCCACCGGGACGCGGGGCGTTACAAAGCCATTGACAGGTTCATCCGCGTCGGCATAGCCCAGGGCCATGCCGCACACCAGCATTTCGCCCTCACCCGCCCCGATGTGCGGCATGATGATTTTGGCAAAACCATTCCAAGCCGCTTGCGGGCAGGTGTGCAGGCCGCGCCCGCGCGCTGCCACCATGATGCTTTGTATAAACGCGCCGTAGTCCACCAGCGAGCCGCGCCCCATGACCCGGTCGATAGTGAACATCAGGCCCACAGGCGCGTCAAAAAAGCGGTAATTGCGCTGGTGCTGGGCGTGCATCTTGTCCTTATCACCTTTGCCAATGCCCAGCAAGCCGTAAAGGCCCCAGCCGTTTTCGCGGCGGCGGTCTATGTAGGGGCTGACCCATTTTTCCGGGTAGTAGTCGTATTCCTCGCGGTAGCCTTGCGCCAAAGCGGGGTCGGCCCGGATGGCATCGTGGGCGGCGCATACCTTTTCTACCAGCCCATCGCGGCTGGCTCCCTGCAGCACATAGACGCGCCAAGGCTGGCAATTGGTGCCCGATGGCGCCCGGCTGGCGACTTCCAAAATCGCCGCGATGTCGGCACGCGCCACGGGCTGTTGCGTAAAGGCACGCACCGACATACGGCCACGAATGGCCGCGTCAACGGCCTCGGTCTGACTCAACTGCTGCATGCAAAAGCTCCACTCATTGATAAAACATGGGCACCGACACGGCCCGTAATGAAAAACCCTGCGCAAGACCCGCTAGGCCGGCCCAGGTTCCAAAGGTTTCAGCGCCCGTACGAGGGCCGATGGTAGCGGCGCAGGTTGGCGGCTGGCAGCATCGACGTAGACATGCACAAAATGCCCTTGGGCGGCGGCAAATGCCTGGCCGGCGGCAAACACCCCCAATTCATAACGCACGCTGCTGCGGCCCCGGTGCGCCACCCGCAGGCCCAGCTCCACCGTCTGCGGGAAGGCCAAGGGGGAAAAATAATTGCACTGGGTTTCCACCACCAGTCCGATCACCCTGCCTTCGCGGATGTCCAGCGCGCCCTGCTCTATCAAGTAAGCGTTCACGGCGGTATCAAACCAGCTGTAATAGACCACGTTGTTCACATGCCCATAGGCATCGTTGTCCGCCCAGCGGGTGGTGATGCTGCGCCAGGCGCGGTAGGCCCTGCGCGGAGCCGGTTCAGGTTTGGTCATAGAGGGTGACAACGGGTTAAATCGCCTTGCGTAGGCTGGCAAAGGGGCAAAATATGCCCGATTCAGAGCCATTTTGCCACCCTAACGGCGCAGACCTGCCTTCCAAGCTAAGTACCCAAAATCCGGTTTTTCATAGGGGAAAGGTCCGCCAAATTGCCCTGCATCAATAAATTTTCACTATTTTTGCTGCATTGCAACAAAAAAGTCTTGCAAGACCGGTTTTCATCCCTATAATTCATTCATGCTGCACTGCAACATAGCCAATAAGGGCCAGGTTACGGAGCAGATAGTGTTTCTAAACCTGGTCTTTTGTCAATTTAACTTTGGAGTATTTTCATGCTAACCGTAGAACAAGTCGTCGCTTCCCACAAATCCAACCTCGAAACTCTGTTTGGCCTGACCAGCAAAGCTTTCGAAGGCGTTGAGAAAATTGTTGAACTCAACCTGGCCGCCTCCAAAGCTGCCCTGTCTGAGGCTTCTGCCCACACCCAAACCCTCATGAGCGTCAAAGATGCCCAGGAACTGATGGCTTTGCAATCAGGCCTGCTGCAACCCTTGGCCGAAAAGACTGCTGCTTACAGCCGTCACCTGTACGACATCGCCAGCGGCGCTGGTGCTGAGTTCACCAAGACCATGGAAGCCCAAGCTGCTGAAGCCCAGCAAAAAGTGGCCGCTTTGGTTGACAGCGCTGCTAAGAATGCACCTGCAGGCTCTGAGTCCGCTGTTGCCATGATGAAAAGCACGGTTGCCGCTGCCCACAATGCACTGGAATCGGTTCAAAAAGCTGTCAAGCAAGCTACCGACGTAGCCGAAGCCAACTTCAACGCGATGGCAGCAACTGCCACCACCGCGACCAAGCAAGCTACTGCCTCTAGCAAAAAGCGTTAATCAGACAGGCGGCAGCAAGTTTTTTTAAGCTTCTGCCCCGAACCAAGGGAAAACCCTGATACGATAGGTTCATCGGAAGCGCAAGCTTCCCGTCGATTGTCTCCTCGGATCCTTTCGAAACCTTTGGTTCAGGGATCCCTTCAAGGCCTCGTTGCAAGACGAGGCCTTTTTTTTGGTCTCGGATTTACCCGTCCATGGGGAAGCGCTGTCGGGCTCGTTCAACGCAATCACGCCGCGAGGGGGTCACCCATAAGTGCTTGATTTAAAAAGTCAGATGGAGTACGCCCCGCCACGTCGCTTCGGTCTTTGCGGCCAAGGGCAAGGCTGACGAAGCCGGATTTGTACTTTTGTGGACATGCCCTAGGCTCCCCAAACCCACGCCTCAGCGCGACTTCGCCTCTACCGCAGCGCGCAACTGGGGCAAAGCCGCCAGCATGGCTTTGCGGCCCGCTTCGATGGAGCGCTTGCGAGCTCCAAAGTCCGCGCTGGAAATGCCCAACAACTGGGGCCGGATCACCACATCAGCGCCTTGCAACTCCAGGCTATTTATGCTTTTGCCCATGATGGTGAAGGTTTGCAAAAGAATCTCTAGCGTACCGCTGGCCGAGGCGGCTTCGGGCGGACTGGAAATGTCCACCGCAATAATCAGTTCCGCCCCCATTTTTTTGGCGGCACGCACCGGCACCGGCGAAACCAGGCCGCCATCCACATATTCACGATTGCCAATCTTGACGGGTTGAAAAACCGCCGGAACCGCACTGGAAGCGCGCACCGCTGTGCCGGTATCGCCGCGCTGGAAAACAATGTCGTTGCCACTGTTCAGGTCAGTGGCCACAATGCCCAGCGGCATGGGCATGGCTTCGATGGGTTTTTGCCCGACTTGGGCGTTCACATATTTAGCCAAGGCCTCGCCGCGCAATGCGCCACGGGTGAAAACCTGGAGGGTCCAATCGGCGATGGTGGCCTCTTCCATGGTTTCGGCGATATGCTGCAACTGCGCGCCGGTTTTTCCGCTGGCATACAGCGCTGCTACCAGGCTGCCCGCCGAGGTGCCGCTGACCAATACCGGTCGGATGCCCGCCTCTTCCAGAACTTGAATCACACCCACATGGGCAAAGCCGCGTGCCGCGCCGCCACCCAGCGCCAGGCCGATGCGCGGCAGTGTTTTGACAACGGGTGCAGGCGGGGGCGCTGGTGGCTGCGGTGGGGTCGGCGCTTCAGCGATGGGCGTTTTGGCAGGTCCTGGTGTCCAGGCTTCCTCGCTTTGCGCCTTGCCTGCGGGTAAGCCGGGCTGGCTAGTTTCCATTGTTTGCGCTTTTTCGCCCGTCTGGGCAGTGCCCATGACTACCGGTGCGTTAACGGATGGCGCGGAGGCGCAAGCACTTAAAAGTGCGGCCATCGCGCCAACTAAAGCGATTTGCAAGCGTTGCTTCATGAAGCCCTGGCCCTGTGTGACAATGAAAAAATCAGATTGTGCAGGACAAAGGTAATCCTATGAAACGTCCGGCCCCGTGGGCGGCAAAAGTTGTCGCATTGCTGGACACTGGCAATAAGGCGGCTGCGCTGGCGCAAATCAAAGTGGCGCCATCGGTGCGCGATGTGCAAGCCCTCCAGCTTTTGCTGGGTCGCCACGCGCAATGGAAAAAAGACGGGGTAGTCACGCAAGCGGTGGACGATCAGATCGCCAGCTTGTCGCACCCGCGTTTACATCGATCTCCCTGAATATTTGCCGCATCCGCTGGCGCCGCTGTGCAGCGGCGACCGGCAGCGCCAAGCCTTGCCAGGGATTTAAGAAACGGAAGGCTTCTTGTGCTTGCCGGCTTTGTGCTTCTTCGCGCTGACCTTATGTTTGTGGGCGTGCTTCTTACCCGCTTTTTTGTGCGGCTTCACCACAGTTTCAGTACCGGCAGGTACCACGGTAGGCTCAGTTTGCGCGGTGGCAACAGCGGCACCTATGACCAGGAACAGCCCAACGAACATCGTTTGTAATTTCATCATTTTTTTATCCTAGCGAAGCATAAACAATCCAGAACGACCGGATGTCTTTGATGCTATCACGCCCATACCTTACGCACGCCGAACTAAACAGAAATGGCGTGCAAAGACGCCCCAGCGTCGCTGACGCGATTGTCAGGGCAGGGCAGCCAAGGCGCGCTGGTAGCTTAGCGATTGCAACATACCTTCCCAAGCCAAGCCCGGTACTCGAGGTAAGAGCGCCAAGCGCCGCGTGTGGCTTGCTCCTTCTGGCTGATACGCGCCTGCGTATTGCGCCAGGCTGAGCTCTGCTAACACCGTGTCTAAAGGCGAATCGCCAGGCTTGCCTACCAGGGACTGGTTGCACAGCAAGGCCATGTCGCAACCGGCCTGCAAGGCCGCCAGTACGGCTTGCGACGCACTGATTTCACGCCCCTGAATCTGGCGCGCACCGGCCATGGACAAGTCATCGCTAAATATTGCGCCGCTATAGCCCAGGCTTTGGCGCAACACTTTTTGCAACCAGACGGCAGAAAAACCAGCAGGCAGGCTATCGACCTTGGGGTACACCACGTGCGCCGGCATGACGGCTTGCAACACCAGGTCCAGCGTGGCATAGGGTGCTGCGTCTTTGGCCAACATACTGCGCAAACTGCGCTTGTCAATGGGCACTGCGAGGTGCGAATCGGCGTGCGCGTAGCCGTGGCCAGGGAAATGTTTGGCGCAATGGGCTAGGCCAGTTTGCGCCATGCCTTGTATCAGGCTTTGGGCGAGCAAGCTCACGATGCGCGCGTCATCTGAAAACGCGCGATTGCCAATGACGCTGCTCGCGCCGTAATCCAGGTCCAGCACCGGGGCAAAACTCATGTCTACCCCACAGGCGCGCAATTGCGCACCCATCACATGCCCACAAGCCAGCGCGGCACGGGTCGCGGCCAAAGGCCCAGCTTGGCGGCCCGCGCGGGGCGCAGCCACAAACATTTCGCCCAGCACGCGCATCGGGGCAAGATGGGTAAAACCGTCATTGCGAAAGCGCTGCACCCGACCGCCCTCGTGGTCCACGGCAATCAACAGGTCCGGTCGCTGCCGCTTAATGCTGATACACAAAGCAGTCAATTGCGCCCGGTTTTCCCAATTGCGGCCAAACAAAATCAAGCCGCCTACCAGCGGATGGCGAAGGCGCTTTTTGTCCACCGCAGTTAACTGCGTGCCCGCGATGTCAATCATCAAGGGCGAATGTTGCTTCATCGTTTTCATGCCGAGGGTCTTAAGTCGCAGCGGGGCGCAAAGCACCAGCAGCTTCGGCAGCAGCGTCGCCCTGCGCAGGCAGCGCCGCCTGCGCGACGGGGCGTGACTCGACGATGCAAAAACTCACCGCATAGTCGGATTCATCGCTGAGGCTAATTTGCGCGTACAAACCACGTGCCTCACACCAATCTTTTAAAGCACCATGCAAGACCACCACCGGCGCGCCACTGGGGAGTTTGGCAATTTCGCAGGAGCGCCAGGTCATGGGCATGCGCATGCCTAAACCGACGGCTTTGCTAAAGGCTTCTTTGGCGCTGAAACGGGTCGCCACATAGCGCACCCCACGCTCGGGCCAACGGCTGCTGCGGGCTTTCCAAGTGGCCAATTCGCCGGGCGCCAATACTTTGGCGGCAAAGCGCTCGCCGTGGCGCTCTAGGCTAGCGCGTATGCGCCGCACATCACAAATATCCGTACCAATGCCGAAAATCATGGACGCAAACACGCCAGATAGGCTTGCACCGCGTCGGTATAGCCACGCTCTAAAGCGTCACCAATCAGCGCGTGTCCGATAGAGACTTCGCGCACGCCAGGCACTGCGCGAATGAAAGGCGCCAGATTGTCCAGACTGAGGTCATGTCCCGCGTTAATGCCTAAGTCGGCGGCAGTGGCGGCACGGGCGGCCTGCGCAAAACGGTCTAACTGGGCCTGCGCCCCGGCGCTGCCCCAAGCCGACGCATAAGGCTCGGTGTACAGCTCCACGCGGTCCGCACCCACGGATTTAGCGCCGGCAATGGCATCGGCCTCGGCGTCCATGAACAAACTCACGCGCACGCCCCAGGCTTGGGCCTGGGCAATCAAGGGGCGCAGCACCTCGGTGTCCTGGGGAAAGCTCCAACCGTGGTCGCTGGTGAGTTGTCCTTGCCCGTCTGGCACAAAGGTGAGTTGATGCAAAGGCAAATTGCGCGCTACCAGATCAGCTGCCACGTCCATTAAGTTGTGCATGGGATTGCCTTCAACATTGAATTCGCGGTCCGGCCATTGCTGCATCAATTTGGCCAATTCGAGTACATCGCTGCTGCGGATATGGCGCGCGTCCGGGCGCGGATGCACCGTAATGCCCGAAGCCCCCGCCTGCAAACACAAGGTGGCAGCGCGGGTCACGCTGGGAATGCCCAGGTGGCGGGTATTGCGCACCAAGGCCACTTTATTCAAATTAACAGACAGCGCGGTAACAGAGGTGTGCATGGCAAACGGACAGCTTCTTGGGGTTCAAGGGATCAAAGTGCTAATAGGACTGGATGTCCACCATCATCTGACGGGTGCGCAGGGTACGCACCCCGCAATGGTAGTGCAGCAGCGCCCGCAGCAAGGGTTTAAGCGCCCCGCTCAGGGGGGCGCAGGCGCGCAAAGTGTCTGTGAAGCGGCTGCCTTCGGCCAGCGTGGCTTGCAAGTGCGTCCATTGCGCGCCACTTAAAAAAGCCCGGTCGTCCGCATGGGCCTGGCGCAGCCCGCCCTCGGGCACCAGGGTGTAGGACTGGTCTGCCTCCAAGGCCGCCAGGGTCAGGGTTTGCACATCGAGCTGCGGCAGCAAGCCCACTTCGCGCAAGAGCAGCAATTCATAACTGCGCAGCGCCGCTTCCAGCACTTCTTCGTGCGCGCTGGCCAGCACCGCAACGACGCTGGCATAGACATCGAACAACACCGGGTGCGGATCGTCACGCGCCAAGAGCGTGAGCAAGAGCTCGTTGAGGTAATAACCCGAGAGCAAAGCCTCGCCCGTGGGCATGACATGGCCGCCCTGCCACTCGGCGCTTTTGAGGGTGCGGATTTCAGCGTCCCCGCCGAATGCCAAATGCAGGCGCTGCAATGGGAGCAGCACAGGCCGGAAACTGGAGCTAGGCCGTTTGGCGCCTTTGGCGATCAGGGCGATGCGCCCATGGTGGCGGGTAAACACCTCCAGAATCAGGCTCGATTCGCTCCAGTCGTAGCGGTGCAGGACAAAAGCCGGTTCGTCTGCAATGCGCTTGACGGCCATTTACTCGTATCCGAAAGAGCGCACGCGCGCCTCGTCGTCGGCCCAGCCGGA
>CANFJQ010000050.1 GCA_947447615.1 Comamonadaceae bacterium
AGGTAGCGGCTGTCGGTGTTTTCGTTGACGATAAAAAACGGTACTTTTTTATCCGGGTCATGCAAAAACGTGGTGGATTCCAAGGCCACCTGTCCTTTGCTCCAATCCGCTTTCACGTTGTGCACCATCAGCAGTGCGTCTTGCGAGTTGATTTTGTTGCCAAAGCCGTTGTCGGTTAAAACCAGGAAACGATTTTGACCCAATGAAACGATACCCGAAAAACCTTGCACTGCCTGGCCGGCCACTGGCAGGCTGCCGCCCGATTTGCGCGGGTACTTGGGGTCACCCACAAAGGTGATGCCTTCTACGCTGCCCAGCGTGTCTTTGCGCTGGCGGCTGGCGTCGGTAAATTTGCCTGCGGTAGTAAACAAGGGGCCGGCCGCCTTAGGCGCCTGCACCGTGGTGGAGGCGGGCAAATAAGCGTGTCCCGCCAAAACCGCGCTGACTTCGGTTTGCGCCAAGGCGCTGCCTGAGACGATCAAGGCGCACAGCGCGCGCATTAACGGACTCAATTTGTAATTTTGTTTCATGTTTTCCCTTTGTGAAAAGCGTGCGCCACGGCACGAAGAGCGAATTGCCTTGATTAGCATATAAACCGGACATGACGTGTTTGTGACCGCCAATGGCACAAGCTGGTGCGGCCTGCTGGGGCGCATTGACCCGAGCGGCGCAGCGCTTCAGGCGACAATCGCGTCTTTCCCCCCTGTCTGACCATCCAAGACCATGCTGTTTGTTCTCTCGCCCGCCAAGTCCCTGGATTACGAAACACCGCTGCAGGTGCAGGCGCATTCGGCGCCTTTGTTTGTGAAGCAATCGCAAGCCTTGATCAAAGTGCTGCGCGGCTACACGCTACCGCAAATTTCTGAACTCATGGATTTGAGCGACGCACTGTCCGGCCTGAACGTGGCGCGTTACAAAGCCTGGTCGCCGCGCGCCACGGAAAAAAATGCCCGCCAGGCGCTGCTGGCTTTTGATGGCGACGTCTACGACGGCCTAAACGCCCGCGCCTTGGACGAGGAGGCGCTGGCCTGGGCGCAAGCGCATGTGTGTGTGCTTAGCGGTTTATATGGTGTGCTCCGGCCTTTGGATTGGATGCAGCCCTACCGTCTGGAAATGGGCACGCGCCTGCCCACCGAGCAGGGCAGCGATCTGTACCAGTTTTGGGGCAGCCGCATTACCGATTACCTGAACGAGCGCCTGCAAGGTGATGCCGAGCCGGTATTGGTGAACCTGGCTTCGCAAGAGTATTTCAAGTCCGTCAAGCCCAAACTGCTTAAAGCACGGGTGATTGAATGCGTGTTTGAAGACTATAAAAACGGGGTGTACAAAATCATCAGTTTCAATGCCAAACGCGCGCGCGGCGCCATGATGCGTTTTGCAATCGAGCAGCGCATGGATAGGGCTGAGCAACTGCGGGACTTTACCGGCGATGGATACAAGCTGGCCGCAAAGTTGTCCACGCCGGAACGCCTTGTTTTTCGCCGCAAACTGGCTGGCGCCTAAACAGCTATGAACACCACATCCGCCCCCGCCAAACCCGAACAATCACCGCTGGGCAAAGCTTCCAGTTACATAGACCAGTACGACGCCAGCCTGTTGTTTCCGCTGCCGCGCGCGGACAAGCGTGGCGAATTGGGTATTGCCGGTGACCCCCCGTTTTTCGGTGCCGATATCTGGACGGCGTTTGAGCTGAGTTGGCTCAATCCGCGTGGCAAGCCGCAACTGGCGCTGGCCCATTTCATGGTGCCTTGCGAAAGCCCCAATATCGTCGAGAGCAAGTCTTTCAAGCTTTACCTCAATAGCTTTAACAACACCGTGTTTGCCGACAGCGACGCGGTGCTGGCCTGTATGCGCAAAGACGTGTCCGAAGCGCTATGGCGCAGTGCGCCGGTGCAGGGCAGCGTGGGTCTGCGCCTGATAGCGCCTGAGCTGTTTGACCGTGAACCGATTTACGAATTAGACGGCCTAAGCCTGGACCGGCTGGACATTGAATGCAGCCGCTACACCCCCGCGCCAGATTTGCTGCGCGTCACGCTGGGCGAGGCGCCGGTCAGCGAAGTCTTGGTGAGCAATTTGCTCAAAAGCAATTGCCTGGTCACTGGCCAGCCGGACTGGGGCAGTGTGCAGATCAGCTATACCGGCGACGCGATAGACCAGGAAGGCTTGCTTCAATACTTGGTGAGCTTTCGCAACCACAATGAATTTCATGAGCAATGCGTGGAGCGCATCTTTATGGACATTTGGACGCGCTGCAAACCGATCAAACTATCGGTCTATGCCCGCTACACCCGGCGCGGCGGTTTGGACATCAATCCCTTTCGCACCAGCCACCCGCAAAAGCCACCAGCTAACACGCGCACGGCGCGGCAGTAAGGGCGTATAGCGGCGAGCTCGATTGCCGCGCTGGGCTCCCATGGTTCCGCCGTGTTAGCCCAACTTAAGCAGCGGGCAGTCAGCCGCCGCCAAGCGTCATCAAGCTAAATCGGTAAAGGACTTGAGTTCCGCCAGGTCTGGGTATTTGCCGGTGCGTTTGCCCTGAAACGCCGTCACCGCTTCCGCAACGTGGCGATTACTCCAGATCGCAGATTGCAACCAGCCCATTTGCTTGAGCGCCTCATCGACGGTGTGGTCGCGCGCGTAATGCACCGCTTGTTTGGTGCCCCAGATGGCGACGGGCGGCTTACTGGCGATCTCGGCTGCGCATTGCAGGGCCGCTTCCAAGGTTTGTTCCTGCGTATCAAACACTTCGTTGAGCAGGCCATAGCCCAGTGCCTTGTCGGCGCCCATGCGCCTGCCTGTGTAGGCGAGTTCTTTGACCACGGCCAGCGGCACCAACTTGGGAAGGCGCTGCAAGGTACCCACATCGGCCACCATGCCGATATTGATTTCCTGGATGCAAAAAAAAGTGTCCTTGCTGCCGTAGCGAATGCAGCAGGCGGTCACCATGTCCACCGCGCCGCCAATGACGCCGCCGTGCAAAGCCGCAATCACCGGAATGCGCAGCGTCTCCAGCTTGGTGAAGGTGGCCTGCATGGCGGTCAAGTTGTCAAAAATTGCCGCGCGGCCTTCGGGCGATTGGTCGTCCATTTGGACCGAGCCGGCAAAGGCGTCGAGCGCCATACCAGCGCTGAAATGTTTGCCGGTGCTGCTGATGACCAGTGCGCGGGCGGCTTTGTTTTTGTGCAGGTCGGTGAGTACAGCGTCCAACTCGCCCCAGAAGCGCGGCCCCATGGTGTTGAGGGCCTGCGGGCGGTTCAGTACCAAATGGGCGATGTGGTTTTCAATCGTCAGGGAAAAGCAATGCATTGCGGTCATGGGCGGTCTCCGGTTCGGTGGGCAGTAGCTTAGCGTCCTCGGCGCGCAGCAGCGAGCCCACCCTGACACCGAGGAGACGCAAGCGCTTTTGCAGTGGTGCGCGCTTTAAGGAAAGGCCCGCCGCGCGGCGGATGGCGGGGGCGTCTGCGGTGTAAGAAGTAAGGCTGTGGTCGCGTGTGGCAATCTGAAAATCTGCATAGCGCAGTTTGATGCCAATCGTGCGACCGACATAGCCTTTGCGTTGCAAATCTGCGGCGACTTGCTCGCAAAGCCGTGTGAATACGGCGCCCAACTCAGCGCGGTCGCGCACCGCGTCCAGGTCGCGGTCAAACGTAGTTTCGCGGCTCATGCTGACCGGCTCGCTTTCGGTGACCACCGGACGGTTGTCGCGGCCCCAAGCGGCGTCGTGCAGCCAGGCGCCGGTTTTGTTGCCAAAGGTTTGTACCAGCCAGGCCGGGTTCCGCGCGGCCAATTGGCCGATGGTCTCGATGCCATGGCTTTTGAGTTTGGCGTCTGCTTTGGGGCCAATCCCATTGATTTTGCGGCAGGCCAGCGGCCAGACCTTGGGCTGCAAGTCTTCTTCCATCACGATGGAGATGCCATTGGGCTTGTTGAATTCGCTGGCCATTTTGGCTAGCAGCTTGTTGGGTGCGACGCCCACCGAGCAGGTCAGGCCGGTATCTTCAAAAATCGCTTTTTGGATCAGACGCGCCAGCACGCGCCCGGCTTCGCGCTGGCCACCGGGTACCTCGGTAAAGTCGATATAGACCTCATCGACACCGCGGTTTTCCATGAGCGGCGCGATGTCGGTGATGATGGATTTAAAGCGCTGCGAGTAATGCCGGTATTGCGCAAAATCCACCGGCAGCAAGACGGCCTGCGGGCAGAGCTTGGCCGCCTTCATCAAGCCCATGGCCGAGCCCACGCCAAACTGGCGCGCGGCATAGGTGGCGGTAGTGATGACGCCGCGCCCGGTGTAGTCGCGCAGCAGCGGAAATTCGGACACCGGGATGTCATGCAAAGCGCGGCTTGTGTCGCCCAGCATCAAGTCTTCATCGATTTTGCGCCGCCCGCCACCGATAACCACCGGCAGGCCTTTGAGCTGCGGGTAGCGCAATAACTCCACCGACGCATAAAAAGCGTCCATGTCCAAATGGGCAATGCGGCGCAGCGTCACAGGTGCGGCGGCTGGCGTCTCGTTGCCGCTTTAGCGGTTTACTGTGGGAAAAGTTCCCGGCAACAAAATCGCCTTATCCACGTTTTGCAAATCGGTGTGGCCGCAAAAAGCCATGGTGATGTCTAGCTCTTTGTGCAAAATTTGCAGTGCTTTGGTCACGCCTTCTTCGCCCATGGCGCCTAGGCCATAGACCATGGCGCGGCCTATCAGGGTGCCGCGCGCGCCCAGGGCCCAGGCCTTGAGCACGTCTTGCCCGCTGCGGATACCGCCGTCCATCCAGACTTCAATCTGGTCGCCCACCGCCTCGACGATGGCCGGAAGCGCCTCGATGCTGGACTGCGCGCCGTCCAATTGGCGCCCGCCGTGGTTGCTGACCACGATGGCATCTGCGCCACTTTGGACTGCGAGCTTGGCGTCTTCCACATCTTGTATGCCTTTGAGGATGAGCTTGCCGCCCCATTGTTCTTTCACCCAGGCCACATCCGCCCAGGACAGGCGCGGGTCAAATTGTTCATTGGTCCAGGCGGCCAAGGATTTCATATCGCTGACCGCTTTGACGTGGCCCACCAGGTTGCCAAAGCTGTGGCGGCGCGTACCGGCCATGCCCAGGCACCAGCGCGGCTTGGTCATTAAGTTAAGGATGGTGGACAGTGTGGGTTTAGGCGGTGCGGTCAGGCCGTTTTTCAGGTCTTTGTGGCGCTGGCCAATCACTTGCAAATCAAGCGTGAGCACCAGCGCGTCGCAACCGGCTTTGCGCGTGCGCTCGATCATGTTCACCATGGCCTGGCGGTCGCGCATCATGTAGAGCTGAAACCAAAAGGGGCGGGTGGTATTGGCCGCTACGTCTTCGATGGAGCAAATGCTCATGGTCGACAGAATAAAAGGGATGCCAAACTTTTCGGCAGCACGCGCGGCTTTGATTTCGCCATCAGCGCATTGCATGCCGGTCAGGCCCACCGGGGCAATCGCCACCGGCATCTTCACGTCCACCCCCACCATGCGGGTGGCGGTGCTGCGGTTTTCCATGTTCACTGCCACGCGCTGGCGCAGTTTGATTTTCTGAAAATCCTCGCTGTTGGCGCGGTAAGTGCCTTCGGTCCAGCTGCCGGAGTCGGCGTAGTCATAAAACATGCGCGGCACCCGCTTTTGGGCCAGAACGCGCAGGTCTTCGATGTTGGTGATCACAGGCATGGCAAATCGCAATTCAAAATAAAGGTGCGGCGATGGTAAAGCCCGCGAGCGCCCTGGCGCATGAAAGCTGGCTGCGGGGGGATGAAAAAATTTGCGCAACCGCCGCCAGTGCAGACGCCCGAACCCGCCGCTGCTATCAGTAAGCGTGCTTGGCCATCGCGCTGTGTAGCGTCCACCCTGCCAGCAAAAGCCTGCTAGTTGGCCTTGATACCGGCAGCGTTCACCAGTTTGCCGGTGGCCTCGGTTTCGACGCGGATGAAATTGTCAAACGCTGCCGATGCCATGGGCATGGGCGTGGCGCCAATCACGTCCAGCCGGTTTTTGAAGTCTTTGTTGTTGAGGATTTTGACCACCTCGGCATGCAGGTGGTCGATGATGGCTTTAGGCGTTGCCGAAGGCGCAATCATCCCCACCCAGAAGGTGTATTCCGAGCCGGGGAAACCCGCCTCTGCGGTGGTGGGCACATTGGGTAGGTCGTCCGAGCGGGTGGGTGTGCCTACCGCCAATGCCTGTAGCTTGCCGTCTTTGACCAAGGGAAGTGCGGACACGATGGGCGCAAAAAACCAGTCGATCCGGCCGCCCATGGTGTCGGTCAGGGCCTCGGGCGTACCCCGGTACGGGATGTGCGTGGGGGTGATGCCCGCAGCGAGGCGGAATTTTTCGCCGTTGATATGCGTGGCCGAGCCATTGCCCGCCGAGCCGTAGTTAAACGCATCGGGCTTGGCCTTGACCTTGGCGACCAGGTCTTTCACATCTTTGTAGCCCTTGGTGGGCGAGACCACCAACACATTGGGCAGGCTGGCCAAAGTAGTGACACCGGACAGGTCTTTGAGCGTGTCATAGGGCAGATTGGGGTAGAGCGAAGGATTAACCACATGCCCGGATGAATGCACCAGCAGGGTATAGCCATCGGGCGTGGACTTGGCCACCATATTGGCCGCTACCGTGCCACCGGCGCCGGGTTTATTTTCAATTACCACGGGCTGGCCCAGTGCGGCGGACAGGCGCTCGCCCACAGCGCGGGCGATGATGTCGGTGCCGCTGCCGGCGGTAAACGGGACGATCAGCTTGATGCTTTGTTTGGGCCAGTCCGATTGGGCCTGGGCGGTACTTGCGAATGCGGCGATAGCCAGCAGGCTGAGGGTGGTGAACAGGCGGCGTGTAGTCATGGTGGCAAGCTCCTTTTTGTTGTGATGCAAGTGAATGATTCAGGTCGACGGGGTGGCAGGCGGGTAAGGCATGGCCAGCAATATGCTGGCGGGGCTGGTGCTACGGTTGATCAGTTGGCGTTTTTCGCCCGGCGCAAAACAGGCCGAGTCGTGGCGGCCAAGCACCGCTTCGGTGGTGATGCCATCGCGCTCGCTGACCAGGGTGACTTCGCCTTCTAAGACCACATAGTGTTTTTCCAGCGGCGACGGGTCCAGGCCGGTGTGGCCGCCCGGCGCGATAACGGACACGCCCATCCACAGGGTTTGCGAAGGGCCGGCCTCGTGCCCTTGCAAGCGCAGGCACTGCATATCGAAATGGCGCGGCGCGACATAGGGCGGGGCCTGGCTAAAGCGGGTGATGTTCATGGTGGCTGCTGCAATTTAGGGCGTTAAGACCATGCGCGCGCTGGCACCGGCAAACACTGCGCGGTAAGCGTCCATGGCCTGGTCCAGGCCGAATACGTTTTCAGCTTCCACCGGGTAGGGCTGCAAGCTGCCGTCCTCAAACCCGGCGCGCAAGGCGTTCAACCTTTCGCAGGCCGCCACGCAACCCAATACCAAGGTGTCTATGCCAACAAATGTATGCACATTGCGGTAAAAGCGGAACACATTAAAGGGCACGGTGTCCCCCTTGCTGCCGATGATAAAAATTTGCGATGCGTACTTGGCCATGATGGCGTTGCCCAGCGTCCAATAGACTTTGTTGACGGTGTTGAACACCAAGTCCGCGCCACGCCCTTGGGTCAGGTCCATGACCGCTGCCGTGGCGTCGACTTCGCTGGCATTGACCACATCCACCGGCCCGCTGGCAAAGCCCTCCAGCCGGTCACTGCGCTGCACCGCTATTACGCGCGCACCCGCGCGGCTGGCAATTTGCACTGCTGCCTGGCCAACTTTGCCATTGGCACCCAGCACCGCCACGGTTTGCCCGCGCTGCACGCCGCCCACGCGGGCAAAGCCTTCGCAGGCGGTGACAAAAGGCACACCCAGCGCCCCGGCTTGCTGCATGGAAAGGCCCGCAGGTATGGGAATCGCCGCCTCTTGCGGCAGCCGCACATAGCGCGCATGGCTGCCGTCGCGGGTAATGCCGATGTCGCCACCCGAACCCCACACAGATTGCCCTATCAGGCTGCTGGGGCCATCGACAATTTCACCGGCAAAGTCGCGCCCCGGCGTGCGCGGAAACACGGCTTGCGGCATAAAGCCTAACGTGGCTTTGACGTCGCTGGGGTTCACACCCGCAGCATGCACCCGTACCAAAATTTCGCCCGGCGCCAGGGCGGGCGGCGATTGCTTGCTTAAGTCCAGCACCAGTGTGTCCATGCCCGAAGCCTGTGCCTGCACGCGCAGCGCGTGGCCTGTCATGGCAATGTCGCTCATGCGCCCGCCAGTTGCAGCATGTGCCGCATGTCGAGGGAGGACGCCACGCTGCCGCCCATTTGCCGAATGATGTGTACCGCCTTGGCCACCAACTCGGCATTACTTTTAGCCAGAACGCCTTTGTCCAGAAAAATATTGTCTTCCATGCCCACGCGCACATGGCCGCCAAACAGCCAGCTTTGCGCAACCATGGGGAACTCGCTGCGGCCAATACCAAAAGCCGACCACACTGCGCCCGGCGGCAACAAGTTGCGCGCATAGAGCAAAGTTTCGGGCGTGGCGGCAAAGCCGTATTTCACGCCCAGCACAAAAGTCCACAAGCCCGGCCCTTGCAGCGTGCCGTCGGTGATCAGGTCACGCGCCAGGTGCAGGTCGCCGGAGTCAAAAATCTCCAGCTCCGGCATCACACCGGCGGCGCGTATCACCGCCGCCATGCGCCGCACATTGCGCGGGGTATTGATCACCACATCGGGTCCGCTGTTCATGGTGTTGAGGTCTAGCGAACAAATGTCGGGCCGTATCAGTGCGATGTGTTCCACCCGTTTTTCCGGCGGCAGCAAGGTGGTGCCGGGCGCGTATTGCTTGGGGTCTTCGGCGTCCGGCACAAAGCGTCCGCCCGGGCCAGTAGTCAGGTTGATGACCAGCACGGTATTGCGTTTGCGGATGCGATCCACCACGTCGCGGTACAAATCCACGTCCATGGACGGTCTGCCGGTGGCCGGGTCGCGCACATGGATGTGTACGGCGGCGGCACCGGCTTCCCCCGCTGCCAGGCATTCGTCGGCAATCTGCTCGGGCGTAATCGGCAGGTGCGGCGTTTGCTCGGGCTTGGTCAGGTTGCCGGTGACGGCGCAGGTGATGAATGTCTTGTTGTCAAACATGTCACAAACTCCTTCCGCCATCGACCACAAAGCGCGTGCCGGTAGCAAAGCGCATGGTGGTGGCGCAAGCTTCTATCGCGCTGGCCACGTCTTCCACCACGCCCACGCGCTGCAAGGGCATGGTGGCGGCTGTCTTGGCGTTGAAATCCGCGCCGCGCCCCGGCACAAAACTGGAATCCACCACGCCCGGCGACACGCTCAGCACCCGCACCTGCGGCGCAAGCGCTTTGGCCAGCGACTTGGTCAGCACATCGACACCGGCTTTGGCCGCCACATAGGCCAAGTTGCTACCGGCGCCGGTAAACCCGGCGATGGACGAGACGTTGACGATGAGCCCGTCGCCGCTGGCCTTGAGCAGCGGTGCAAACGCGCGCACGCTGGCAAACATGCCGCGCAAATTGCTTTGCACGATGGCGTCAAACAAATCGTCGTCCAGCGCCCCCAAGTCGGCTGCGGGCACAGCCTTGGTAAATCCTGCGCTGTTGACCAAAATGTCACAGCGCCCGGCGCGCGCTAGCACTTGGGCGGCGGCTTCGCGCAGCGATGCGCTATCGGTCACCGAGGCGCACAGGGCTATATGCCAGCCCGCTTGCGGCGCCCCTGGCAATTGGTCTAGCTTCTTTTGCACGTCTTCAGTGCCGCTGCGGTCCAGCGAGACGATGCGTGCGCCTAGCTTGGCCAAGCGCAGGGCGGTGGCAAATCCGATAGCGCCTTTGCCGCCGGTGATAACGGCGACACGGTTGTGCAGCGAGTGCAGGGGTTCAAAGCTCATGGGTGGTGGCGGCCTTATTAGGGAATCGGTGGGGCGGGAAACACGGTGTCGCCTTCTTGCAGCACCAAGTCAAAGTCCAGCCGGAAGGCGGACGGCGCGCCCTGGGGCTGGCGCGCAAAGCGGCCCACCAGGCTGTTGGCGACAGAAAAGGTCACATCCGTGGCAAGGCGTTCGTCGTCATCGGCGAATACTTGGGTCACCAGCACTTTGTAGCCGGGCTTGGACACCATGAAATGCAGGTGCGCGGGACGGTAAGGGTGGCGGTTTTGCGCCTTGAGCAGCACGCCACAGGGGCCATCGACCGGAACCGGGTAGCCGGCGGGCCGAACGGACAAAAAATGGAAAGCGCCAGTAGCGTCGGTGCGGAACTGGCCGCGCAAATTCATATCGGGCTGCTGCGGGTCTTGGTTTTCGTACAGACCAACGGGTGAGGCTTGCCAGACATCGACCACCGCATCGGCCAGCGCCTGGCCCGCTGCGTCGCGCACCGTGCCTTGGACGTGCAGGCTTTGGCTGGCATCTTGCGCTTCCTGGCCGCGCGCAAGGTTGGCGCCCAGGGGCATGGCAGGGGACTGCGCACGCCAAAAGGGTCCGAGCAACGCCGCGTCCGTGTGGTGCTGGCGGCTGCCGTCCGGTTGGTCGTTTTGCAGGTTGATCAGGCTGGACGCACCCAGGATGTCAGAGAGCAATATCACCTCGTTCTTGGCCGGACCGGTCGTTTGGCCCAGCGCCACCAGAAAATCGCAGGCCTGCTCAAACTCTGCCTGGTTGGGCTGCACTTCGCGGATAAAGGCGTGAACATGGGCGATCAGGCTGTGGCTGATTTGGCGCAAACGCGGATCGGGCACACGGGCCATGACCTCTTGCACCTTGTCGGTAATGTTGTGCACGTTGACAAAGTCCATCCGGGCGGGCTCCTGGGGGGTGGTTATCAATTCATTCTAGTTTGGCGGAGCATTTGGTAGCGGGGGTGGCGACAGGCCCGGCCCCGCCCCGCCAAGCCTTGCCCGGCAAGGCGCGCCGCCGGGGGTATTATTTGCGGCGTGTCAACCCACTACACCTATTACAACTTAGGAGAGAGTATGCGCAGCACACGACGCACCCTGTTGCAGGGCCTGGCGGCAAGTCCTTGGATGCTGGCCGCACCCGGCTTGCTGCACGCCCAAAGCGCGCCAGCCAAAACTGCCGTGGCTTTGATCAGCTTTGGCGGTGGCTTTAATTTGCCAGTGTGGGCAGCGCAAGAGCAAGGCTTTTTCGCGGCGCAGGGGCTGGAGGTGCAACACACGATTACCGTGGACTCCAAACAAGTCTTTAGCGGCATGATGGAAGGCAAATACCAGGTGGCCATTACCGCGCTGGACAACATCGTGGCTTACCAAGAAGGCGAGGGCGAAGTGAAGTTTGACCCGCCATCGGACTTTTTTGGCTTTATGGGTTCGGACGACGGATTCCTGAGCTTGGTGGCCGCGCCCGATGTCAAAACCATTGCCGACTTGCGTGGGAAAACCGTGTCGGTGGACGCTATGAACAATGGCTTTAGTTTTGCCATGCGCGACATGATGCGCCGGGGCGGCGTGGCCGAGGCCGATGTGCAATGGGCCCGCGCCGGTGGCACCGATCGGCGCTTTGCCGCACTGATGGAAGGCCAGCACGCAGCAACCATGCTGCGCGCGCCCTTTGATATTCAGGCCAAAAATCGGGGCTTTAACGTGCTGGCCACCACGCGCCAAACCATCGGGGCTTATCTGGGCATCGTGGGCGCCGCGCGCCGCAGCTGGGCGCTGCAAAACCCGCAAGCAGTCATCGGCTTCATCCGCGCCTATCGGGATGCGATCGCCTGGCTAAAGAGCCCCGCCAACCGCCCGGCCGCCCAAGCACTGTTGATGCGCAAAGTACCCGCCATGAGCGAAGCCGTGGCCGCCCAGTCATGCGCCATGCTGCTTGATCCGCAAAGCGGCTTTTTCTCGGACGTGGGCCTGGACGAAAAAGCCGTGCAAGCGGTCTTGGACCTGCGCAGCAGATTAGGGGACAGCGCACGCGCTTTGACGGATCAGAGTAAGTATGTAGACCGGCGTTATTGGAAGGCGGCGCTGGGGGGGGTGATGGCCAATAAAGGCCGTTGAGGCCTTGCGTCAATTAGCCAAGCCTTAAATCAACAACTGATAAGCGTATCAGTTGGTGCCCGGGGCCGGAATCGAACCGGCACGCCTTGCGGCGGGGGATTTTGAGTCCCCTGCGTCTACCAATTTCACCACCCGGGCAGTGTGCAGCGAAGCGCCGAATTATGACACAGGCGTTAGCGCTGTTTGTCCGGTGCCTAATGCTAACCGGGCCTGTTTCATATGAATTCGCGCGCGCACTGCGCAGTTTGAGTTCCGGTTGCCCTAGCCAAACTTCGAAACTAAGCTGGGGTTTTGGACCCTAGAGTTTGAAGCAGATCGACTTTTCTCAGTTGGCGCAGGTGTGCGGTGGGAATTCCCAGTCCCCTGCGGCTAACCCTCCCACACTGGCCGCACTGCGCCTGACAACCCGTAAGCCAACGACCCACCACCTGCGCGACGGCGAACTGGTTCTGTACCAGCGTCCCACAAGTAGTGTTTGGCAGGTGCGCTACCGACTCTACGACCGCCACTGGCGCTGCCGATCCACGGGGCACTACCGCCTGGAATGGGCCAAACGAGCCGCAGGTGAGATCTACGACAGGGCCCGCTTTCGTGAAGAGGAGGGATTGCCCCAGCAGACCAAACGTTTTGATGCCATTGCCCGACTGTGTATCACGAGCTTGGAGCGGGAAATAGAGCAGGGCATCCGAAGGGAAACCAACCGGGACTACGTCAGAGCCATGAACAACTACCTGATCCCATACTTTGGCCGCTACCAGTTGTTGAACATCACATCTGAGATGGTCAGACAGTATGAGCAGTGGCGTAATGAAAAAATGGGCAAGGTGCCCATATCCAGTACTTTGGCCACCCACGCCTCGGCCTACAGCAAGGTGCTGGAATTTGCCATTGAGCAAGGTTGGCTCAGTGACAAAACGGCCATACCCAGACTCAACCGGCGTGGCAAGAAGGGAGTGGCCCGTCCGGGATTTAGTCGAGAGGAACTGGTCAAACTTCTGGAATTCCTTGCCGCCTGGAGCCTGGGAGGTGAGCGCAAGAACCACCGTGATACCCGCTTGCTGCTTCGGGACTATGTAGAAATCCTCCTGGCCACGGGTATGCGCAGTGGGCGGGAAAGTATGAATATGCTGTGGCGACATGTGCAGTGGTACGTGGATGCCAAGACCAACGTGCGCTATCTGCGCATCTGGGTGTCGGGCAAAACAGGTGGCAGGTGGCTGATTGCCAAACATGGGGCAGCAGTTGTATTCGAGCGCTTGGCCATTAGACAAGGCATAGGCAGCGATCTAGACACCGCCATAGCGGCCGACAGTGAAGCCTATGTGTTTAGCCTCAGCAGTGGTCAAAAGCCCGTGAGCATGCACACCGCATTTGAGAAGTTGCTAGCTGACAGTGGCATGCGTGTTGATCCCATGTCGGGCAAGAACCGCAGTCTTTACTCATTGCGCCACAGCTACGCCACCATGAGCCTTATGGATGGGCAGATGGACATGCACACCTTGGCCCGACAGATGGGTACCTCAGTGGGCATGCTCGAGCAGCACTACAGCAAAATCACTGCGACCATGGCCGCTGAGCGGTTGGCTTGATATGTCGGAGATCCGGTCAGGAGTTCAGGCACCAGGTACCAAGAGAAGGACTTGCTTGAATTGGGCAACTTCAATGGCAATCACTCAGGCACATGGGAATCTATCGGCGACTCAGTAGTAACCATGACTCCTTGATCCTTCAATTACTATAAGCGTGTGACTCTGCCAAAGTCACACACCTGGTTTGTAAAAAATAGGCATTGCCCGTGAATTGCCTGGAAAATTGGAACAATCCTGCCATTGCTCGTCGGTCTATAGCGCACTGCAAAAAACTGCGCTGCAATTTTCAGTAGACCTGGAGATCTCGGCCACTGGGGTTTTAATCTAAGTCCCATTCCATGGGCAAAGGGTGACCATGGTTTGCTGGAATTTCTTCCACACCATCAACCAAGACACCTTGACCGAATTCGCATTTATTGGTCAGCCTATCAATGCTCATGCGATAAATTTCATCCTCGGCACTGCGAGCATCTTTGGCGAAGAGATCTATTTCACAGCGACCTTGCAGAGTGACTGCAACCCTATACCTTGGCATGATCTGACTCCTCCAATTCTGCGTCTAGATCAAGCCGGACCAACACACCGGCACGGGTTTCATTTTTGGCAATTTGGCGAATGTGGATCTCGGCTTCAGATTTTGTACCCCAATCTCTGCCAGCAAAGAATTGTTGGATTTGAATGTCGCCTAGTAGTCTATGCCCCGCTTTTTGGTAGATAAACTCGGCGAGACTATCGTAGAGTTCGCGGATTTCATAAATGTGGTCGTTAAGCAAATTGGCATTATCAACTGCTGAGGCGATTCTGCGTATTTCCTTTATCTGTTCAGCGGAATCAATCCAATAGATTTTCTTTATGTCCGTGCCTTTGGCGAGCATAAATGTATGACTAACTTTTGTATCGCTGAAAGCAATGCATCTCATAGACGCACTGACCGTCGGATTTATGTAGCGATGTAATTCCTTGATCAGCCCAATACGCTCTTCTACTGCCTTGGACTTTGGGCTGAATCCCTGCACATAAATTTCTGTCTTGGAAGTGAACCAAGCTTGAACAGTGCTAAGTGGTGGCAAGTGTGTTTTCTTATCCAAAAAGATGTAGCCTTGTGGAAAACGCATTTCATACTCCTTAAATATTGTTGTCTTAAATGGAACTAACTAGCCTCAAATTTCATATTTGCCAATACTTGAAATTGAGAAAAGTCTTTCCCGCATGGCTTTCAAAGCGTCGCCTGTGTATAGCGTCGCGTTATGTGAGTTCAATGCCTTGAATAATGCATCGTTTCTAGTAAATTCTGGACAATCAGAGTCAAGTATTTCATCTATACGCTGATAGTTTCGGACCGCATCGTCAATTGCGCGAAGCATAAGCCAGTAGTGTTTGAATGCTTGAAGTCCGCTCCTGAGTTTAAGAAAATCAGCATTGGATTTGATCCACGCAATTCCCGCAATATTGTCAGAATATTTCAATGTAAACATTGATCTCAACTCACGTGTGCTGATCACCACATACGGAGCATTTCTAATTTTCTGTTCATTGAAGGTTTCGATAATTTCTCGTGCAATTTCTGCTCGACTGTCAACTGCTGATACACCACTTTTGCTGGTGGGTTGAAAGTGGACCTCGACCTTTGCGCCGATACTGCGACGGATCAAATCTTCATCGTTTTCTATTGAAGATTTCAGGAATACATAGGCTTGCGGATACTTCATGGCTAGCTCCTAATGTTGGAAACTTTGGCTACCTGCTGCTGACCATTTCGGCGAGCTTGATTTGCACTCATAACCACGTCATTGAATATGGTTCTGGCTGACCCTCTGCCTGCCTGAACCACCTGATCTAAGGTGGCATCGCTGGGGGGAGTCAGGTTGGCCTGTGTATATATGCGCCGCAGCAAGGGGCGCCAATTGGCCAGTGGTGGCTGATTCATGTCCACCAGCACGCTCCGGTTTTGGATGCCAGGATCGATCTTGTCTAAATGGTTGGTAGTCATGATGAAGACCACGTTCTTGCGATTCATCACACTCTTAAACGAAGTCATGGCAGCCTCGGTGAGCAAATCAACTTCATCCAGAATTACGTAGTGCAAACCACTGGCGTTCCATGCCACAAAGCCGGTGGAGGACTGAATACCTTGAATCAAAGTCAGCCCGTTTTGGCCCTGCATGCAGGCGTAGTACTGCGAGCTAGGAGATTGATCATCTATTAGGTTATCGGGGTCAAGGTTTGCTGGATCTGCGTGTGCCTTTGAAGATTCCAGCAAGCCTGGCAGTAGGTTAGCCAGGGTGGTCTTGCCCGTGCCATAGAGACCAAACAGCACAATGCCATTGACTCCCGTGGACGGAAAGGCCATGGTCTGGTCCAGCATGCTGGTCAGTTTGAACCGGCTGGTGGGCATTAAGGCAAAGTCGTTTAGGCACTGGGGAGTGGGCGCAGCCACTGCGTTGGATAGTGTTGCCATGAGAATCTCCAAAGTAATGATTGAGATTTGGATTTAGGTTCAGGAGTGACCGCCGACCAGGCAATCACTCCCTTTGCTGTGGGTTAGTGCTCAAGCCGCCTTGAGAGCAGCCTGGGCAGCAGCCCGCTCGTCCTCAATGGCCTGAAAGTCTTTTTCGACCTGACGGGCTTTTTCTTTTTCCGCACCCACACTGGCGCAAGCTGCCAATGCAGTCTTGACCGCAGTTCCGCTTTGCACCACCTGGCGGATGGCAAAACTGCCGTCATCTTCCCTAGTCGCTAGAAGTACCACGCCTTCTTCGGTGCTGGTATTGGAGTAGGCGGCATTGAGGCTATCGCTGCGCACACTGGCAATGGCGTCGGTGGACAGAACTGCTCGGCCCAGTTGCACCTTGTCTTTGAGGGTCTTGGTGGGCTTGCCAGCCTTACGGCGAACTTCCTCAATTCCGCCAGACTCTCGCAGGAACTTGGGCAATTCCATAACGGAGACTTTTTCCAAGATGGCAACCCGAAGGGCACTGGCGTAGGCATTGACACGACGGCGGTCCACACCAAATACGCAGCGAATGACCTTGGTGATCAATGGCGTTGCTTCGGTGAATTTGTAGCCTTTGATGTCAACGTAGTTGCCCAAACCTTTGCGCAGGTTCTTGGCCATACTGTCACTGCCCAGCATGGCGTTGTTGAGCATGTAGCAGTGTTGCAGCATGCCGTAGAGCACTTCATTGGAGCGCTGCAATTCATTGCGCTCCCAGTGCTCTCGCTTCTCAACCAAGTGGTCAATGGCTTCGGCAATGGCCTTTTCGGGGTTGCTCCGGGTCAGCAGGGTAACCATGCTCACAGCATAGTTATCGCCCTGATTTGGTGCAAATTCCGGAGGCGTCAGGCCGCTCTCCAGTACGGTGGCTTCTCTCATAGGGTTACTCCTAGGTAATGGTTTCAAACAAAGTGGCCAAAAACCTGACCACGAGTTGATTTCATCCTTTAGAGTGGATTGCGGATACCTACTTTTCAGGGAGATTAGAAAAAGTACACACATATTTGCGCCCGGAGCCCGTCGATATGACTTGCCATCCAAATCAACTCTTGGCCTCTGCGGTCGTGTGCCTACAGGACTTCACCCGGCTGCTGTTTAACTTTCTGCGCGTCAGTCCCAATTACTGGTTGGTGGCTCAGCAGGCACGTCACATTCGTCTATATAAGAACATGCACCCTGATCAACGTGCGGCGATTGGGTGTTACCGTCGCTATGGGGATGTCTACAACCAGGGATTTGATCTGTGGGAGCAGAAAAATGCCCGTTATTGGCAGCTGCCACGGCGTCGCGCAGTAGGTTTGTATAGCGGGCATGAGCGCACCCTTATCCAGGATCAAGATGCTTTTGTCCACTTGCCCTTTGATGCTGCATTGCCCACCGCTAGGCAAATACAAGACCTGCTGGCAGCGCATCGGGCCAAGCAGACATTAATTGCCGCTGCTGAAAAGACTCGAATTAGGTCCATTAGCCTTTGGAAGATTCTTCAATTGGTCTATACCCGTGCCATGCACCCCGATATTGAGCAGTGGCGCGTTGGCGCCTTGGTCAAACTGGTCAAGGAGTTTGCCCACGAACTTGACCCCTGGGGAGCCAGAAGTAAACGTGGCGCTGATCAGATGCGACGGCACATGAACTTGATGGTGCGCCGCTGGTTGGATCGTGGAGCAGTCATTGCCGCCAATGCCGCTTGTGGCTTGTTTCCCAGTGACAAAGGAGAGTTAGCCGGACCTGAGGCTTGGCGCCAGACACGTTTTGACTTTGAGGACAGCAGCTACACCCAGCGTCTTTTTGCCATGGGGCAGGGGGAAATGGAGTTTGCCAGCGCCCGGGTGCTAGGCGCCACGGGCTAGGGCAGTGTGGGGGGAGTTGCTGGTTGGGGGTCGATGATGAAGTGTCGGGTTGACCCGACACTTGCCAGTCAGGGGGTGACTTTTGGTAGATGGATGCACCATTACGGGCAAATAAGAGCGGTGAAATGCATTTAGGCCTGAGCCTAATTGCAATTTTTAGGGAATGGCATGAGGGTTAGCGGAGGTAAATTGGAGCCCGCTTACGACCCAAAGCGGACATTGGTGTTACTGATTTACCTGCTCTAAACCCGACATTGCTCGTCCATATCAGCGAACTTATGTTCATGGATTGCAATAATCACATCGGCCGGGTTCAGCCCATTGACCGACGTTAAGTAACTCAGTCGCCGTGTGCTTACAAGCGATACATTGCCAAATTTCAGCAGTGGGCACCCGTGTCTTATGTGCACATGAACGGCAGGGTAAGCCAGGTAAAAAGTCTTTAATCGTATAACCAGGACTTTCGCACTGTGGGCATTGAGAAAGAAGTTTTTCAACGAGGTTTGCTGGGGGTGTACTGAATTTTGTGTAAACGGTCAAATGGCGGGTAACCGTCGAACTTCCAGGAGTGGATATGACCGTAAATACAAAGAAAGCAGTACCCAAAGATCTGATCGACAGTTTGCTGGCTGATTACAAAAAGCCAGAGGATTTGA
>CANFJQ010000051.1 GCA_947447615.1 Comamonadaceae bacterium
CGCGAAGCCGCCCGCAAAGCGCGCGACATGACGCGCCGCAAAGGCGTGCTCGACGGCATGGGCCTGCCCGGCAAGCTAGCTGATTGCCAGGAAAAAGACCCGGCGATGTGCGAGATCTACATCGTCGAGGGCGACTCCGCCGGTGGCAGCGCCAAACAAGGCCGCGACCGTAAATTCCAAGCCATCCTGCCTTTGCGCGGCAAGATTTTGAACGTGGAAAAAGCGCGTTACGAAAAGCTGCTGACCAGCAATGAAATCTTGACGCTCATTACCGCCCTGGGTACCGGCATCGGCAAAGCCGGTGGCAGCACCGGCAACGACGATTTCAATGTCGCCAAGCTGCGCTACCACCGCATCATCATCATGACCGACGCTGACGTGGACGGTGCGCATATCCGCACGCTTTTGCTCACGTTCTTCTACCGCCAAATGCCCGAGCTGGTGGAGCGCGGCCACATCTACATCGCGCAGCCGCCGCTCTACAAAGTGAAGGCCGGCAAAGAAGAGTTGTACCTGAAAGACGCTTCGGCACTGGACAGCTTTTTGATGCGCATTGCGCTGATCAACGCCTCGGTATTTACCGGTGGCCCCAACGGCAGCACGCTGCAAGGCGACACCCTGGCCGAGCTGGCGCGCAAGCACCAGGTGGCGCAAAGCGTGATCGCGCGCCTGCAAAACTTTATGGACGCCGAAGCCCTGCGCGCCGTAGCCGATGGCGTGGCGCTGAACTTAGATACCGTGGCGGATGCCGAACTGTCTGCCGCCGCCTTGCAAGCGCGCCTGCCCGATGCCGAAGTGGCTGGCGAGTTTGATGTCCGCAGCGACAAACCTATTCTGCGCATCAGCCGCCGCCACCACGGCAACGTAAAAAGCAGCGTGCTCACGCAAGACTTTGTGCATGGCGCAGATTACGGCGCGCTGGCCGAAGCCGCCAGCACCTTCAAAGACTTGCTGGCTGAAGGCGCCCGCGTGATGCGCGGCGAAGGCGAGCGGGCCAAGGAAGAAAAAGTGAGCGACTTCCGCCAAGCCATGGCCTGGCTCATCACCCAAGCCGAAAACGGCACTGCGCGCCAGCGCTACAAAGGCTTGGGTGAAATGAACCCGGCACAACTCTGGGAAACCACCATGGACCCGACGGTGCGTCGCCTGCTTAAAGTGCAAATCGACGATGCCATCGAAGCCGACCGCGTGTTCACCATGCTGATGGGCGACGAAGTAGAACCGCGCCGCGAGTTCATCGAAGCCAATGCGCTGCGGGCGGGGAATATTGATATTTGAGTTTGTAGGCTCTCGGCAGTAGCGGCTATCGTGATGCCGGCATCTGCAGACGAATAAAGTCAGCCGGAGATTGAATGCCGATGCCTTTGTACGGGTGCAGCACTTTCAGGTCGTCGTCGCCGGTAACGATCGCAATGGCATTGGCATCAATAGCCAGGGAAAGAAACTTGTTGTCCTTCGGGTCACGGCTAGCATCGAGCTCCTCTAAGACTTTCCCGAACGCATCGCCTGCACGCTCTTGCGTCCCACGGTTGAGCTGACCGTGCAGTAGCAACATGCGGCCAATCAGAATGCTAGGGTCAGGCGCACGAACATGGCGATCTGACAAAGCCCAAAATAATGGGCGCCCATGGCGGGTCACGCCGACAAGATCGTCTTGTACGGATTCAAGGAATTCTCGGTACTGGCTTTGCACCTCACTAAACGTCACTAATTGCATGGTCATATTCCTTTAGGGCAGGCCGTATGTACACATTTGTGGATTGCATCTACAAGGTCAGCACGCTTTTCGCGCTCCCAAGAGCACCCAAGCTGCCTGCGAGCCACTTAAGGCAACTTCCCACCCAGCCCTTCCCAGCTAGGTTTCACCGCCGCAATATGCCGCGCTTTCACATGCCCATAGCCGCGAATCTCTTCGGGCAGTTTGGCAAAGCGCAGCGCGTCGGGCAGGGTGCTGGGGCTCAAGTGCGCCAGCATGCGTTCCAGCGTCTGCATGTAGTTCTGCACCAGGGCGCGCTCGCCTTGGCGCTCTTCGCTGTAGCCAAAGATGTCTAGCGCCGTGCCGCGCAATACCTTGAGCGGCGCCAGCAAGCGAAAGCCCAAACCCATCCAGGGGCCAAAGCGTTGCTTGATGAGGCGGCCTTTTTCATCTTTCTTCGCCAAGAGTGGCGGCGCCAGGTGGTAGTTGACTTGGTAGTCGCCTTCAAACATCGCAGTGATTTTTTCGCGAAACGCCGGGTCGCTGTGCAGACGCGCCACTTCGTATTCGTCTTTGTAGGCCATGAGCTTGAACAGGTAGCGCGCCACGGCGCTGCTAAGCGGTAAATCTTTGGTGTCGGCTTGGGCCCCTAGCGCGCTCTCGGCACTGCGTACCTTAGCCACAAAGTCGCGGTAGCTTTGCGCGTAGGCGGCGTTTTGGTAGCCGGTCAAAAAAGTAGCACGGTGCTCTATCAGCGCGTCAAGCGAGGTGGGCGCTTGCTTGCGCACCAATTGCACGGTTTGCGCGGGTAGCAAGCTGCGCTGCACCGCCGCTGGGTCGTGCGCGGCTAAGCGGCCCCAGTGGAAGGCGGTCTGGTTTTTTTCGACGGCCACGGCGTTGAGCGCCATGGCTTGTAACAGCGCGTCCTGCCCCAGCGGTATCCAGCCCTTTTGCCAAGCGTAGCCCAGCAGCACCGGGTTGGTAAAAATACTGTCGCCCAGAAATTCGGTAGCTATGGCTTCGGCGTCCACGCAGCCCAGCGATTGCGGCTCTTGCAGCGTGGCGGCAATGGCGGCGATACAGGCCTCGCCGGGGTTGCTCCAGTTGGCGTTTTGCACAAAAGCGGCGGTGGGTTGGCTGTGGCTGTTAAGCACCACGCGGCTGCGCCCGGCGCGCAAGCGCAAGCTGGTTTCTTTGCCAGCGGTGACGATAGGGTCGCAGCCGATCACCAGGTCCGCGCAGGCCATGCCCACGCGGGTGGTGCGTATCGCGTCTTGGCTTTCGCTGATCAGCACATGGCTCCAGGTGGCACCGCCTTTTTGCGCCAGCCCGCCTGCGTCTTGCGTAACGATGCCTTTGCCTTCGATATGCGCTGCCACGCCCAGCAACTGGCCGATGGTGATCACGCCCGTGCCGCCCACGCCCGCGACCACCAGGCCCCAAACGCCGTCATGCGCTTGTTGTAAATCGAATACCGCAGGTTCGGGCAGGCCCGCAGCCGGACCGCTGCTAGCGGACTGCGCAGAACTTTTCTTTTTGCGTAATTTGCCACCTTCCACGGTGACAAAGCTGGGGCAAAACCCTTTGACGCAAGATATGTCTTTGTTGCACGTGCTTTGGTTGATGCGCCGTTTACGGCCCAGTTCAGTTTCTAGCGGCTCCACACTCACGCAATTGCTTTGCACACCGCAGTCGCCGCAGCCTTCGCAAACCAGCTCGTTAATCACCACACGCGTGGCCGGGTCCACCATGGTGCCGCGTTTGCGGCGGCGGCGTTTTTCGGTGGCGCAGGTTTGGTCGTAAATGATGACGGTCGTGCCTTTGATCTCCCGCAGCACGCGCTGCACCGCGTCCAGGCTGTCGCGGTGCTCTACGGCCACGCCTTCGGGCAGGCCTTTGACGCCATCGTATTTTTGGGGCTCGTCGGTCACCACCACAATGCGCTGCGCACCTTCGGCGCGCATGCTTTGCGCGATCTGGATCACGCTATGGCCCTCGGCGCGCTCGCCGATTTGCTGGCCGCCCGTCATCGCCACTGCGTCGTTGTACAAAATTTTGTAAGTGATATTCACACCCGCAGCAATCGACTGGCGCACCGCCAGCAAGCCGCTATGAAAGTAAGTGCCATCGCCCAGGTTGGCAAAAATATGCGCGTCGTTCACAAACGCTTGCTGCCCTACCCAAGGGACGCCTTCGCCGCCCATTTGGGTAAAGCCGGTGGTGGAGCGGTCCATCCACAGCGTCATAAAGTGGCAGCCGATACCGGCCATGGCGCGCGAGCCTTCGGGCACGCGGGTGGAGGTGTTGTGCGGGCAGCCCGAGCAAAACCAGGGTTGGCGTTCGGCCAGCGGCGCGCTCAGGGCCAGCGCCTGCATGGACTTTTCTTTGGCGTCCAAAATCGCCAACTGCGCGTCCATGCGGGCGCGCACATCGGCATCTACGCCGAGCGCGGTAAGGCGCTGCGCAATCGCGCGGGCAATCATGGCGGGCGTCAGGTCCGCATTGGCGCGCAGCAATCGGTTGGCCGAAGGCTCTGAACCCGACCATTCGCCGCCAATGCCGTAAGGGCTGGCCGCGTCATCCGACACGGTGAACTTGCCCACCACGCGCGGGCGCACATCGGCGCGCCAGTGGTAGAGCTCTTCTTTGAGTTGGTATTCAATGACCTGGCGCTTTTCCTCGACCACCAAAATCTCTTGCAAGCCGCTGGCAAACTCGCGTGTCAGCTGCGCCTCTAGCGGCCAGACCACCGCCACTTTGTGCAGGCGTATCCCTATGCGCCGGCAGGTGGCATCGTCCAGTCCCAAATCGAGCAAGGCCTGGCGCGTATCGTTAAAGGCTTTACCACTGGCCATCAGGCCGAAGCGGTCGTTCGGGCCTTCGATCACATTGTGGTTGAGCCGGTTGGCGCGCACATAGGCTAGCGCCGCATACCACTTGGTGTCAAACAGGCGCGCTTCCTGATCCAGCGCGCCATCTGGCCAGCGAATGTGCACGCCGCCTGCGGGCATTTCAAAATCGGTCGGCATCACAATTTTGACGCGGTGCGGGTCCACATCCACCGCTGCGCTGGACTCGACGATTTCCTGAATCGTTTTCATACCGGCCCAGACACCGGCGTAGCGGCTCATGGCAAGGCCGTGCACGCCCAAATCCAAAATATCCTGCACGCTGGCCGGAAAAAATACCGGGGTGCCGCAGGCCTTAAAAATATGGTCGCTCTGGTGCGCTGCCGTCGAGCTTTTGGACACATGGTCATCACCTGCCACTGCAATCACGCCGCCCCAGGGCGTAGTGCCCGCCATATTGGCGTGCTTGAATACATCCGAGCACCGGTCCACGCCCGGGCCTTTGCCGTACCAGATGCCAAAAACGCCGTCGTATTTATTGCTGCCCGGCGGCGCAAAGCCTAGTTGTTGCGTGCCCCACAAAGCGGTGGCTGCCAGTTCTTCATTCACGCCGGGCTGGAAATGCACATGGTGCTCTAGCAAGCGTTTCTTCTCTTTGGCCAGCGACTGGTCGTAGCTGCCCAAGGGTGAACCACGGTAGCCGCTGATAAAGCCTGCGGTGTTTTTGCCCGCTGCCAGGTCGCGCACGCGTTGCATCATGGGCAGGCGCACTAGCGCGTGCACGCCGCTCATAAAAGCCTGGCCGGTGGTTTGGGTGTATTTGTCGTCCAGCGTGACGGATGCGGCACGTAGCTGGTCGGGGTGCAGGGGGGCGTTCATGGTGAGGGACTCCTGGGGTAGTGGGGCCGCCTCGTGGGCAGCGATCTGTGCAGCGCGCTCCGGGTAGGAGGGCTGCGCCTGCTGCGCAGTGTAGTCAAACTAAAAGCAAGTGTGTATCGCGCCGCTGATGGCCCCGTCGTCTTCAATCAGGGGCATCCAGCGCCATTTGTCAAAGGTGGTGCAGGGGTGCGACAAGCCCAGTGCCACGCGGTCGCCCACCACCGGCATAGCTTCCGCAGGGTCAAAGCGCATAAAGGCGTGTTGGTCGTTCAGGGCGCTGATGTGCCAGTTGGGCGGCGCTGCCTGCGCATCTTGCAAATTGCGCACGTGCGCGCTGGCGTGCCATTGCACTGTGGGCAAGGCAATGTCGTAAGAAATATCTCGCTTGCCGCAGCTCAGCAGCGCCAGCCCAGGCTCGGGCACGGATTGCACCAGGGCCCAAACCTCTAGCGCGGGCAAGAGCGAGTCGCTTAAGCCCTCGCGCCGCTCCACCAGGCGCAGGTAGTGGCGGTAGTGCTCGTGGTCGTGCGTCAGGTAGCAGCCCGAGCGCAACACGCCGCACACCGGCTGCGACAAACCTTGCGCTTGCAGCAGCGGCAACACCAGGTCAAACACCGCCGTGCCACCCGCCGACAGAATAATCTCGCCCGGCGCAAACCAGCCGCGCGCATCACAAGCGCGTGCCACTTCCAGCACCCGGCGGACCAGTGCGCTGACGGCTACCGGGTCCAGCGCCGGATCGCACACCGCAGCATGGCCTTCATAACACTCCACGCCGCCCAGGCGCGCGGCTTTGGAGCTTGCCAACGCCTGGGCCAGCGCCAAAGCTTCATCTAATGTGCGGCAACCGGTGCGCTGGCCGGGGATGCCCATCTCCAGCAACACATCAAAAGGCTGGCAGTCGGCTTGCGCATCCGCCCAGGCTTCAATCAAGCGCAACTGCGCGATGGAATCGACCAAAAACCACACCCGCAAATCAGCATGCTGGCGCAGCAAGTGTTGCAGCCCAGCCAGGTCTGCCGCGCCCAGCACCTGGTTGGCGATGATGGCGCGCCGCACGCCAGCGGCCACACCCACGCCTAGCTGAAACACCGTGGCAAAAGACAGACCCCAAGCGCCTGCGGCCAGTTGCATGGCAAACAACTCGGGCGACATGCTGGTCTTACCGTGCGGCGCCAGGTGCACGCCCTTGCGCTCTACAAAGTCTTGCATCCAGCGCAGGTTGTGCGTCAGCGCGCTGCGGCGTAACACCGCCAGCGGAAAGGCCAGGTGGTTGCCCAGCACATTCCAGCCGCGCTGCGCGATGTCGGCCAAGGCACCGGGCTGCGCGTCCAGTGGAAAGCTTTTGCTGTGCGGGCCTAGTTCATGCATAGCAGGGCGGCTAATTGCGTTGACATTTTCTTAGCGAACTCCATCAAGGTAGGGGCACTCACTTCGGCCACAACACCCACATTTGTAAAGGCTGCTTGAGCCGCCCGGCCAAATCCCCGGCTTGTGGGCCGAAGCCGGCGAAGTAGTCGGCGCGCACTGCGCCGGTGATGGCGCTGCCGGTGTCTTGGGCAATGACCAATTGTTGCAATTGGGTTTGCGGGCCGGTCGAGCTGATCCAGACCGGTGTGCCATAGGGGATGCTGCCCGGATCGACGGCTATCGATCGGCCAGCGCTCAGGGCCACACCTTGCGCGCCACGCGGGCCCGCGTCCACGTCGCTCTCGCTCAAGGCCTCTTCCCGAAAAAACACCATGCGCGGGTTACTCCACAGCAGCTCTTGCTGGCGCTGCGGATTGCGTGCCAGCCAGGCTTTGATGCCCGGCCAGCTAGCGTCTTTGGTCAGGCCCTGGTCTAGCAGCCATTTGCCTACGCTTTTATAGGGTTGCTCGTTGGTGCCGGCAAAAGCCAAGCGTGAGTTGCGAAAACTGCCATCGGCCTGTTGCACGCGGATGCGTCCCGAACCTTGGATTTGCAGTACCAGCGCATCCACCGGGTCATTCAGATACACCAGCGCTTTACCCTTGAGCGCGGCTTTGGCCTCGGGCAAGGTGTCCATTTCTTTGCGGGTGTACCAGGGCTTGCGGCTGGCTAGGTTGGCCGGTGGCGCGTAAATCGGCGCACTGAAACTGGCGCTGGGCGTGCGGCTAGCCTCAAATACCGGTTCGTAATACGCGGTGAGCAAACCTTGGGTTTCGCCTTGCAGCGATTCGACGCGGTAGGGCTGCAAGTGACGGTACATCCAGGCGCGTTGCCCGGCTGCATCGGCGTTAGCTAGCGCCATGGCTTGCGGGCACAAAGTAGACAGCGCCGGGGGCATGCTGGCGCTACGCTCACAGCTTTTGATCCAAGCGCGCCACCCTTGGCCCAAGGCGTCTTGCTGCAAACCGGGTAAGGCGTCCCAGCCCACGCCCACCCAGCGGCTACGCGCCTGGACGATGGTTTGCCCGGTTTCTACTTGCGGCGGCGCAACTACCACTGCCGCAGCGGGTGCTGCTGGTGCTGGCGAAGCGGGCGCAGCCGGTGTGCGGTCTTCAACCGGCGCATGGGTAGGGCTACTGCCGCAGCCGCCCAGGCTTCCTACAATCAGCGTGCACACCATTGCCCCAAGACCCCACCCCATGACCCTGATTATTTTGGAAGCACTCGGCGCTGGCGTGTTGCTCGTTGGCATCGTGTGGTGGACCATGTTTTCCGGGCGTAAAAACGGGGAGTTGCCCCCGCAGTCTTCTAACGACGAAACGCCGCCCAAGCCGTAAGCGACGTTCACAACAAGCGGTGCTGCAAGGCTGGTAGCTGCATGCGGCAGCGTGCCAACTGCGCTGCATCCAGCGTGGCCAAGACCACACCTGGCTCTTGCGCCTGCTGGGCCAATATGGCGCCCCAAGGGTCTATGGCCAAGGATTGGCCCCAGGTGCGGCGCCCGTTAGGGTGCGCGCCGCCTTGCGCAGCGGCCAGCACAAAGCTCAAGTTTTCTACTGCCCGGGTGCGCAGCAGCAATTCCCAATGCGCTTGGCCGGTGGTGTAGGTGAAAGCGCTGGGTACCAGAAGTAAGTCTGCCCCGGCTGCGGAGTGGGTGCGGTACAACTCGGCAAAGCGCAAGTCATAGCACACGCTCAGGCCCACGGTCCAGGTATGCCCGTCGCGCGAGGGCAACGCAAACTGCACCGGCTGGTGGCCCGCTTGCAGCACGCGCGATTCGTCATAGGACTCGGTGCCATTGTCAAAGCGGAACAAATGAATTTTGTCGTAACGCGCAGCGCAAGCGCCTTGCGGGTCAAAGGCCAGGCTGCTGTTAAACACCTTGTCGCTATCGCCCGCCGCGCTGGTGGACAAAGGCAAGGTGCCGCCCACAATCCACAGGCCCAGGCGGCGCGCCTGTTCGGATAAAAAGTCTTGAATCGGGCCGCTGCCAAAGTGCTCTTGAATGGCCAGCTTTTCACCATCGTGTTGGCCGATCAGGCAAAAATATTCGGGCAATACGGCCAGTTCGGCTCCGGCTTGCGCGGCTTGTTCTAGCAACTTGCCTGCTTGCACCAGGTTGTCTTGCACCACCCCGGTGGACACCATTTGAATTGCTGCAACCTGCATACCACGCTCCTGAAAAACGGGTTAATGAAAAAAGCCTAGGCGGCTTACTTGGATGTGTTGCTGCGTTCCACCTTGGTGACGCGAGGATCCACCCAAGTGCCGTCGATAAAAAACTCATGGGTATTGGCTTGCACCAGCGGCTTGAGCAGTAGCCATTGCGCCAGCAAGGAATAAATACCCACCACCGGGTTCACGGCGGTATAAACCAAGGCGGCCCCAGCGGCATTGAGCTCAGGAATCACCACCACTTTAATCGCCTGGGTTTCCTTGGCAATATCGGCGCTGCCTTCCATCAAGACCACCGCATTAGGCCCCTTCATTTGTAGATTGTTGGTACGTGCCTGGCCTTGCGAAATATTCACATCACCGCGCACAAAATCAAAGGCAAAGCCTTCGCTGAACACATCCCGAAAGTCCAGCATCAAGCGCCGTGGCAAGGATTGCAAACTCAGCACAGCGAGTAGCTTGCCGATATTGGGCTCGCTCTTGAGAAACTGCCCATCGTCCAGGGCCACGTTAAAGCTGCCGGTCATGCTCGGGTAGTCCACGGTAATCGGCGAGCCGAGCCAGCCCACTTGTCCCTCGATTTTCCCTTTGCCTTTGCGGATGACATTCTTCATGCCGTAGCGTGCCAGCAAGTCACCCGAGTCTTTGACCTCGAGTTTGAAATCGAGTTGCGTGCGGCGCCGGTCGCGCATGGATTCGGCGGGCACATTGGCTGCCGCGCCGGGGGCCGGGGGTTGCAAGCGCCAAGAGCCGCTGGCATTGAGCACGGCTTCGGGCATGGTGACATTAAAGCGCTTGAGTAGCCACTCGCGCTGCGTATCGCGCGCGGCAGGCGACACCTGGTTAATGGCTTCGACTTCCAGCCGCCCCAACTTGCGGCCTTGTAATTCAAATTCTTCGGCCACCACATCCAGCGCGGGAATACTGGAGGGTTGCTCGTCCAGCAATTTATCCACCTCCTGTGCAGCACTGCTATTGAGCGTGAGTCGGCTGAGGCGCGCATACAGGCGCCCGGCGTTGCTGATTTCTGTCGTGGTGCCGCCTAGCCCGGCCTGGCGGTACTCTAGTTGCCCGCTGAACTCGGTAGTCTCGGCTTGCGCGCGCCACAAGTTGCCGATGCGTGTGGCCTTGAGGTTGACCGCATGTACTGCGTGGCCGCTCCAACTGATTTCGCGCGCGCGCAGTTGCAGTGCATTGGGTAAGAAATCCGTACCCAAATCAAACTGCGGGGTGCTGATTTTTTTGCGCGTACCCACGCTAGTACTTACTCCGCTAAACAGCACCGACCAATTGTCAACATCCAGGGTATCGGTATTCAGTCGGGCAGAAATACCTTGCGCCGGCATGGGCATAGCTTCGTTCGCTCCGGCACCTAAGGCCATGGTGCCGCGCATTACCCTTGGTGTGGCGCTGGAAATATCGCGTAGTAAATTGAGGTTGCCAATCGTGCCCAGGCTCACTTGCCACTGCTCTTGGCTTTTCGCTACTGCTGCACTGCTGGCGTCTAGCGGCGCGGACACTTGCATGCGCAGCGGCAAAGACGCTTCGGCGGTTTTGGCAAGTGGTGCAGGCAGGCTCAATGACATGCCTTGTAAATTGGAGTTCACCGTGATGTCCGGCACGCCCAAGCGCATCACGATCGCAGCCTGGTAGTTGGCAGCCCCTGTAGCGTAGTGCGCCAAACTGCTCAGCCCACCCAGTTCCGCAGCGTCGCGCAAACCTTCTGCGGCCACACGCCCGTCCAGCCGCAAAGTGGCCGGGCTGGATTTGAGGCTCGCGCCTGCATCCGCAGTTTTGGCGGCGGGGGCCGTGCTGCTATCAATCGCAGCGCCTAAATTGCCCAAACTGCCATCGATGCGCACATCGCCGCCAAATAAGCGCCCGGTCACCCCGTTGACGTTGTACGCATATTCGGTGAAGTTGATAGGCCCGCGCGCGCGCAAGATGCGCGGCGTGGCTGGCAGGATCTGCACATCATTGCCTTGCAAATTGACGCTGCCGTTGACCGTCATGCGGTTGGTATCAGCCAGCGGGAAATCGAGCTTGACGCGGTACTCGGCTAGTCCGTTGACCGATGCCTTGGCCAGTGCCTGGCCCGTCATCTCGGCCAAGGGCGAATTGTTCGTTACGGTCAGAGCATCGGCCAGTGGCCCACGGCCTTGTGCGTTGACGGATACCGTGGAAGTTCCGTACAGATTATTTATTACCGCGTCGCCGCGCACCATGGGCACCGTGCCCCACAGGCCGCGCATGCCATTGAGGTAAAGCGCACTTTGGTCTATTACCAACTCGCCGTTGAGCTGCGTAAATGTAGGCCAGGGTAGCTTGCCGCGTGGCATGAGCGAGGCTGGTACATAGGCGAAAGTCGCATTGCTCACATTGGCCGAAACCCGGAATTCACCCTGTCGCGCTTGCGCAAAGGGAAACTCGTGCAAGTTGCCTTTGAGTTTGAGTTTGATGTCTGAGGCGCTACCCGCACGTACAGCATCACGCACATAGTCGCGCAGGTCTTTGGATAGGGATAGCGGCAAATAGCGCTGTACCCGGGCCAGCTCCACGCGGGTGAATCGCCCCTGCATATCTACCGTGCCTGGCCCGGTGCCATTGGGCTGTAGGGTCCATTGCCCGTCCAAGTCGCCCTGTACATCGGCATTGGCGATGCGCACTTTGCTGGCACTCACCGTCCAGCCGGTAGAAGCTTTTTTCCATAGCAGGTCCGCGCTTAATTCGTTCACCGGCACCAGGGGCTCGGACAAGTGCCGTCCGAAGTCGAAGATCCCTTTGCTCATGGCCACATGCGCACGCCCACCGCGCTCGCTCAGGTCAAGCTCCAGGTCCAGGCCACGAAAGCCGGGCGTTCCTTCGGCTTGCGCTGCAATGCCGGCTTGGCGGATTCGGCCCTTTACGGCGAAGGTCTCCGGGGCGCTTAACACGCCTTTCCAGCTCGCCTGAAAACCTTGCACGTTACCAACCGGTTGGTAGGCCTCCAGCCAAGCGCGCAGCTTGGCGTCCAGGGGAAAGCGCTGCGCAATTTGGCTTAAGGCGCCCACATCCAAGCGTTCGGCGACCAGTTCACCACGCGCCGGTGCCGAGTCAATCTTGGCGCCTTTGCCTGTCTGCGCATCCCAAATCGACACACGTGCATTGCCACCAGGCCAGCGTACGCCGTCGCTGGTTACAAACTGCAAACCGTCGCTGGTGTATTCCATGCCGCCATCCATGCTGCGCGCAGCCAGGCGCCCGGAAGCGGTGGGCACCACCATGGAGGGCGTTTGTTCCGCTTGGCCCAGCTGTACATCTTTGACCAGCACGTCCGCGGTGGCGCCCGTGAATTGGCCGCGCAGCACATCGGCCCAGGCGCGTACGCTGCCACGCCCCTGGCTGACATTGGTGCCTAGGTCCAGATAGTTGCGTAACTGGCCCCAGTCCACATCGCCAAACAGGGCGTACATCTCTCCTGACCACGTGTTTATCTCGCCCACATGCCGGGAAAGTACCGGATGGCTAAATAAACCTTGCACCGTAAAGCGATCGCCCCATGCGCTTGGCGGGCTGGCATCGAGCCTAAAGCTGTGGCTAAAACGCCGGTTACGAAGCACCATGTCCACGTCGGACAACTCTAGCGGCGCTGCGCTGCGCGTTTCATCGGTCCAACGCAGTTGGCCCTTTCGGATGGCGATTTCCGGTTGGCTGAAGAGCCAGTCGCTTGCCGCATCGGGCGCATCGTCGATCTGGCTTAGTTGCAAGCCGGCAATCCAAATAGAGCGGTCGGGCGCGCGCCGGATATCGAGCACAGCGCCTTCCACATACAGTTGTTCCAAGTTACCGGCGGCCAGCGAGCGCGGGGAAATCGCCGCCTTTACCGTGGGCAGCGTCAGCGCCACCCGACCTTGCTGGTCCACCAATTGCAGCCCATGCAGCGCGAGCGAGGGAATCAGCCCGTTGGATACCGCCTCGATATTGCCAATGCGCACCCCTACCCCCAAACGCTGGGTGGCTTGTTCTTCCAGCCAAGGGCGCAAAGTGTCGATTCGCGGCACAATGACAAAGTGCAACACCGCCCAGAACATCACAAACACCAGCCAAGCGGCGCCGCCCAGGCGCAGCAGCCAGGTGGCCAAAAAAGCGACTGTCAACAAGGTGCGCGAGGGGGTCTTGGGGGGTTCAATCATTGGCGCGTGCAGTCAAGCGTGGAATTATGACCGCCAATACACTCGCTTCACGCACTGATCACTCCCGATTTGCGCAAAGAGTACGCAGACGGTACGGCGCGACATTGGCGATGCTGCCACAGGGGCTGCCCGATGCGAAGGCACAAGCTACGTTCTACCAGGCTTTGCGCGCACAAAACCTGGCGGTAGGCGAGGCTTTGCGCATCACCCGCCAGCAGGTGCTCGAGCGCTTGTTGGTGCTTGACTGCGAGGCTGGGTTGGACTTGCGCGCGGTCACGCAGTGCATGACCGAGCTGGCCGAACTGGCGCTATGCGAAGCCTATGCCCAGGCCAGTGCCGATGTGCAGTCTGTGCATGGTGCGCCTTGCAAAGCCGATGGCAGCGCCAGCGCGCTGTGCATCATCGGCATGGGCAAACTGGGTGCGCGCGAGCTCAATGTTTCGAGCGACATCGACTTGATTTATGTGTACGAGGCTGATGGCGATACCAGCGGCAATACCGAAGGGCGGGGCCGCATCTCCAACCAAGAGTACTACGGCAAGCTGGTGCGCGCGCTGTACACGCTGTTGGGCGACACCACCGAGCATGGTTTTGTTTTTCGGGTAGATCTGGCGCTGCGGCCCAACGGCAATTCCGGCCCACCCGCGGTGTCGCTGGGCGCTTTGGAAGAATATTTCCAGACCCAGGGCCGCGAGTGGGAGCGCTTTGCCTGGCTCAAAAGCCGGGTGCTGGCGCCGCAGTCCAGCGTGGGCAGCGCCTTTGCGCTGCAATTGCGCGCGGTCGTCACGCCTTTTGTGTTTCGTAAATACCTGGACTACAACGTGTTTGACGCGCTGCGCGTGCTGCATCGGCAAATCCGCGAGCACGCGGGCAAGCGCAGCGCCGGCCACCCCGAGCGCCATAACGACGTCAAGCTCTCGCGCGGCGGCATCCGCGAAATTGAATTTACCGTGCAGCTATTGCAAGTGGTGCGCGGCGGCCAGTTTCCCGAGTTGCGCACCCGCCCCACGCTGAGCGCTTTACAACGCTTGGTGCAAGCTGGCCTGATGCCGGCTGAAAAAGCGCAGGCCTTGCAAGAGGCCTATGTGTTTTTGCGCCGCGTGGAGCACCGTATCCAATACCTGGACGACCAGCAAACCCATGTGCTTCCCACTGCGGATGCCGACTTGGCCTGGATCGCTGACACCTTGGGCATTGCTAGCACCAGCGCATTTTTAGCCCAGTTAGACCACCACCGCGAAAACGTGGCCCAAGAGTTTGATGTGCTGCTCGGCGGTAGCGAAAAAACCTGTAGCGGCTGCAAACCCAGCGAGGGCGGCATGGCCAAGCCTGGCGCTCCGCCGGTGACGGACCTAGACAGCGTGCTCGCGCAGTTGCCGCAAGCGATGCAAGAGCATCTGGCACTGTGGCGCGACCATCCGCGCATCCTGGCCTTGCGCGAAGAGTCGCGCGGCCGCTTGCTGCGCTTGGTGCAGCGCACCGGACAGTGGCTGCATGAGGGTGAAATCAGCCAGGACGCGGCAGTGCGTTTGATGGACTGGATAGAGTCACTGTTGCGCCGCGAAAGCTACCTGGCTTTGCTGGTGGAGCGCCCGGCGGTGCACCAGCGCTTGCTGCGGCTCTTGGGCGCGGCGCGCTGGCCTGCGCGCTACTTGCTCAAGCACCCCGGCGTGATCGACGAACTGGCCGGTAGCACTATGGTGCGGGAGCGCTTTGACGCTGACGCCTGCGAGGCCGACATCGAGCGCCGCTGCAAAGCCTTGCGCAACAGCGGCGAAGAAGACGAGGAAAGCCTGCTCAACCTGCTGCGCCGCGCGCACCATGCCGAAGTCTTTCGCACGCTGGCGCGTGATGTTGAAGGCCTGATTACGGTAGAGCAAGTAGCCGACGATTTAAGCGCGCTGGCTGAAGTGATATTGCGCATCACCACGCGCTGGTGCTGGCAGCGCATGAAGCAGCGCCATGGCGAATTGCCGCGCATCGCCATCATCGCGTACGGCAAGCTAGGCGGCAAAGAACTGGGCTACGGCGGCGATCTGGACATTGTGTTTTTGTACGATGACCCGGACGAGCGCGCTGGTGAAATCTACGGCACCTTGGTACGCAAACTGATTAACTGGCTCACGGTAAAAACCGGCGAGGGAGACCTCTACGAAATCGACACCGCGCTGCGGCCCAATGGCAGCTCTGGCCTGTTGGTCACTACCTTTGCTGCGTATGCCAATTACCAACAACAGCGCGGCTCCAATACCGCTTGGACCTGGGAACACCAGGCCATGACCCGCGCCCGCTGCGTGCTCGGCAGCGCCGACCTGCACAGCCGTTTTGACGCCACCCGCGAAGCTGTCATATGCAGCCCGCGCGACCACACGGCATTGCGCGGCGAAATCGCCGCCATGCGCGAGAAAGTGCGCGCCGCCCATCCTGTGCCTGCTGATCGTTTTGATGTCAAGCACAGCCCCGGTGGCATGGTGGACATCGAATTTGCAGTGCAATTTTTAGTGCTGGCACATGGGCAGGCGCATCCGGGTCTGCGCGCTAATGTGGGCAATATCGCGCTTCTGCAAGTCGCACAAGACTGCGGCCTTTTGCCCGCGCCGCTGGGCCATGAGGCGGCTCAGGCTTACCGAACGCTTAGGCGTATCCAGCACAAAGCGCGGCTCAATGAAGAGCCTACGCATGTGGCTTTGGGGGATGCTCTCCTTGAGCGGCAAGCGGGGTTGGCGGTTTGGAGCGCGGTGTTTGGGGCTTAGCGTTCTAGGGCTGGTTTACCCCCGCTTCCCCCCGCCCCTTCACCCCCGCCGGGGTGAAGGGGAGCTGGAATACCCAATTTGGTTTCTTTGTTTTGGAGAGGTGTTTTTGAATCGGGGCGCTGCGAGGCGGGTTTGTTGGCCCCGATTGGGGAACGATGCGGTCGTAGTGAATGGATTAATGATTGGTGTGGCTGCGGCGGTGGGTGCGGTTGTGTTTTTGCTTGTTGTGGCGAAAGTGATGGCTGCCATGACAGCGCGCGCATCGCGCCCCAATTTGCGTGTGCAAGGTGAGCGCAGCGAACGAGCACGCGCGGTCTCCCGCTGCCATTGGCCGTGCTGAGCAACGCAGCGGCGACCGGATCAGGGCGGGCGCTTGTTTGAGCGTAGCGAGTTTGCGCCCGACCCCGGGCGGCGCGAGTAGCGCAAGGCACCCCGCAGGGGCACGGCCTTTGGCTCGCCTTTCTTTTGCTTATCTTTTCTTTGGCGAAGCAAAGAAAAGTAAGGCCCGCGGCAGGCGCAAGCCCTGCGGCAAGAAGAAAAAGCCGGCTGCACGCAAAAGAAAGTAACTCGACCTACAAGGCCGAAACCGGTATTCAAAACTCACGATCTCAAAAACGCGCCTAATGCTTTAACCGAGGCATCCGCCTCCGCAAACCTTCCTGCAAATATTTGCCACACATGCCACATACCTTCAAACTCTTGCATCTGCACCGCCGACCCCGCCGCTTGCATATTGGCGGCCAGTGCGTGCGCGTCGCCTAGCAGGGCTTCATGTTCGCCCACATGAATCAAGGTGCGCGGCAGGCCGTGCAGCGCGGCGAAGTGGGGCGAGGCCAGCGGCTGCGCGAGGTCTTGGTTTCCAGCATAGAGTTGCGCTGCCATCGCCAGCGTGGAGGTGTCCGGGAAAAATGGGTCCACCGCCGCTTTGCTTTGGTGCGTGGGCAGGCTAAGCGTCAAGTCCGTCCAGGGTGAGAGCAGCGCCATAGCGCCGGGTGCGGGGTGGCCGGTATCGCGCAAACGCAGCGCCAGCGCCAGCGCCAGGCCGCCACCAGCGGAGTCACCGGCCAGCACGATGCTGCGCGCAGGGTCTTGGTGATGCAGTGCCAGGTAGGCGGCCTGGGCATCTTCCACTGCGGCGGGGAATGGATGCTCAGGCGCTAGGCGGTAGTCCAGTAAAAAACAATCCAATCCCGCCGCTTGGGCTATATGCCCGGCCAGGCCACGGTGGGTGTGGCAGGAGCCGGTGATGTAGGCACCGCCATGCAAATACAAAATAACCGAGCCAGCCGCAGCCTCCGCTGGCCGCAGCCACTCGCCGGGGCAGCCGCCCAACTGCGTCGCTTGCACTTGCACGCCTTTGGGCTGGGGAAACATGCGCTGGGAGGACTTGTCGCGCGCCGCACGTACTTGCTCCAGACTGCCGCCGCGCACCGCGAATTTACGCAACTGGCGCTTAACGGCATAGTAAAAAAAACGCGACTTTAAGGAAGGCAAGTCAAACTCCAAGAAGACCGCTAGGCGGCGCTATAACGTTAAATCCGCAAGCCGCTTTTAGGCGCCGCTGCCTTGCGCCAATTGCAGTGCAAAGGTGCGTATGCCACGCAGCAGCATCTCAATGGCCACCGACACCAACACCAGACCCATCAATCGTTCGATGGCGGTCACCACGCGCGTGCCGATGACACGTTGAATGCGCTCGGCAGACACCAGCACAACCGCGCTGAATAGCATGGTCACGCACAGTGCGGCTATCCATTCCAGGCGTTTCTCCGGCTGCTGCGACACCAATAACAAGACCGTCGCTAAGGCCGAAGGCCCGGCAATCGAGGGCACGGCCAAGGGCACGATCAAAGGCTCTATCAGCAGCTCGGCTTCGGCCTGCGTGGGCGGCGGAAACACCATGCGCAGCGCGATCAAAAACAGAATCACGCCACCGCCGATTTGCAGCGCCAACTCGCTTAAATTCATCACCCGCAAAAAGCCCTCGCCGACAAACATAAAGGTCAGCAGCAAAAAGAAAGCAATGGAAATTTCGCGCAAGATAACGCGCGGCTTGCGCGCTTGCGGCACGTGCTTGAGCGCATTCGCAAACACCGGAATATTGCCCACCGGGTCGGTAATCAGCACCAGCAAAATGGTGGCCGAGACAAAGGTGTAATTCATCGTGCCGCGTACACGGTCGCCAGCGACGCAAAGCCTTTGATCTCTAGGGGGTTGCCGCTGGGGTCTAGAAAAAACATGGTCCATTGCTCGCCGCTTTGCCCGGCAAAACGCAATTGCGGCTCCATCACAAAATTTACCTGCGCATCGCGCAAACGCTGCGCCAGCGCTTGCCAATCCGGCAGGGCCAGCACCAGGCCCAAGTGCGGCATGGGCACCAAGTGGTCTCCCACGTGTCCTGTCAGCGTCGTCTTAAACGGTTCGCCCAAATGCAATGAAATTTGGTGGCCGAAAAAATCAAAGTCCACCCAGGTATTGGTACTGCGGCCCTCGGCGCAACCCAGCACGCCGCCGTAAAAAGCGCGCGCCGCTTGCAAATCGGTGACGTTGTAGGCCAAGTGAAACAAGCTGTGCATGCTGCAAGGATAGCAGCCCTGCTGCCATAATCGCCTGATGCATTTGCTCCACACTTTGCGACAGTCCCGCGCCCTCGCGCGTTGGATATTGCTGTGGTGGTGCCTGGCTTTGGGCGTCGCCC
>CANFJQ010000052.1 GCA_947447615.1 Comamonadaceae bacterium
ACGATATTGGCAACGCGCAGACCACGGCAATGCTGCACCAGGTCAATCGCGTCATGCGCCACTTGCTGGGCCAGTTCGCGGGTGGGGCACACGATCAGTGCGCCAGGCGTGGGGGCTTTGAAATTGCGGGCGTTGGTGGGGTCTTTGCGCTTGGGGCGCTTGGGCGGCGCTTCACCTTTGGCAGCAGCTTGGGCCACGGCCTCTTCGTAGGCTAGGCGCTCATCCGCTTCTGCCTGGGCCATTTGCTTGAGCAAGGTGTGCAAAACCGGTAGCAAAAACGCGGCGGTCTTGCCGCTGCCGGTTTGGCTGGACACCATCAGATCGATGTATTTTTTAGCGCCCTTGTCTGCTCCGTCGGTGGGCAACGCCAAGGGAATCACTTTGGTTTGCACCGGAGTGGGCTGGGTGTAACCCAAGTCCATGCAGGCTTTTATCAGCTCAGGCGCGAGGTCCAGTGTCAAAAAGCCGTTGGGCTCGGCTGGCGCCGCTTGCGCTTCTTCAGAAGCGGCAACGGCATCGTCCGAGATGGCCTGCTCGGCACTGTGGTCCGGCTGGAAAGCCTCGCCGTCTTGGGTGGAAAAGGTGTTCTCGGGCGCGAATTCGCCCGATGCGATCAAAGAATCAGTCATAGTTTCACTCACACAGCAACGCCACCCGCGAGGTGGGCGTTCCGTCAATGGTTAAAAAACATCAACCATCAAACGGAGGCTGCGCCTGGTGCGTCTGCTACGCTGCCGGTGCGGCTGGGGCCCTCTTCAATGGACCCGGTGAATGTTGGGAGATGTGCAAATTTCGCTGACCCCGGCTTGGATGCCGTACTGCCGTTTAGCGAAGCCCTCGATTATGGCACGGATTCGGGTTTGTACTAATACGCGAGCTATTTAGGCAGCCCTTCAGAGCTTCAAAAAATGGGTGCGGTAGTGTTCCAACTCGTCAATGGATTCATGCACATCGGCCAGCGCGGTGTGCTTTTGCTGCTTTTTAAAACTCGCGTAAACCTCAGGCCGCCAGCGGCGGCTTAGCTCTTTGAGGGTGCTGACATCCAGATTGCGGTAGTGGAAAAAGGCCTCCAGGCGCGGCATGTAGGCGGCCAGAAAACGCCGGTCTTGCCCAATGGTGTTGCCGCACAAGGGCGAGGCACCGACGGGCACGTACTGCGCCAAAAATGCGATTACGGCCTCTTCGGCCTCTGCCTCGCTGACAGTCGAGGCGCGCACTTTGTCGATCAGGCCGCTTTTGCCGTGGGTGCCTTTGTTCCATGCGTCCATGGCGTCGAGTTGCGCATCCGACTGGTGGATCACAAACACCGGGCCCTCGGTGCGCGACTCCAGCATGGGGCCAGTAACCACGACCGCGATTTCGATGATGCGGTCCTGCGCCGGGTGCAAACCCGTCATTTCGCAGTCCAGCCAGACCAGGTTTTTGTCGGATTTCGTGAGTGGGCTTGATGTATCTTGCATAGCAGAGATTGTCGCCTATGGCCTAAACTGTGACCCCATGCAAGACCACGCGCTCAATCCCTCCGACACCCTGACCCTGATATTTGCGCTGGCCCTGACCGGTAGCTTATTGTTGAAATTGTGGTTGGCAACCCGCCAAATCCGCCATGTCGCCACCCACCGCGACGCGGTACCGCCCGCCTTCGCATCCACCATTACCCTGCCAGCGCACCAGCGCGCCGCCGATTACACGGTGGCAAAAACACGATTTGGACTGATCGAACTGGCCTGGGGTGCGGCATTGACTTTGGCCTGGACGCTGCTAGGGGGCTTGTCCGCCTTGAATAACGCATTATTGGATGCCATGGGCGCGGGCTTGTGGCAGCAACTGGCCTTGGTGGGCGCTTTTACGGCTCTCAACACCCTGCTGGAATTGCCCTTCTCGCTGTACGCCACCTTTGTAATCGAGGAGCGCTTTGGCTTTAACAAAACCAGCGCCAAACTGTGGCTGCAAGACCTGGTCAAGTCTTTGGTATTGGGTGTGCTGATAGGCGGCCCCTTGCTGGCCCTGGTGTTATGGCTGATGGCTGCAGCGGGCCAACTGTGGTGGGCTTGGACCTGGGGCGTGTGGATGGGCTTTAACCTGCTGGCCATGTTGATCTATCCGACCTGGATTGCGCCGCTGTTTAACAAGTTTCAAGTGCTGGACGACGCCACCTTGACCGAGCGTGTACGCGCCCTGATGCAGCGCTGCGGCTTTCAGGCGCAAGGCTTTTATGTGATGGACGGCAGCAAACGCAGCGCGCATGCGAACGCCTATTTCACCGGCTTTGGCGCGTCCAAGCGGGTCGTGTTTTATGACACTTTGCTAGCCCGACTATCGCCTGATGAAGTCGATGCCGTACTCGCCCATGAACTAGGTCACTTTAAACACAAACATATTCTCAAACGCATCGTGTCTATTTTCGCCATCAGTCTGGCGGGCTTTGCCTTGCTGGGTTGGGCTAACTCACAAGTATGGTTTTATACCGGTCTGGGCGTCATGCCCAATCTGGCAGGCGCCAACGACGCACTGGCGGTGCTGCTGTTTATGCTGGCACTGCCCTCGTTCACCGGTTTTCTCGGCCCCTTGTTTGCCCAGATTTCACGCAAACACGAGTTTGAAGCCGATGCCTATGCCATGGCACAAACACGCGGCAGCGACCTGGCTTCGGCCTTGCTGAAGCTCTACGAAGACAATGCCTCCACGCTTACGCCAGACCCGCTGTATGTGAAGTTCTATTACTCGCACCCACCCGCATCCGAACGCCTGGGCCGCATGCTGGCTGCGCCCTGATCAAGAAACTCACATGACACCACCAGCAGACGCCCCAAAAAGCGCCAAAGGCCAGGCCCTAAGCGGCCCGCAAGTCATTGCCCGCCTAGCCAGCTTGGAAGGATGGAAGCTGTGGGGTGACGGCGACACCCTGGCGATTGAAAAAACATTCCGCTTCGACAGCTATTTGCAGACCATTGCATTTGCCAATGCCGTGGCTTTCATGGCCGAGCAGCAAGACCACCATCCAGACATGCTGCTCACCTACCGCCATTGCAGCGTGCGCTGGCGCTCGCACGATGTGGGCGGCATCTCGCCGCGCGACCTGCGCTGCGCCGCCCTGGTCGATGCCTTGGCAGCCCCCGAGCAAGCCGGGAGCGCAATTGACTGAGGCAGCCGGTCTCCAAGAAGGCCTGGTGATCGCCGGTCATGGCCGGCATGTATGGGTGGAGACGCCATCGGGCCGCAAAGTGATTTGCCACGCACGCGGCAAAAAAAGCCAGACGGTGGTGGGCGACCAGGTGCTCTGGCAGGCTACGCAAGACGAAGGCACGATAGAGAAGGTGCTGCCCCGGCGTAATTTGATGTACCGGCAGGATGAAATCCGCACCAAGTCGTTTGCTGCCAATATCGACCAGGTCGTCATCGTGTTAGGCGCAGAGCCGGAGTTTTCCGACGGCCAGTTATCGCGCGCTTTGATCGCCGCTGCGGCGCAGCAAGTGGACGCTCTGATCGTGCTCAATAAACGTGATCTGGGCACTTTGTTTGCTGCATCCTGGGAGAGGTTGGCGCCCTACCGCGCCATGCAGTACACCGTGTTGGCGACCGCGTTCAAGCCTTCGAGCGAAACATCCGTGGTGCAAGCTGCCGAAGACGACACGGACCGCTTGCGTGTACTCTTGACCGGTAAAACCAGCCTGGTTCTGGGCCCGTCCGGCGCGGGAAAAAGTTCGCTCATCAACCGTTGGGTGCCGCAGGCCAATGTCCTGACGCAAGAAATTTCTATCGCCTTACAGGCCGGTAAACACACCACCACCAGCACCACCTGGTATTGGCTGGATGCAGACAAGCAGTCGGCCTTGATTGATTCACCGGGTTTTCAGGAGTTTGGCCTGCAGCACATCGCACCCATGGATTTGGGCAAGCTGATGCCCGATATCCAAGCACAAGGCAGCGACTGCAAGTTTTACAACTGTACGCATTTGCACGAACCCGGTTGCGGCGTGCGCACCGCATGCGCCGCCGAACCCAGCCCGATCAGCCCGGTACGCTACAAAATTTATAAAGACTTGTTCGAGGAGCTTTCGCAAAAACGCTATTGAGACGGCAGCTTAGGCCAGGCACCGCCCAGACGCAGTACGAGACCACACGAGGTGCTTGGATGTGGCGATCTATTCCTCTTTGATTGTCGAAAAAACAGACGCTTGCCAATGCCATCGATGCGGCACCTTCGCAAAGAGCCCAACAGGCCCTGGCCTCACCCCAGCAAGCGCGCCAAGGACATGAGAGCCAGCACCACCATCCACATCACCACCGTGCGCCAGACCAAGCCGACAACCGCACGCAAATGGCCCAAGCGGGGCACAGGTGCCGCGTTCTGCACATCCATTTCGGTCAACCCAATATGCACCGCACCAGCGGTGGCGGCCAGCACGATGCCATCGTTATCACCAGGTACGGCAGCTTCAAATTTGCGCCAGCGGTCAATCGCATCCTCAAAGCTGCCCACAAACGCAAATCCCATGGCCGTCAGGCGCGCCGGAATCCAATCGATCCGGTGCCACCATACAGCCACATAGTGGCGCAAAGCGGGGCTCAGCAGCAACGCGTCCGGGCTCGCAGGTCGCTTGGCCAGCGCAGAAAAATACTCCGCCATGCGGTAAACAACCGCCCCGGCAGGCCCCAGCCCCAGCCCAGATAAGAGTGAATACCAGGCAAATACCCCGAATACGCAGCGGTGCGCATTGAGCACCGAATGCGCGATGACCTGGCGGACGATTTCGCTGCGCGGTAGATCAGAGGTGTCGATCTGCATCCATCGCGCCAGCAAGCTGCGGGCGCTGTCTTCGTCCCCGGTATCTAGCGCATCACGGATATCGGTGAAATGGTGGCTGAACTGCCTAAAGCCTAGGGTCAGGTACAGCACGGCCACGTTCCAGACCACCGCCGCTATCCAGCCTATCCACAACAGCAATGCCCAATGCACCAGCGCCGTGATCACAGCCGGCACCAAGACCACCACACCCCAGGTTAAGCGCGCGTGCGAATCCTGCCCGGTGTCCAACTGGCGCACCGCCCAGGACAAGGCGCTACGCACTTGCGTATGCAAAAAATTGGCAGCTTTGAGCGGGCGCGCCTGCTCAATCAACAACGCAAAAAGAATGGCGAAAAAGCTCATGTCACCGCATCATACCGACGGGCTGCGCTTTGCCATAGCCTAAGCCGGGAGCAAAAACCGGTACAAATTGCGCAACATACCGGCGGTAGCGCCCCAGATATAGCGCTCATGCGCGCCATCCTGATACGGCATAGATATCCAGTGGCGCGGTCCCAAGGGCGTTTGCAAGGTATGGCGCCGGTGGTGCGCCGGATTCATCAAATAGTCCAGCGGCACTTCAAATACCGCATCCACCTCTGCGGCATTGGCTGCGATGGAAAAACCAGGCTCCAGCAGTGCGACCACCGGCGTGACCACAAAACCGCTGCCCGTGGTGTAGTGCGGCAGGCTACCCAAAACGCATACATGGCGCGGGTGCAAACCCACTTCTTCCTGCGCCTCACGCAGGGCTGTGGCTACGGCGTCCTGGTCTTCGGCGTCGGACTTTCCGCCAGGGAAGGCGACTTGGCCTGCATGGCTGCTCAGACCAACCGTGCGCTGCGTTAGCAGTACCGTGGGCCGTGGATGGGTGACCAAGCCCACCAGCACCGAGGCGGCGCTGGGCGCTCGGTCTATAAATCGCGGCTCCACCCGGATTTCGGGCTCCCAGGCCGGGGGCGCATTAAAACGCCGGCCCAGGGCTTCGGGGTGTAAATGGGCGGCAGGCACCGGCGGCAGATGCCCATCGGCCATCTCAAAGGGCACTTGGCGCGGGTCAAATGGTGGGATTTTGCTCATGCTTTTAAGACTAAAAAGCAAGCATCCGGCACGTAAAAAAACCGCCGCCGGAGACGCCGGGGGCGGTTTTCCTTGCGGGGACAGCGCTGGTCAAGCGGCCGTCTTTTTCGCTGGCAGCTTTTCTTTGATACGCGCCGACTTGCCGCTGCGGTCACGCAGGTAGTAGAGCTTGGCACGGCGCACATCGCCACGGCGCTTGACTTCGATACCAGCGATCAGCGGGCTGTAAGTTTGGAAGGTACGCTCAACGCCTTCGCCGCTGGAAATTTTGCGGACGATAAAGCCGCTATTCAGGCCACGATTACGCTTGGCAATGACGACGCCTTCGTAGGCCTGAACCCGCTTACGGGTGCCCTCAACGACGTTGACGCTTACGATGACGGTGTCACCAGGGGCGAAATCGGGGATGGTTTTACCCAAACGCGCGATTTCCTCTTGTTCCAGAATTTGGATGAGGTTCATAGCTTCTTTCGTGATCTTGCAAGCGCCGGAACCCTGGAGTGGGTTGCCTTGTCGTGTCAGCACCATTGCTGCGCCTTGTATGGCCATGCAGAGGATCGGTTAGCCCAACATTATAGCAATCCGGGCCTCGCTCACGAATCCTGCCGCTTGGGCCCGCCCAACTCAGGCGCTCAGGCGCTCAGGCGCTAGGGCGCTAGGGCGCCAGGGCGCTAGGGCGCTAGGGCGCTAGGGCGCTAGGGCGCAGCAATTTTTCATCCACCGCATCCAGTGCGCCCGCCGCCCTGGCGGCTGCAATCAGCTCGGGGCGTAGCCTGGCCGTCAGAAGCAACCGCTGGTCGCGCCGCCAGCGCTCTATGCGCTCATGGTGCCCAGACATCAGCACCTCTGGCACCGGACTTCCTTGCCAATCCTCCGGGCGCGTGTAGTGCGGGCAGTCCAGCAAGCCATCCAGCGCCGGGTTGAAACTGTCCTGTTGGTGGCTTTGGGCGTCGCTCAAGACATCGGGCTGCAAACGGGCGATCGCGTCCAGGAAAAGCATGGCTGGCAGCTCGCCCCCGGACACCACAAAGTCACCCAGACTGATTTGCTCATCGACATAGCGATCCACAAAGCGCTGGTCCAGCCCCTCGTAGCGGCCGCACACCAATACCGCCCCCTCGCTGGACGCCCAGCGCTGCACCGTGCCGTGGTCCAACACCCGGCCCTGGGGAGAAAACAAGATGACTTTGGCGTGCTGGCTTCGCTGCCTCTGGGCCTGCGCCAGCGCCAGGGACAAGGGCTCGGCCATCATGACCATGCCGGGGCCGCCACCGAACGGACGGTCATCGACACGGCGGTAATTACCTTCGGCATAGTCGCGGGGGTTGTGCATACAAACCTGCACTTGCCCCGATTCAAAAGCGCGCCGCGTGATGCCGGTGCGGAGAAAAGGCTCAAACAATTCAGGGAACAGGGTGATGACGTCAAAACGCATGGCCCGGCCCCTTAGTAATCGCTTTGCCAGTCCACGCGGATACGCCGCCCCGCCAAGTCCACCTCGTCGATGAAGGCAGAGACAAAGGGGATCATGCGCTCCTGGACTTTGTCTTGTGCTGCAGATTCCAAGACCAACACAGTTTGGGCACCGGTCGAAAGCAGCTCGCGCACGCGGCCCATGGGCTCGTCCTGGCGGTTCATGACGTCCAGGCCGATCAAGTCCACCCAATAGTACTCGTCGGGCTCGGCAGTAGGGAAACTAGAACGCGGGACAAACACGCGTGCGCCGCGTAAGGCCTCAGCAGCATCGCGGTCTGATACCTCATGGGCAGTGGCCACCACGGTGTCGGAATGCTCTTTGGCTTCTTTGATGGCGAGTTTGACCACGCCGGCAAATGTCGGTATGCCGCGCTCCGTGGGCAGCAAATACCAACGCTTGGAAGAAAAAAGCGCCTCGGGCTGGGCGCTAAATGGCAAAACCTTGAACCAACCTTTGACGCCCCAAGCCTCGCCGATGCGCGCCACTTCAATGGCATCTGCCGGAAGCTCAGCGGGCTCCAGGCCAGCGATCATGCGAAATAAGGTCTGCCGCAAAGGGTTTGCACCGCAAGGCGCAAACCCTTCAAGGGACACTTTAGGCTGCGACCGGCGCGCTGGCAGCGGCCTGGTTGATCAGACGCTCCACCGTAGGCGAAGCCTGTGCGCCAACGCCCTTCCAGTAGGTCAAGCGGTCCTGCGCAATGCGAATACGCTCTTCGTTAGCGGTGGCAATAGGGTTGTAAAAACCGATACGCTCGATAAAGCGGCCATCACGGCGGGTGCGCTTGTCGGCAACAACGATACTGAAAAACGGGCGGGCTTTAGCACCACCACGGGCGAGTCGAATAACGACCATGATTCATCCTTTGGGGAGATTGAAATGAGTTTCAACCATAAAATTCGGAGTTGAGACACGCAACTGACCACCCGGCCAGTGACACTCAGAATAGCCCTCGATTATATCTTTTCCCAAACCATGCCCCTTATCCGCCCCAGCACGGACGCCGACCTGGCGGCCATCACCGGTATTTACCGCCACCATGTGCTGCACGGAACTGGCACTTTTGAAATCGATCCCCCCAGCGAAGCGGACATGCAAGCCCGGCGCGCGGACGTGCTGTCCAAGGGCCTGCCCTACCTGGTTTTGGAGGACATGGGGGATGTCGCCGGGTTTGCCTATTGCAATTGGTTCAAACCACGTCCGGCCTACCGTTTTTCGGCCGAAGACTCGCTGTACCTGAGCCCGCAGGCGGCTGGCAAGGGCTGGGGGCGCATGCTGCTCGGCGAGTTGATGTCCAGCGCAGAGCGCGCCGGGGTGCGCAAGTTGATCGCAGTCATTGGCGACTCCGCCAACCTGGCGTCTGTTGGGGTGCATAGCGCGTGCGGCTTTTCCCATGCGGGTGTGCTGGGCGCCTGCGGCTGGAAGTTCGAGCGCTGGCTGGACGTAGTGATGATGCAATGCGCCTTGGGCGTGGGTGACCAGGAGCCACCCAACGAAATGAGGCGCTGAACGCCGACTTGGGGGTTTGATGCACCTTAAGTGGGCAGCAGCTTAAATCGATAGCTTTGTTATCCGACGCGCGCGGCGCTTTGCTGGTGCGACCGGGACTCATTCGGCCTTCGCTTCAACAGCGACAATGCGTCCTATGAAAAACAAAACTCTGGCCGTGTGGCTCACTTTGCTGCTGGGCTCACTGGGCTTGCAGCGGCTCTACCTAGCCGGGCGCTATGACCGCTGGTCTTTTCTGAGCCTATTGCCCTCTGTGATCGGTTGGTATGGCGTGGTGCGTGCCCGCACAATGGGCTTGGATGACTTGTGGAGCTGGGTCCTGATTCCCTTTGGCGGCTTCACGCTGGCGGCGTCTGCGCTACTGGCTATTCGTTACGGCCTGATGGATGCGGCTAGCTGGAATGCGCACTTCAACCCGCAGGCTGACCCAGAAGACGCCGCAGGCCAGACCCACGGCCTCACGGTGCTCGGCCTGGGGGCTTCGCTCATGTTTGGCACCACGGTGCTGATGGCCACGATTGCCTTTAGCTTTCAGCGCTATTTTGAATTTAATGCGTGATGTGCAAGCGGGGGTAGGCAGGGCTTTTGGAATTGTCTATTGAGCGGCGTGAAAGCGCGCTGACAACCCACGTTGTGTGCCAGTAATTAACGCTAGGCTGTTGACTTTTGCAGCAAACTTAACAGCGTTAGCTGCTTGCTTGCCGGGGATGCGTGCCGTGGCCCAAGCGCCCCAGACGGCGCGCCGCTCGGGCCAACGCCCAAATGGTTTACGCTAAAGTCAGGCGATGTTTAGCGGACTTTTCGACTACTTTGAATCACGGGTTTCCGCTACTTCCAGCCCTCCCCCGCAAACGCCACCCAAGGGGCTGATTGCTTTTTACTGGCACTTTTTGCGCCAGTCCCGCGGTTTGTTTCTAGCGATGTTGCTCAGCTGCCTATTGGTGGCGCTCAGCGATACCGTCATGCCCCTCCTGATTGGTAAATTGGTAGGGCTGATGATGGCGACGGAGCGGGAAGCCGCCTTGCGCGAGGCGGGGCCCATGCTGGGCATGATGCTGGTTTTCCTGTTGGTATTGCGCCCGGCAGCTTTGCTGTTTGACAGCCTGCTGCGCTTTAACGCCGTGATGGGGGCCTTTACCAGTTTGGTGCGCTGGCAAAACCACTGGCATGTGGTGCGCCAGAGTTGGCCGTTTTTCCAGGACGATTTTGCTGGCCGCATTGCGAACCGGGTGATGCAAACCGGCAATTCGCTGCGCGAGAGCGCAGTCTCGGGTGTGCGCGCGGTGTGGTACATCCTGATATACGGCCTGACCACCGTGGTGCTGATGTGTCTGTCCGACTGGCGCCTGGCGATTCCAACGATTTGCTGGTTTGCGGCTTACATTGGTTTTTTGTACTACTTTGTGCCGCGTATGCGGGACTTGTCCAAGCTCAGCTCCGAGCAACGTTCGCGGGTGGTGGCACGGGTGGTGGACACCTATACCAATATCCTCACGGTCAAGCTGTTTGCCCGGCCCAGTGACGAAGACCGGCATGTGCAGGATGTCATCCAAACGCATATGCATGCGGTGTCTAAACACATGCGCTTGGTGACTTTGTTCATTTTCACTTTGTGGATGATGAACGCCTTATTGCTTGCCGCTACCGCCGCCGTGGGGCTTTATTTGTGGCAGGCGCATGCGTTGGAAGTGGCATTGTTTGCTACCGCGCTGCCGCTGGCCTGGCAGATCACTACCGCTGCCGGCTGGGTATCCTGGGAGGTAGCCGGTATTTTTGAAAACCTGGGCGTGGTGCAAGAAGGTATGGAGACCATTGCGCAGCCTTTGCGCATGACAGACCGGCCAGAAGCGCAAGCACTCAAAGTCGATAAGGGAGAAATTCGATTCGAAGACTTGAGCTTTGCCTATGAAGGCGGCGCGCAGGTCTTTAAGCATATAGACCTGCATATCCGGTCTGGCGAGCGCATCGGCTTGATCGGTCGCTCGGGGGCAGGCAAGTCCACGCTGGTGCATTTGTTGCTGCGATTTTTCGACCCGCAGCAAGGCCGCATTCTGATAGATGGACAGGACATTGCGCTAGCGACGCAAGACAGCCTGCGCGAAAACATAGGCATGGTGACGCAGGACACTTCGCTCTTACACCGCTCGATTGCGGCCAATATCCGCTACGGCAAACCACAAGCGACCGATAGCCAAGTGGAGGAAGCCGCGCGCAAAGCGCAGGCCTGGGACTTTATTCAGGGCCTGAAAGACATGAAGGGGCGCAGCAGACTAGAGGCGCGCGTTGGCGAGCGCGGCGTCAAACTCTCGGGCGGCCAGCGCCAGCGCATTGCGATTGCGCGGGTGATTTTGAAAGACGCGCCGATTTTGATTCTGGACGAGGCCACCTCCGCACTGGACAGCGAAGTGGAGATGGCGATTCAGGAGCAGTTACTCGGCATGATGGACGGTAAAACCGTGATTGCTATTGCCCATCGCTTATCGACGATTGCGCGCCTGGACCGGCTGGTGGTGTTGGACGAAGGACGCATCGTAGAAAGCGGAACCCATGCCGAACTGCTGGCGCACGGTGGCCACTACGCGGCGCTGTGGGAACGCCAATCTGGCGGGTTTTTGCCGGACGACTTGCCCGAGGCGACACCAGCGCAAGCGGCGGCAGAGCCTGCGCAAGCCTAAGCAAGGTCTGCACAAGCTCGTCATCGCGAGGAGCGCAGCGACGCGGCAATCCATAAATGCTTGGTTGGCAAGCCAAAATGGATTACTTCGCTGCGCTCGCAATGACGGATTTGCACTTATGCAGAGCTTCCCTCAGGGCGAAGACGGCATGCAGGCGGCGATTTGCGAGAATGCGCACCGACCTTCACAACTATGGCGCCCGCTGCATGACCCCCTCTCCTATTCCCCTGCCCGACCGCTTGTCGATTGACCCGCAAAGCAAACACTATGTCGCTGCGGTGTTTGAAAACGATATCGGCATCCGCTTTAACGGAAAAGAACGCCACGATGTGGAGGAATACTGCATCAGCGAACGCTGGATCAAAGTGGCGGCGGGCAAGACGCGTGACCGCAAAGGCAAGCCTTTGATGATTACGCTCAAAGGCGCAGTCGAGGTGTATTACCGCGACGCTGCGCCAGAAGCGACTCAGGGCTGACAGTCAATTGGCGCCCAGCCCCAGCCCGCGCCAAAAATGCGTGGACGCTTAGCGCAGCCTAAGGTTTGAGCGCCGGGCTGAAAGCCATCAAGCTCAAAATTTCAAACAGCATTTGCGCTCCCGCTTGGGCGGTATTGGTACTCGGGTCGTATTGCGGCGCCACTTCCACTACGTCGCCGCCGCAAATATGCAGGCCCTTGAGGCCATGAAAAATCGCCAAGGCCTCGCGGGTGCTCAGACCGCCGATTTCGGGGGTTCCAGTGCCCGGCGCATAGACCGGGTCCAGGCCATCGACATCAAAGCTCAGGTAAGTCGGGCCATCGCCCACGACCTGGCGGGCTAATCGAACAATTTCAGGGATGCCCATGGCCGCCACTTCCTCTGCATGAATGACCGTCATACCGGCGTCTTTGGAAAACTCCCAGAGGTACTCCGAGGAACCGCGGATCCCAATCTGAATACAGCGCGTTGGGTCTAAAACGCCATCGAGCACCGCCAGGCGGAAGGGGCCACCGTGGTGGAAACGCGTCTGGTCAAACTCGCCACCGGTGTCGCAATGCGCGTCTATATGCACCATGCCCAGCGACTGCTTCGCACCCAGGGCTTTCATGATGGGGTAGGTAATGGAATGGTCGCCACCCACCGTCAAAGGCAACACGCCTTGCGCCGCGATATGCCGGTACCACAGTTCCAAATCTTCTATGCACAAAGGCAAACTGTAGCGGCTGCGAAAAGGCACATCACCCACATCGCCCACGCGCAGCGCGTGCACCGGGGCCACGTCCAGCACATGGTTGTAGGGCCCGATGCGCTCAATGGCGCGCAGGGCACGCGGCCCAAAACGCGCACCCGGCCGGTTGCTGGCGCCCAGGTCCATGGGCGCGCCCATGAGCGCCACTTGCAAATTTCCAAAATCCGGCACTTTGGGATCCACCGCGAAGGCCGGTGCCGACAACAAAGTAGGTATGCCGCTATAGGGCGCGGCGCGTGTGCCGCCTTCCGAAAAAATCGTCTGCGCCACTTTCTGAAAACGCGGGTCGTGCATATCGGCTGCGCTGCCGCTGTATTTGCTGCGTAGGTGTTCCAGTAGTTCAGGGCTTAGCGGCATACGTCATCCTCGAAATCATTTTGCAAGTGGGTATGTGCCATCCTACCCAAACCCCACGCCAGGGATGGCGCAAACCAGGAGCTGCCTGTCAATCCACCTGCAATTGCAAAGAAGGGATAGGCGCGTCGAACTCGGCGCGCCAGGTCTGTCCAGCTTGCACCGGCAGCGCATCGGTCCAAGTGCCGGTGGTGACCACATCGCCGGGGCGCAATGGCGGCGCACCGGGGCAGGCGTGCAATTCGGCCACAAAGTGGTGCAAGGCCTGCAAGGGGCTGTCCAGCACCAAACTGCCTTGGCCTTGCAACAGCTGTTTGCCATCGCGAACCAGGCGCACGCTGCTGGCGGCCAGGCGTTGCATTAATTCCGCCGAATTGGCGGCAAAACTGCGCACGGCGAGCTGTTGGCCCACGACCAGGCGCCCATGCAAGCCACCGTCGGCCACGGCATCGGGGGCCTTGAATTTCCAGTTCGGCAAATGGGTCTGTACCAATTCGAAGCCGGGCGCCAGCCATTCGATGGCATCGAACAAGTCTTCCAAAGTGGCTTCAGGCGCTGGCGTGTGCCGCATCCCGAATACGATTTCCGGCTCAATGCGCGGCTGGCACAGGCCGCTTGCCGACAAGCGGCCCTCGCCTTCGCACCACTGCAAGGTGCTGTCGTACACCGTGCCCCAGATGGGCGCATAGACGCCATAAATCGGCCAGATGCTGCGGTTGGTAAAGCCGAGTTTGAAACCACGCGCTTTTTCTCCGCGAGCCAGGCGCAAACTGCGCAGTGCGAGCGCGTCCTGGTAGGCGGCGGCTAAGGTATAGGCCGGATCCGTCGAAGGGGCGGCGGGCCACAAGGCGGCGCTGTCGTAATGCTGCAAAAGCGATTCAGGGGCCATGGCGGGTCTGGGATGAAGTGGATTGAAAGCGCAGTCTAAGCGCCACGCTAGGCACCCGCCCCAGCAGCTTCCTATTTGCTTGCATAGCCTCAACAAACGCGCGGCCAGGGCGCTGGGGCGGGCCAGCGGGCAGCACAAGCATTACCAGCGACCCCGGATAATCACCGCAAGCCAGCTGAAGGTGCAGATCAAATGCCGCTTGCGCGGCGGCTACGCAAGCCCCTCTCTATGCAGCCTGATGGTACATTTCCCTTCGACTAAAAGACCATGCCTTTTGCCACCTGCCAAGACGGCACCCGCCTCTATTACCAATGCCAAGGCCAGGGGCCTGCGCTGCTGCTACTGGCCGGGCAGTCTTGCGACCACCGCGAATGGGATCGCGTCGCCGCCGATTTTGCGGCGCATTTCCAGGTCATCGTTTGGGACTACCAGGGTACCGGCCAGAGCGACAAGCCGGAAAAGCCGGCCTACAGCACGCGTGGTTTTGCACAGGATGCGGTGGCGGTGCTAGACGCCTGCGGCCTGGCGCGGGCGCATGCCTACGGTATCTCCATGGGTGGGCGCGTGGCGCAATGGCTAGCTATCGACTTTCCTGAGCGCGTAGGAGCCTTGGTACTGGGAGCGACAACGCCGGGTAAACAGGGTGTCGCGCGCCCGGCCAGCGTGGACAAGGCCTTGCGCAGCAATGACAGACAAGCTTTGCTGGAAACCTCTTTCACACCCGCCTGGATGGCGCACAACAGCGCGCTGGTGGAGCAAATCGAAGCGCTTTGGAATACACCGCTGCCGCCCCATGCCCGGCGCCTGCACTACCAAGCCAGCCAGGCACACGATGCCTGGGATGCGCTCAACCAGATCAAGGCGCCCACGCTGGTCATCCACGGTAGCGACGACGAGGTGAACCCTGCCGCCAATGCCCACTTGCTGGTTCAGCGCATTGCGGGTGCGCAGTTGCACCTGATCCCCGGCGGGCGCCATGGCTATTTCGAGGAAATGCGCGAAATGTCTTTTGCGGCGGTGCGCGACTTTTTAGGGGCGCATCCCATCGCGGCATAGGCGCGGCACCCACCGCGCGCCAGACGTAAAAAAGCCCGCCCGGTGCCCGCATTACTGCGAAGCAAACCGGCCGGGCTGAGTGCTGGGGACTAGGCCGTTACGCCCTTCGCGACTTCAGCGTATTCCTCCAACTTGTCAAAGTTCAGGTACTGGTAAATCTGGCTGCTGTCTTTGTTGATCACACCCATGTTCTCAGCGTATTCGGCCACCGTGGGGATGCGGCCCAGCTTGGACGCAATCGCCGCCAACTCGGCTGAGGCCAGGTACACATTGGTGTTTTTGCCCAGACGGTTGGGGAAGTTGCGGGTGGAAGTGGAGACCACGGTTGCGCCTTCGCGCACCTGCGCCTGGTTGCCCATGCACAAGGAGCAGCCGGGCATTTCGGTGCGCGCACCGGCTGCGCCAAACACACCGTAATGGCCTTCGCGGGTAAGTTCGGCAGCGTCCATCTTGGTCGGCGGTGCAATCCAGAGCTTGACCGGAATGTCACGCTTGCCTTCGAGCAATTTAGAAGCAGCGCGGAAATGCCCGATGTTGGTCATGCAGGAACCGATAAACACTTCGTCAATGTGGGTACCGGCCACATCGGACAGCAGCTTGGCGTCGTCCGGGTCATTGGGGCAGCACAGAACCGGCTCTTTGAGTTCATTGAGGTCGATCTCGATGACGGCGGCGTACTCGGCGTTTTTATCGGCCTCGAGTAACTCGGGTTTGTCCAGCCAGGCTTGCACTTTTTGGATGCGGCGCTCCAGGGTGCGCTTGTCGGCATAGCCGTCGGCGATCATGTTTTTCATGAGCACGATATTGCTGGTCAGGTATTCCTTGATCGGCGCGGGGTTGAGCTTGACGGTACAACCAGCGGCGGAACGCTCGGCAGACGCATCCGACAATTCGAAAGCCTGCTCCACTTTCAGGTCAGGCAAACCTTCGATCTCCAAGATACGGCCAGAGAAAGCATTGACCTTGCCGGCTTTGGCCACGGTCAGCAGACCCGCCTTGATGGCATACAAAGGAATGGCGTGCACCAGGTCACGCAAGGTGATGCCGGGCTGCATCTGGCCCTTAAAGCGCACCAGTACCGACTCAGGCATGTCCAGCGGCATCACGCCGGTGGCAGCGCCAAAGGCCACCAGGCCGGAGCCCGCCGGGAAGGAAATACCGATGGGGAAACGGGTGTGGCTGTCGCCGCCGGTGCCCACGGTGTCGGGCAGTAACAGGCGGTTGAGCCAAGAGTGGATCACGCCATCGCCTGGACGCAAAGACACGCCGCCACGGTTGCTGATAAAGGCTGGCAGCTCGCGGTGGGTTTTCACGTCCACGGGCTTGGGATACGCGGCAGTGTGGCAGAAGGACTGCATCACCAAATCGGCGCTAAAGCCCAGGCAGGCCAGGTCTTTGAGTTCGTCGCGCGTCATCGGGCCGGTGGTGTCTTGCGAGCCCACAGTAGTCATGCGCGGCTCGCAGTAGGTGCCGGGACGTACGCCCTGCCCTTCGGGCAAGCCCACCGCGCGGCCCACCATTTTTTGGGCCAGCGTGAATCCGGCCTGGGTCGCAACAGGCGGCTTAGGCAGGCGGAACTGGGTGGAGGCTGGCAGTCCCAAAAACTCACGCGCTTTGGCGGTGAGCGAGCGGCCAATGATCAGGTTGATACGGCCGCCTGCGCGCACCTCATCGAGCAATACTTCGCTCTTAAGCTGGAACTCGGTGACCACTTCGCCATTGCGCAGCAATTTGCCATCGTAGGGCAGCACGTCAATGACGTCGCCCATTTCCAGCTTACTCACATCCACCTCGATAGGCAAGGCGCCCGAGTCTTCTTGGGTATTGAAAAAGATAGGGGCAATCTTGCCGCCCAAAGTAACACCTCCAAAACGCTTGTTAGGTACAAACGGAATGTCCTGGCCAGTAGCCCAGATCACGCTATTGGTGGCGGACTTGCGGCTCGAACCCGTTCCCACCACATCGCCCACATACGCGACCAAATGGCCTTTGGCCTTGAGCTCGTCAATGAATTTCATGGGGCCGCGCTTGCTTTCCTCTTCCGGCTTGAAGGCCGCACCTTCGCGGGTGTTTTTCAGCATGGACAGGTAGTGCAGCGGGATGTCCGGGCGGCTCCAGGCGTCGGGCGCGGGGGATAAATCGTCGGTATTGGTCTCGCCCGGTACTTTGAAAACCGTCACGGTAATTTTGTGCGGTACTTCAGGGCGCTCGGTAAACCACTGGGCATCGGCCCAGCTTTGCATCACGTCTTTGGCATGCGCATTGCCCGCGCTGGCTTTGTGGGCGACGTCATGGAAAAAGTCAAACATCAACAAGGTCTTTTTCAAGGCCTTGGCGGCGACCGCCGCTACCTCGGCATCGTCGAGCAAATCGATCAGCGGCTTCACGTTGTAACCACCCACCATGGTGCCCAGCAATTCGGTGGCTTTGGTTTTAGAGATCAAGCCCACGCTGATATCGCCATGGGCGACAGCAGCGAGAAACGAGGCTTTCACTTTGGCTGCATCGTCCACACCTGGCGGGACGCGGTGCGTGAGCATGTCCATCAGATACTGCGCATCAGCGCCGTGGGGGGCTTTGATCAATTCGATCAACTCGGCGGTTTGCTTGGCGTCCAGGGGCAGGGGCGGAATGCCCAGCGCGGCGCGTTCGGCGACATGGCTGCGGTATGCATCTAACATGTGAATTACTCCTTCTTGATTCAAACAAAATAGTGTTGCACCGGCTGCGGCAAAGCCACGGCGGTGCGGTGGGCGCGTTCTAGCACCTGCCAAAAATAGCGGTAGCTGGCGCGGTCGTGTAACTGGCCATCGACGGCGATGGGGGCCCAATCTTGCTGCGCGGCAGCGTGCACTATGGCAGCGGCTTGCTCAACCTCGTCGCCGCTGGGGGCAAAACCGCGCAAGATGGGGCGTATTTGGTCGGGGTGAATGCTCCACATACGCTTAAAACCAAAGGCCTGCGCAGCCTGACGCGCCGCCGCTTCAATCGCCACCGTATCGCGCAATTCGGTCACCACGCAATGCGAAGGCACTTTGCCATGCGCGTGGCAGGCGCTGGCAATTTCCATTTTTGCGCGCAACACCAAAGGATGG
>CANFJQ010000053.1 GCA_947447615.1 Comamonadaceae bacterium
ATGGCCAATGGCGACACCGCCGTGGTCTATGACGTGCGCCCCCGCGAAGGCCCGGGCCGCGTGGTGGCGCAACGCTTTGCCCGCCACGGGGAGACCACCGCTTTCGAAGCGCCACCGCGCCACACCTTACCCCCATCGGCTTGGCGTATCCCGCGCGCCATGAGTAGTGAGTCGGGCAGCGCGCCGCAACTGGTCAGCACGCTGGAAGACACCCCGTTTTATGTCCGCTCCCTGCTGCGCACCCGCCTGCTGGGTGAGGACGTAACCGCCGTCCACGAATCGCTGGATGTACCTCGCTTGGTGTCACTGCCGGTGCGGATGATGTTGCCTTGGCGGATGCCTAGGAGAGGGTGACTGGAGCGCGCGCTGATGGCGACTGCTACCGCATCGAAGCCATGCCCGAAGTACCCACCGATTCGATCCACCCCAAGTCCACGCTGGCCTGGCGCAAGTGGCTGGAGCGCCACCATGCGCGGGGCCAGGGCGTTTGGCTGATCAGCTACAAGCTGGCCACGGGCAAGCCGCGCATGGCCTATGACGAGGCGGTGGCGACGGCGCTGTGCTTTGGGTGGATAGACAGCAAGCCGCGCGCGCTGGACGAGGAGCGCTCCATGCTGTGGTTTGCGCCCCGCAAAAAAGGCAGCGCCTGGAGCAAAAACAACAAAGAGCGCGTGGAGCAACTGCTGCGCGCAAACCTGATGCATGCGGCGGGGCTAGCAAAAATCGAAGAGGCTAAGCAAGACGGAAGCTGGGCCAAACTAGACAGCGTGGAAGCGCTGGAGATTCCGCCCGATTTGCGAAAGGCCTTCAAATACCACCCCGGCGCCCAGGACCACTTCGAGGCCTTTCCCCGCTCTAGCAAGCGTGCTATTTTGGAGTGGATTGGCAATGCGAAGACCGAAGCAACGCGGGCCAAGCGCGTGGCGGAGACTGCGACCTTGGCAGAGGGGAATGTGCGGGCTAATCAGTGGGTGAGGAAGGATTAGCTAGAGCGAGCTTGGTCAGCAAAATCTGATGGTTTGTTGCAACTTAAATTGCCCGGTGTGGGCCATTTGCGGTCGTTGGCCGAGCCTAGATGTGAGCCTGCGATAGGCTGTTTGAAGCCATTCGATGGGCTAGCTTTTCCGCACTTTGACCGACGAAAATGTCCGTACATCGAATTGACGGAGGCACATATGCTCACGAAGTTGACCGCGTTGCCGAATATTGGAAAAGCCATCGCTAGCGACCTACATGCGATTGGGATTTGCTCGCCTGCCGATATCAAAGGTGTCGATGCGCTGAATATTTTTAATGACTTGAAGGCGGTAATGGGGCATAGACATGACCCATGTGTGTACTACACATTGCTGTCGGTGAAGCACTTCATGGATTCAGGGGAATCGCTTCCATGGTGGAAATTTACGACAAAGGGCAAGGCAGATTTAGCATTGAACAGGAGGAGCAAATCATGAAATTCGGTTACACCATCGTTTATGTCCCTGACGTGCTTGCGTCGGTGGAGTTCTTTGAAAAGGCATTTGGATTAAAGCGACGGTTCGTTCACGAATCAGGCTATGGCGAATTGGAAACTGGTGCGACTGCACTGGCATTTGCAACCCATGACCTCGGGGCATCTAATTTGCCCGGTGGCTATGTCAAAGCCAGCAATTCGCGGGAGCCGCTGGGCATGGAGATTGCGCTTGTCACCGAAGATGTGGCCGCTGCCCACGCAAAAGCAATAGCTGAGGGTGCGGTATCGATTAAAGAGCCAATGCTGAAACCTTGGGGCCAGACCGTTTCCTACCTTCGTTGTCCTGACGGAACACTGGTCGAAATCTGCTCACCCTTAGCAACCTAAAAAAGTTGCTGTTCTAAGCGGCATTAGATGACCGTTTACGCTGCATCGCCGCCGCCCAAGGCAGCGCCGCGTCCGTCCGCTTTGGGTCGTAAACGGTCCCTGAAATCAATCCCGCCCGCGCGCCAAGGTTCTCTCCCTCTCCCTAGGCCCAAACGACGAAGCCAGCGCCCCTTCAGCTTCCAGTCCTTCGATATAAATCGCCTCAATCTCCGGCGCAGCGCGGCGCAGTTCGCGTTCGGCGAAGGGTAGATGCAACAGTGCGCGTAGCGCGTACAGGATGCGCAGCCAGCCGGGTATCCAGATGCGGCCTTTGCGCGCTTGCATGCCGCGCACGATTGCGCGGGCGGCGTCTTGGGGCGAGGTTTCGCTATTGAGCGGGCCGGGCATGGTGGCGCGCAAGCGCACAAAGCCCGGATGCAGCGCGCCTTCGGTGACCAAGGGCGTGCTGACCCAACCGGCATGCACCACGCCCACATCCACACCATGTGAAGCCAGCTCGATTCGCCAGGAGTTACCCATGGCCTCCACCGCTGATTTGCTGGCCGCATAGGCCGACATCACCGGCGGGTGCGCAAACGAGGATACCGAGGCATTGATCAGCACATAGCCGCGCGCTTGCATCACCGCAGGCAGCGCAGCGCGCACGGTGTTGAACACGCCAAACACATTCACCTCCACACAGCGTTTCCAGGCCTGTGGGTCCACCAACGCCAGCGGCCCGAAGGCGGCGACACCGGCATTGGCAAACACCACATCGATGCGCCCATGGCGCGCCAGGGTTTGCGCGGCCACATGCTCCATGGCGGGCAAGTCGGTTACATCGGCCACCAAGTGCAACACATCGCCACCGCAGCGCGTGGCCATGGTGGCAAGAGGCTCGGCGTCGCAATCCACCAAGACGGGTACGCCGCCTTGGGCCAACACTTCGAGGGCCGTGGCCGCGCCTATGCCCGATGCCGCGCCGGTGATGAGGACGACCTGGCCTTTGAATGTTGAATTGGCAGATGGCACGCTTAAACCGATTTGTTCACCATGAAATACACAATCGGCAGCGGCAGCACGGTGGCAATCGCACCGGCGATTTGCCAGATGCGCGAGAGGCGCCAGTAGTCTTCGCCCACGGTGTCGCTGGCGCGGAGCAAGGCGCGTTGTTTGAATTGGATGGGCACCAGCACCAACAGCCATATCAGCCCGGAAAAACTTAGCAGCCCGTACGACCACTGTATCCAGGGGTGACCCGCGCCGCCATCAAAATGCACCGCCATGCCGTGGCCGGTCCAGACCACGCCGATTGCACCGGTCAGGGTAAACAGGCCATCGGTAATCAACACCATGGTGTTGCTGAACTGGATGATGGCGTGCTTGCGCGTGCGCTCGGCCAATAGCGCCCACACGCCGCTGACGATGACATTGCCTAAAAACAATGCGGCGCAGACCAGGTGGATGACTTTAAGCTCAGGGTGCATGCGGCGCTCCGTCGCCATGGGCATTGCTCGCATGTGTGGATTGCTTCGCTACGCTCGCAATGACAGCATCTGCCTTTTGGCGGCGCGTTTTTTCACGGGCGATGCGCAGATCACGCATCTGCCACCACACAAACAAGACGCCAGCGCATAGCAGCAGGGCAACTTCGACGAACTTGAGGGACACAGCGCGCTATCGATTGGCCCGCTCGCGGCGCTCCAGGCGCCCGAATAAATCGACCATCCATTCCACACGCTGGTCGAAGCTGCGTTTGGGCACTGTCCATGGTTTGTTGTCGGTGACAGGGCGGCGGTCGCGGGTGACCACATCGACCAAAAACGCAATCGCAGGCACCGGGCTGATAGCCACTGCCGGCATGGCCGGGGCCTTCACGGCGACGGATGCAGCGCGCGCAATCAGCGCCAGCTTGCGACGGGTGGACACCACCGTGCGCTGGTCCACCGAGTTAAGGCCTTCGCGCTCTAGCTGTTTGCCGATTTCTGCATAGACCAAACGCGCGGCCTGGATGGCGGGGCGGCAATCCCAAGGCAACTCGGCCAGGCCAAATTCGCCACGGCGGTAGAGCACATCGGCGCGCAGCAGCAGGCGCTGGGTAAAGCTGGCAATTCGCGCATCAAACACCGGCTTGGCCAGCCAGGCGTCGGCGTCCATGCCGATCTCCCGGAACCAGGCGCGCGGGATATACAGGCGGCCATTGCGTGCGTCTTCGCCCACGTCGCGGGCGATGTTGGTGAGCTGCATGGCCACGCCCATTTCGCTGGCGCGAGCAATGGCGGTGTCTGTCGCTGCGCCCATGATGATGGACATCATGGCGCCCACAGTACCGGCCACACGGGCGCCGTAGGCCTCGACATCGGCCAGGGTTTCGTAGCGGCGACCTTGTGAGTCCCACAAAAACCCATCTAGCAAAGCGTCCAGCAAACCACGCGGAATGCCGTAGTGGTGCACCACATGCGCCAGCGCCCTATCGGCCTGCTGCGCGCCGGGGCGGCCTTCGTAAATAGCATCCAGGCGTTGTTGCAAGTCTTGCATCGCCAGCGTGGCGTCTTGCACCAGGTCGATGGCGTCGTCGGCCAAGCGGCAATAGGCATACAGTGCAATCGCCGGAGGCCGCAATCGGTTGGGCAGCAGTTTGGAAGCGGCAAAAAACGACTTGGAGCCACCGCGCATCAGCTCGCGGCAGGCGTCTAGGTCCAGGGCCTTGGGCGTGGCGGCAAGCACGGGTTCAGGCAAAGCTTGTGACATCGGGCACCACCTCTTCTAGCATTTTTGCGGACATCAACACACTAGGCACGCCGGCGCCGGGTTGGCTGCTGGCGCCCACCATAAAAAGGCCTTGCACATCCTCCGACCGGTTGTGCGGCCTGAACCAGGCGCTTTGCACCAAGATGGGCTCCAGCCCAAAGCCCGCGCCTTTGTAAGACCACAAACGGTCCTGAAAATCTTGCGGTGTCGTGATTTTGGACGAGACCACATGCTGCTTCAGATCGGGCAACACGCTTTCTTGCAAAGCGGTGGCAATTGCATCGCGGTACTGCTCGGCCACGGCGGGCCAGTCGGTGCCGCTGCTCAGGTTGGGCACCACCGACAGCGCATAAAAACTATCGCATCCGGGCGGCGCCAAAGAGGGGTCGGTAGCGGTAGGCCGGTACAGATACAGGCTGAAGTCTTTGGACAGCGTGTGGTTTTTAAAAATGTCTTGCAGCAGGCCTTTGTAGCGCGGGCCCAGCACCATCATATGGTGCGGCACGTCGTGGTACTGGCGGTCGGTGCCAAAGTACCACACAAACAGCCCAGACGAATACTTACCTTTGGCGATGCGTTTATCCGTCCAACGCTTGCGGTGTTGCGGCGCCACCAAATGACGGTAAGTCCAGGCCGCGTCGCCATTGCTGACCACAATGTCGGCGGCAATAAATTCGCCGCTGGCCAGCTCTACGCCACGGGCGCGCCCGTCTTCTACGAGGATGCGGGTGACTGGCGCGTTGTAGCGTATGGGCACGCCGCGCCCGTCCAGCAGTTTGACCAATTCACGCACGATAGCGCCAGTGCCACCCATGGCCGAGTGCACGCCCCAGCGCCGCTCCAGCGCATGGATCAGCGCATACACACAGGTGACCGAATACGGGTTGCCCCCGATGAGCAGCGGGTGAAAGCTCATGACGATGCGCAGCTTAGGGTGCTGAATATGCTGTGCCACCAAGCTGTAAATCGAGCGCCAGGCTTGCATGCGCGCCAGGTTAGGCATGGCTTTGACAACATCGGCCACGGTTTCAAACGGAATCATACCCAGCTCTTGAAAACCCAGCTGGAAGCAGCGGTCAGACGCCTGCATCAAGTCTTTAAAGCCTTGCACATCTTCAGGGCTGAGCCGGCCGATTTGCTCAAGCATGGCGTCGTCGTCATTGCTGTAGTCAAAGTGGGTGCCGTCGTCAAAGCGGATGCGGTAGAAAGGTGCCATCAAGCGCAAGTCCACATGGTCTTGCATGCGCTTGCCGCACAGGGTAAACAGCTCTTCAATCAGGTGCGGCAAGGTAATGATGGTGGGCCCGGCGTCAAAGGTAAAGCCGTCTTGCTTGTGCACGTAGGCGCGGCCACCGGGGGCATCTAGCTTTTCCAGCATTTGCACGCGGTAGCCTTTGACCGACAAGCGTATGGCTGCGGCCAAGCCGCCAAAACCGGTGCCTATGACGACCGCAGTCGGCGCCCGGCCTGCGGGGTAGTAGGTGCCGCCGCCCGCGTCGGCCCCGGTGCGTCCATCAATGGATCTGGAATAGTTTGTCATGTGTGTCCAAAGTGGGCGCCATCACGGGCACGGCTTGTGCATGCGGGGGCTCGGCGCTATGCGCAACTTTTTGCTTGCGCAAAGCCCAGCGCCATAAAGCGGTGGTGTCCACCGGCAGCACCAGCATCAGGTGTTCCACAATCGCCAAGGCCAGCAAAGTGCCTACCAGCACCGCGCCCACCGCTTGGGCTTGGCTGGTCAGGGGGTTGGCCGCATACGCCACCAGCCACCACAAGCAGCCTGCGGCCAACAATACGGCGAACGGAAAAAACGAATTCAACCGGCGGCGGCGGAAAAAGCTTTCCAGATAGGCCAAATGCGCAGGTAAAAATTCTTCACTCAAATTGCGCACGCCAAAAAATAAATTGAGCTTGGCACTGGTGCGCATAGTCCATAGCACCAGGTAGGTGCCGGTGCCCACTTGGTTGGGCGCATCCCAGGTGATGGCGACAATGGCGCAGCCCACCAGCAAAATGGCAAGCTCGTGCCACAACACAGCGCGCAGCGATTGCACAAAGCGCTGCCAGCCCACCGCCTCGGAAGGTAGCGCGGTCGTGCGCGGGCCGGTGATCCAACCGGTAAGGAAGCTCAGCTCATTCCAACCCCAAGCCAATAGCGCGCAAGTAAACGCGCAGTAGGCACCTGCCACGCCAGTTTGCTGCGCGGTATGGGCCAAGCCCACCAGCGCCGCAACCCCAAGCAAGGACGATAAAGCCAGGCTACGCGCTACCGCTGAGCGCGACAGGCGATTGAGCAGGATGACGATGCCGGTGCTAAACCACCAGATAAATATCGCAAACCCAAGCGCGACATAGGCATCGTTCATCCGGGGGCTTTCGGTGGCTGCTAGCGCGCTACCAGGCCGGCACCATGCGTACCTGTTCGGGCAGGCTGTGGTGTTGCACCGGCAAGAAGTACAAGCGCACAAAAGTTGCCGCGCCCGACACTGCCCAGCGCGCCCGCTGCAAGGCCCCGATCACGCCGCCACGCGCTTTGGCTTTGTCCATTTGGGTCTGCACATGAAACAAGTGCGCAAGGCCTTCGCGAAAAGCCGGGTTGTCGATATCCAAGCTGACCGGGAACACCTGGCGCGTGATCTCGTTAGTGATGCGGAACACTTCATAGTCGTAGGTGCCGGACTCCAAACCCATCTCTTGGTGCAACATAGGGCGGCAGTGGTCACGCACATACATGGTGGCATACACGGCCAGTAGGAAGAAGCGAATCCAATAGACATTGCCGCCGCGCAACAAATGCGGGTTGGCGCGCATGATGAGCGCAAAAGATTCGCCATGGCGGAACTCATCGTTACACCAACGCTCAAACCAACGGAAGATGGGGTGAAAACGCTTGTCCGGGTTTTTTTCTAGTTGACGGTAAATGGTGATGTAACGGGCGTAGCCGATTTTTTCGGACAAATACGTGGCATAAAAAATGTACTTGGGCTTGAAGTAGGTGTAAGCCTTGGTGCGCTTTAAGTCACCCAAGTCAATGCCCAGGCCAAAGTCTTTGAGTGACTGGTTGATAAAGCTGGCGTGGCGCGATTCGTCGCGGGCCATAAAGCGCATCAGCTGCTTAATGTCCGGGTTATCCACGTTCTTAAAAATTTCGTTGTACAAAATGCAACCCGAAAACTCAGAGGTCAAGGAGGAGATCAAAAAGTCCAAAAACTCCTGGCGCATCGCCGGGCTGACTTGTGAAAAACGCTCTGCCACTTCTTGGGCAAATTCCGGGGTGCGCTGGAAGTGGTCATGGTTATTGTCGCCTTCGTACTCGGCCATCATGGCGTCCCACTCGGTGCGCATGGAAGATACGTCGATGCGGTCCATTGCGGCAAAGTCGGTGGTGTAAAAGCGTGGGCTGAGCATGGTGCTCTCCACTGCTTTTTGCGAGGCTTTGGCTGCCGAGTCAATCGTGGTGGTCGCTTGCATGCAATGGCTCCGGAAGGGGTGTTATTTATTCGGGCTGCATCGCCAAAAAGCGGGCGAACTCAGCAGTATTGGTGGGGCCGAAAGATTCCAGATCGACACGTTGGCCGGTACTGGGGTCCATCAAGGTGACGCGACCATCAACGCGGGCCACCAGGTCAAAAGGTTGCGACGAGCCGATGCCGCGCGCATGGCGCTCGCGCGTGAGCGCACGCAAGGCGCCGCGCACAAAGCCTTGCTCGCCGTACAACACCGTGAGCTTCTCGCCGGTAAGGCCATCGGCCACCAGTACGCCGCCATCTTTTTGGTCTTGAAATAGCAAAGCGCGCTGCACTGTGGGCGCTGCAGCGCGTTGGTCTGGGCCGTTACCGGTGATGCGTACCAGGCCTACCGAGATCAAGGAAAACGCGAGGATGCCGCCTGCGCATAGCAGCGCCCAGCGAGGGAAGCTGTCCGGTGCGGTGGCGCCTTTAGGGGCCAGCGACAGGCTGCTCATAGAGGGCTCACTTGCAGATGCGGTGCTGCTTGCGGGCGCTCGGGTGCAGTAGCAAGCGGTTTGGCCTGCAGGCCGGTGGCGTGCGACCAGGCTTCGCTCAATTGCGCGGCAACGGTTTGCACATCGGCAATCGCGCGCAAGGTAGGCTCGGGTTGGTTAATGCGCCAAGGCCGCACGCTAGGCCACAAGTGCACCCAGCCGATACGGTCATCGCCTTGCAGCGCCAGGCTGATGTCGCCAAAGCCGCCGTCCAGCGTGCGCACATCGGCCGCCGCGATGCGTTTTAAGGGCAGGTTAAAGGACACCGTCAGCACAATGCCCAGGCGCATGACCATGCGCTTATTGGTCAGGGTGTAGACGGTGGTTCGTGCAGTCATCCAGGCCAGTATCCAGACGGATACCAGGCCGGTGAGCGATAGCGGGACTATCCATTTAAGCGACAACAAAACTGCCATCCCACCAGCGCCCGATTGCAGCGCAGGCCAGGCGCAGGCCAGGGCCAGCAGGGCAAAGTAAAACACCAGTTTGCGCAGATGGAAGGCCGATGCCGCCAGCGCGCGTACATCGGGCGAACCCTGCCACACGACGTGCTCGTCGGATGGCAAGCGCTCGGGCAGTCCGAACTGCGGTTCAAACTCGTATTCGTGGCCGAGGTTTTCTACAGGCATGGTCTCTCCTTCACAGTCTGCACATCAGGCGTACTTGGCGCTCAGATCAGCGGTTCGCTGCGGCTGGCGTCCGCAAACAGCGTACCGCCCCCGTAGTAGGCGCTGATCTTTTCTTCTTCCAGCTTGGTCACCTGGTCGGGGTTGCGCAATGTCGGCACGGCCGCAAAATGGCGGGCGTAAATAGCGTGCACTTCCACCTGGTTGCGCCGGATCAGCGCAAACGGAATGGGCAAGAGGACGGTACGCCCACCGGCGATTTCCACTTCGAGGTAGCGGAACATCATTTCGGCCGAGTCAATCCAAATGTCTCTGACCGTACCGCCCTGCTTGCCGTCGCCGCCCATGACGGGCAGACCGCGCGGGTCCACGTCTTGCACGGCCACGGTGTGGTCGCTGGCGACGCGCAGCGGTTGCAGCAAGGGCTTGCCGTCCAAGCTGCGCTCGGGTACATCCTCGCGCATAGACCAGGCACCGGCGCCTACGCCCGATGTCATGGCGTCGCCCGTGGGGTCAATGGGCGAACCCGAGCCCATGCCGGTAGAGGCACCGTGGATAGGCGGCTCTTTACGCGCGAGGTCGGGCACCGTAACGCTATGGCCACCTGCGAGCAAAAAGGTTTTAGGCTCGGGGATGGGAAAGCCCTTGACCACGGCACGCCCGCTGCTGCCGGACTCCATGGGGTAGCCCTCACGGTGGTTTTCCTGCACAAGGTAATAAATAAGGCCTGCGAAGAATAGCCAAAATACATAAAGCAGTATTTGGGCTAAATCGACGTAGCCGGTGATGTTTCCAATAGTGGTTTGCATGGCGACTTCTCCTTCTGTGACGATTAGGTACGTAACTCGGCCAGGCCGAGACTGGGCTGAACAAGGGGCGGGGAATGTTGATTGCGCTTGACCAGGGGGCCAATCGCAATCAGGGTGATGAAAAGAAACAGCATTTCGACGTGATAGACCACGCTGTAGGCAACGGAAGGGTCGGTCATAGCAGCTCCCCACAGGCCCTGGGTGGTAAAGCCGCTAACGACATCGCGCAAACCACCACCAAAAAACATGGCGATACCAGCGGCCGCAGACTGCACCGCACCCCATACGCCTAGCGCCAAACCCACAAACTGGCCCTCCATGCGCATGGCGGTAAACAAAGTTCCGACGGCAAACAAGCCACCGCCAAAACCAATACCCAAGGCGCCAACGCGGAACAACCAACCGGCATCCAGGGGGGCAGAAAAAATCACTGCCGAAAAAGCGGGCAAACCAGCCAGCGCGCCATAGGCAGCCAGGCGCATCGGGTCGATGCCTTTTGCCAACTGGCGACCAGAAAAATAAAACCCGAGCAAACCGCCTGCGGCCAGCATGGCCGTGAGCGCACTGGTGGCGCCCACGCTGAGTTTGAGAATCTCCCCGCCGTAAGGCTCGAGCACGATGTCTTGCATATTGAAGGCCGTGGTACCCAAGGCGGTGGCCCACAAAAAGCGGCGCGCTTTGGGCAGGGCAATGAACTGCTGCCACACGGCTTTGAACTTGGGCTGCACCTGGTTTTTGAGAGCAGCGGCGCGCTGCGGGTTGCGCGGCTCTTGCTTCCACAAGGCCACGGCATTGAGGAACAGCACCACCAGCGCACTGCCCTGCACCACTTGCACCAAATGTTCGGGCGTGAAATTGGAGAGCAAGACGCTAAAGATCAGGCTACCGCTGACTGCACCGACCAGCAGCATGGTGTAGAGCAAGGCAACCACGCGCGGGCGGGTCTCTTCGCTGGCCTGGTCGGTGGCCAAGGCCAAACCGGCAGTTTGCGAAGTTTGCAATCCGGCACCCACCAGCAAGAACGCAATGCCAGCTGCCGCCTGGCCGACAAAGTCTGGCACCGGCACTTGGCCGCGCCCGGACAGCACCAGAAGCGCAAACGGCATCACCGCCAGCCCCAAAAACTGAATCAGTGTGCCGCCCCACATATAGGGCACTCGCTTCCAGCCAAAAGCGGAAACATGTATATCCGACTGAAAACCTGTCACCGCCCGAAACGGCGCCACCAACAAAGGCAACGCCAACATCAGAGAAACGAGCCAGGCCGGCACGCCCAGCTCGACAATCATCACGCGGTTGAGCGTGCCAATCATGAGTGCAGTCGTCATGCCCATGGTGAACTTGAACAGCGTCAGGCGCAGCAAACGCGGCAGCGGCAAACCAGCGCTGGCCACATCGGCAAAGGGCAGCCAACTGGCCGGCATTTGCTTGGCAAAACGGGTGAAGGTGGTCACTCGCATGTGCGCAACCACTCCATAGCCTGGGACTTGTAAAAACCGCTGGAAATACGCTGGGTACGGGCGCAGCCCCAGTCGGATAAAGCGCTGTGCGCTTGCATCAGATGCGCGATGCGTTGCTCGGTCATGGGTTCGAGCCAAGGCGCGCGGTCGCCACGCGGAAACAAGCGACCCACCGAAATCATAGCCGCCAAAAACGGGGTGCGCGGCGCGAAGGTAAACACGATAGAGCCGCTGGTGCGCTCGGCCAACTGGGCCAGCGCCTGCACGGCGTCTTCGGTTTGGTAGTGGATGATGGAGTCCATGGCCACCACATGGTCAAACTGGCCCAAGGCCGGGTCCAGCATGTCGCCGCTATGAAATTCCACCAAATGCGCCACATCGTGTGGGACGCGTTCACGCGCCAAATGGACCAGCGTGGGCGAGAGGTCTATCGCCACCACCTGCGCGCCGCGTCGCGCCGCTTCGACAGCCAACGCGCCAGTGCCGCAGCCGGCATCCAAAATGCGCTTGCCACGCAAGTCTTCACCTAACCAGGACAGCAAGGTGGCGCGCATGCGGTCGCGCCCGGCGCGTACGCTAGCGCGGATACGGCCCACGGGTGCATCCGAGGTCAGCTTGGCCCAGGCCGCTGCGGCGGTGCGGTCGAAGTAGTCTTCGATCTGGCCGCGTCGTTGCTGGTAGCTTGCGTTGGTCATGGTGTCAGGCCTCAGTCAAAACCTAACAGGTCAAAAATGTCACGGTCTTTCATGGGCACGGCATTAAAACCCGCGTCGCCAATCCATAAATTGGCCGCCAAGCGCATGTACTCTTTTTGCACAGCTTCCAGTTCGGGCGAAGACTCCATTTCAAACAGCGTGGACTTTTTCAGGCGGCTTCTGCGGATCACGTCCAAGTCCGGGAAGTGCGCAGCCAACTTGATGCCCACGCGCTCGTTGTATTTGTCGATCTGGTCGGTAGCGGCGCTGCGGTTGGCAATAACGCCGCCCAAGCGCACGTTGTAGTTTTTGGCTTTGGCGCCGATGGCTTGCACGATGCGGTTCATCGCGAAGATGGAGTCAAAGTCATTGGCGGTGACGATCATGGCGCGGTCGGCATGCTGCAAGGGGGCCGCAAAGCCGCCGCAGACCACGTCGCCCAGCACATCAAAAATCACCACATCGGTGTCTTCGAGCAAATGGTGTTCTTTGAGCAGCTTGACAGTTTGCCCCACCACATAGCCGCCGCAGCCAGTACCGGCGGGCGGGCCACCGGCTTCGACGCACATGACGCCGTTGTAGCCTTCAAACACAAAGTCTTCTACGCGCAGTTCTTCGGCATGGAAGTCTACGGTTTCGAGAACATCGATCACCGTTGGCAGCATTTTTTTGGTGAGCGTAAACGTGCTGTCGTGCTTGGGATCGCAGCCAATTTGCAAGACCCGCTTGCCCATTTTGGAAAAGGCCGCTGACAAGTTGGAGGACGTAGTGCTCTTGCCGATCCCGCCTTTGCCGTAGATGGCAAACACCTTGGCGTTACCGATTTTGACTTTCGGGTCGAGCTGCACTTGCACGCTGCCCTCGCCGTCCAAGCGCGTGTTGCGCTTTACCGTGGGGAATGGCAATGTTTCAACAGTCATGCGTTAGCTCCTTCATATACGCCTTCTAGGCGGTCTTCTAGTTCTTCGCTGGCATTTCGCAAGGCCTGCAAAGTCGCTTCATCCGGCTGCCAGTAGTTGCGCTCCGATGCTTCGAGCAATCGGTTCGCCACGCGGGCGGAGGCAGTCGGATTGAGTTGGGCCAGACGCTCACGCATCTGCGGGTCGAGCATGAACGTCTCAGACAATTGTTTATAAATCCAGGGCTGCACTTGGCCGGTGGTGGCCGACCAGCCCATGGTGTTGGTCACATGGGCCTCGATTTGGCGCACGCCTTCGTAGCCGTGTTCCAGCATGCCCTCGAACCACTTGGGGTTGAGCATGCGGGTGCGGGTCTCGATAGACACTTGCTCGCGCAGCGAGCGCACGGCGGCCTTGCCCTTGGTCTGGTCACCGATATAGACGGGTGGCGTCTTGCCGCCTTGCGCCACTTTGACGGCCTGGGTGATGCCACCCAGCGTGTCGAAATAATTGTCCACCGTCGTGACGCCCAACTCCACCGAGTCCAGGTTTTGGTAGGTCAGTTGCACATCAGCCAAGGCGGTTTGCAGGAGCGCGGTTTGCTGTAGCGGAACACCACTGCGGCCATAGGCAAAGCCTTTGCGGCGCTTGTAGGTTTCGGCCAGTTCGTTTTCGTCACCCCAGCGACTGCTTTCGACCAGGTTGTTGACGTTAGAGCCATACGCACCTTCGGCATTGCCATAGACGCGCAGCGCTGCGATTTCTAGGGTGCAACCATGCTCTTGCTGGTAGGCCAGCGTGTGTTTGCGAATCCAGTTGAGCTCCAACGGCTCATCAGCGCTGGCGGCCAAGAAGGCGGCTTCCGCGAGCAGGCGGATTTGCAAAGGCATGAGGTCGCGGAAGATGCCCGACAGCGTGATGACCACATCAATGCGCGGACGGCCCAGCTCAGCCAGCGGAATCAGGCTAGCCCCTGCGATACGGCCATAGCTGTCAAAGCGCGGCACGGCGCCCATCAACGCCAGGGCTTGGGCAATGGGGGCGCCTTCATTCTTTAAGTTATCGCTACCCCAGAGCACCATGGCAATCGACTCGGGCAGCGGGTTGCCATCGGCGCAATGGCGCTCCAACAGCAACTGCGCATGCATCTTGCCATCGCGCACTGCCATGGCACTAGGAATGCGGAAAGGGTCAAAGCCATGGATATTGCGGCCCGTGGGCAATACGGCTGGCGTGCGCAAAATATCGCCGCCGGCGGCAGGGCGGATGTAGCACGCATCGAGTGCCCGCAACAGCGCCGGCACTTCGCTATCGACGGCCAATTGCGCCTGCGCTTCGACCAGGGCGCGCAACACCTCCAGGCTGGCATGGTTGCGCGGCAGGCCCGCAGAAACCAGGGCGCGCTCGGGGCTGTGGCCTTGGACCATGGCCTCAATAGCAGCGCGCTCGACTTGCACGCCGTGGTGCGCATCGGCCATGGCCAGCAGCATGTCCACGCGCTGGGCCGCGCTGGGTACGCGCCCGGCCACATGCAGTCCGTAGGGCACCAGGGTGTATTCCAGCTCCAGCAGTTCTTGCGATAAGCGCAGCACTTGCTGGTCCAGGGCCGCGCCCAAAGTCGTGTCCCAAATGGGTTCGGGGGCGCACAAATCTAATTCAGCCGCCTGCGCCTGAATGACGACGGCCAGTGCTGCCCGCTCGCTATTGCCGGAGGCCAGCGTGCGCCAGCGCTCCAGCGAGGCTTTGAGATCATTGAGCCCTTTGTACAAACCAGCCTGGGTGACCGGCGGCGTAAGGTAGCTGATCAAAGTGGCGCCAATACGACGCTTGGCGATAGCGCCTTCGGAGGGGTTGTTGGATGCGTATAAATACACATTAGGCATGTCGTCGATCAGGCGGTCGGGCCAGCAACTGCCGCCCATGCCGGTTTGCTTACCGGGCATGAATTCGAGCGCGCCATGGGTGCCGAAGTGCAGCACCGCGTGGGCCTGGAAGTCTTCGCGCAAGTAGCGGTAAAAAGCCGAAAACGCATGGGTGGGAGCCAGGCCTTTTTCAAACAACAAACGCATGGGGTCGCCTTCGTAGCCGAAGGAGGGCTGCACGCTGACCAGTACATTGCCGAACTGCTTGCCCAGCACAAAAATGGAGTTGCCATTGCTCAGTTGGCGGCCAGGCGCTGGGCCCCATTGGGCTTCGATTTCTTTGAGCCAGCGCTCGCGCTTGACATGGTCGTCCGCGCTGATGAGCGTGTGCACATTGGCGTCAGCGCCGTATTGCGCGGCATTGCCTTGTAAGAGCGACTCGCGCAGCGCATCCACCGTGGCCGGCACTTCCACCTGGTAGCCCTGCGCTTTCATGGCGCTCAGCGTGTACCACAGCGATTCAAACACCGCCAAAAACGCCGCCGTGCCGATATTGCCTGCATTGGGCGGGAAGTTGAACAGCACGATGGCAACTTTGCGTTCCTGGCGCTGGCTGCGCTTTAAGGTGACCAATTTGCTCACGCGCGCTGCGAGCATCAGGGCGCGCTCGGGGCAGGAATGCATGTCTTGCGCGCTGGTGCTGGGCCCAAAGGTGCAAGCGTGGTGGCAGCCGGTGCAAGTCACACCGGGCGCGCCGGGGCGTCCACCAAAAACAATCGGGCTGGTCGAGCCGTCGAGTTCGGGAATGGCCACCATGATGGTGCTCTCGACCGGCAACAGGCCACGGTCAGAGCCGCCCCACTGGTCCAGGGTCTGAAACTCCACCGGATGTGCGGCGACATAAGGTACATCGAGCTGGGCCAGCACCTCTTCAGCGGCTTTGGCATCGTTATACGCCGGGCCACCGACCAGCGAGAAGCCGGTGAGCGAAACCAAAGCGTCAATCGCCGGTTGGCCGTTTTTCATGAAAAAGGCTTCAATGGCGGGGCGCGAATCGAGCCCGGCGGCGAAAGCGGGAATCACGCGCAGGCCGCGTGCCTCCAGAGCCGCAATCACCCCGTCGTAATGCCCGGCATTGCCCGCCAGCAAGTAGGAGCGCATGAGCAAAATGCCCACGGTGCCGCGTACCGGCGTGCCTTGCGGGCGGGGCAGTGCTTGCGCGTCTTCGGCAAAGCGGCCTGCCAGGCGCGGGTGATAGACACCAACTTCCGGGTAATCCACCGGCGCCACCACTTTGACGCTGCCGCGCAGCACCCTACGAGGGCCGTCAGCGCCGCGGTCGATCACATGGCGCACCAGGTTGAGCACGTTGTCGTCCGAACCGCCGAGCCAGTATTGCATGGTCAGGAAATAGGAACGCACGTCTTGTGCCGTACCAGGAATAAAGCGCAGCATTTGCGGAATGCGGCGCAGCATCTTCATTTGCGCGGCGCCGCCGGTGGCGGCTTTTTCTTTGTTGCCGCGTAGTTTTTTCAGCAAGGCCATGGGGCCGCTGGCGGGCTTACCCATATCGAATTGGCCCAGGCGCGTGAGCTGCACAACTTCGGTGGCGCTGGCCATGCAAATCATGGCGTCGCAGTGCATGCGGCGTTGGCGCAAATCATCCAGGATGGGCAGGAAATGGTCTTCCAAAAACAGCATGCCCGCTACCACAATGTCAGCCTGCGCGATGTCGGCTTTGCACTGTGCAGTTAGCACTTCGTTCCCCGCAAACTCTGAGGCCGCATGCAGGCTGAGCGAGAGGCCGGGAAACTCGCGGCCCAGGGTGTGGCGGGCGCGGTTGACCGAGCTGGCCAGATGCGTATCCATAGTCACAATCACCACCTTGATCGGGGTGGTGTTGCGCGGCGCTGCGGCCTTACCGGGCGAAGTAAGCTTTAGCGTCATAAAGTGTCTCCACCGTAATCACCGAAAGGCCACGTTCGCAGGCGTAGCGCTCGGTATTTCGCCGCGCCTTGCCGCGCACGAAAAACGGTATTTTTTTCAATTCTTTTTCAGCACCTGCATCCCAAGTGCAGGCGCCGCCGGTGTTGGTTTGGTCGGGCGCTACCGTCAGCGTGACGGACTCTTGCGCAGCTTGCGACGCGGCCTCCAATGCCACTACAACAGGCTCTGGCGCAGGCTGCATGCGCGCGGCGCCACCAAGGTGCGAAGGCGCCGCGTCTTCGTGGAATTCAGCATCTCCTCGGAACATGCCGATGAGGTGCTCTTCCAGCCCCATCATGAGCGGATGGACCCAGGTATCAAACAGCACATTAGCGCCTTCAAAGCCCATTTGCGGCGCATAGCGCGCCGGGAAATCTTGCACATGCACCGGCGCTGAAATCACCGCGCAGGGCACGCCCAGACGCTTGGCGATATGGCGCTCCATTTGCGTACCCAACACCAGCTCGGGCTGTAGCTCGGCAATGCGCGATTCGATTTCCAGGTAGTCGTCGCTGATAAGTGCCTCGACGCCATAGAGCTTGGCCGCATCGCGCACTTCGCGCGCAAATTCGCGGCTGTAAGTGCCTATGCCCACCACGGCAAAACCCATTTCTTCGGCCGCCACTTTGGCCGCTGCGACTGCGTGCGTGGCATCACCAAACACAAACACGCGCTTGCCGGTGAGGTAGGTGGAATCGACCGAGCGGGCATACCACTGGGCGCGCGAATTGACCTTGGCCAAAGCGGCCTCAGCGTCCAGCCCTGCCAGGCCCGCCACTTCGCGGACAAAGGCGCGCGTGGCGCCCACGCCGATGGGGATGGTTTTGCTAAAGGGCTGACCGTAGTTGCGCTCCAGCCATTGCGCGCTGAGCCTGGCGATTTCGGGATAGAGCACGACGTTGAAATCGGCCTCGGCCAAGCGGGCCAAGTCCGCAGGCGTGGCGCTTTGGGGTGCGACCACGTTGATGGCGATGCCCATGTCGGTGAGCAGTTTGCGAATTTCAGTCAGGTCGTCGCGGTGTCTAAAGCCCAGGGCGCTGGGGCCCAAAATATTGCAGCTCGGCACGCGCCCTTCTTCCGACGCCCGGCTGCGCGGCTGCGACAAATGGCGCACCAG
>CANFJQ010000054.1 GCA_947447615.1 Comamonadaceae bacterium
AGGCCTGTAGTTGCGCTGCAACCATCGCCCGCAAACTGCCCGAGCTAAGTACCGCTACGTCAGAACTCTCCATCGCACTGAACTGGACGTTGTTGAGCGCCACCACGTTGGCCGTGCTCAAGGCCACTATCTGGTTGCTGCCCAAAGCCACTATTTGCGTGCTATCCAAGCTACGTATCTGGCTGCCCGACAAAGCGCGGATGCTGGCCTCGCTCAAAGCAGCTACGTCTTGGGTCTCCAAAACTGCAATTTGGGCCTCAAGCAGTGCGCGGACGTTGGCCGTGCTCAGCCCTAGTGCCTGCGCAGTGCTAAGCGCTTGTATTTGGTCCGGACTGAAAGCGCGTATCTGAGCGGAATTAAAGGCGCGCAGGTTGTCCGTTGTGAACACCGACATTCCGGTCGTCGCGAGTGCAGGGAGCTGCGCCGTGGTGAGTGCGCGCAAATTGAGCGCGCCTAGCGCACTGAGTTGATTGGTGCTAAGGGCGGCGATTTGGGCGGTCCCTAAGCCCGCAAGCTGTAGCGTGCTGAGTTGGCCTAAATTGCTGTTGGTCAGGGACACCAGGCCTGCACTGGACAGGGCCACCAATTGACTGACGCCTGCGGCAGCTACCTCCTCGGCGCTTAGCGCAGCAATTTGTGCGGTCAACAAGGCGGCAAACTGGTCTGGCGTGAGCGAGGCCAGTTGCGCGGTACTTAAGGCGCGTAGCTGCGCGCTGTCCAGCGCCACCACTTGTGCACTGGTCAGGGCCGCGGCGTTGGCCGTACCCAAAGCCAGCACCTGGCTGCTGGCCAAGGCCTGCACTTGGGCGCTGGTCAAGGCGGCCGCTTGCTGGGTGCCCAGCGCCCTGATATTGGTACCCGCAAGGCTCAGCAGATCCGCCGACTGCAGGGCCACGATTTGCGCTGTTTCCAAGGCATTGGCATTGGCCGTCGTCAAACTTTGAATTTGAAGCGTGGTAAGCGCAACGATCTGGTCGGTGCGCAAGGCCTTGATTTGGCTGGCGCTCAGGACGCGCAGCAATGCAGGGTTTAGCGCAGACAGATCCAGCGTCTCCAACGCGGCGAGCTGGGTGGCCTGCAAGGCAGCGATGCTGGCCGTGGTAAATGCGGCAAACTGGTCGCTGCCCATGGCATTGAGCTGGCCCGAATCCAGCGCAAAAGCCTGGGTTGGCGTCAGCCAAGCGACCTGGCTGGTACCCAGAGCAAGCATCTGATCGGTGTGGAGCGCAGCGGCCTGACTTGTCCACAAGGCTTTGACTTGCGCACTGCCTAGCGCGGCAACCGTGTCGGTGCGCAAGGCCAGGAGCTGGGTCGTATCTAGCGCCGTGAGTTGGGTGGTGCTGAGGCTGGCCGCCTGGCCGGTGGTCAGCGCGGCAATCTGGCTGCTCGCTAGCACCTGTACGCGGTCCACAGCGACGGCGCGCAAACTGGCAGTGCTCAATACCGATAGGTTCGCGGTATTGAGCACTGGCATTTGCGTGGCGGTCAAGGCGCTGGCGGTGGCAGTGCCAAAGGAGGCGACCTGCAGCGTCGTTAGCGCAGCGATCTGGTCGGAGCTAAAAGCCGCAATTTGCACCGCCGACAAAGCTTGTATTTGCGCGGTGCTCAGTACGACCAGGTCGTCCACCGCCAAGACCTGCACTTGCTGGGTTTGCAGGGCGGCAATGACCGCTGTGCGCAGCACCCTGAACTGGTCGGTGCTCAGCACCTGCACCTGGCTGCTTGCCAGGTCTGCCATTTGCGCCGGGGTCAATGCTGCAATCTGCGTGGTACTCATTGCGCTGAGTTGGCTGTCTTCTAACAAAGCGGCGCGAACCAGCCCCACCGGGCCCAGCATCGCCACCACTTGGGCGCTAGACAGAGCAAAAAGTTGGGCTGTGCTCAGTGCCAAGACCTGTGCCGATAACAAGACCTGCATATTGGCCGTCGTTATTGCTTGCAGTCGCCCCGTCTCCATGGCCTGTAGTTGCGGGCGTGTCAAGGCAGTGACGTTATCCGCACTCAAACCGGCGACCTGGCTATCGGTCAGGGCGTTAAGCTGGTCTGCTTTGAGCGCCACCACCTGGTCCACAATCAGCGAACGCAGATTGGCGACGGTAATGACGGCAATATCAGAGGTTTCTAGGGCCTGAATTTGGTCCTGGCTCAAGGCACTAATGTTTTGCAACGACAGGCCACCGACCTGAAGCGTCGTCAATGCAGCAATTTGCGCGGTGGCCAGAGCCGCCATCTGCGCGGTGAGCAGTGCCACGATATTGGCGTTGGTCAAAACCGCTAGGTCGGCAGTCTCGAGTACCAACACCTGCGCCTCCGTCAGCGCATTGACCTGTGCAGTGCCCAATGCGGCCACTTGGGTGGTGTCCAAGGCAATGAGCTGCGCACTGGCTAGGGCGGCTACCTTGGTAGCAGCCATTCCGCGCACTTGCGCCGGGCTCAATGCAGTAATTTGTGCACTGGACAGGGCAAGTATTTGCGTAGTGCTGACCGCGTTGAGGTTGGTATTCGTTAGCGCTAGCAAATTGGCCGTGGTCATGGCCTGCCATTGCGCTTCGGTTAGTGCGGCGCTATTGGCGGTACTTAAACCTGCCACCTGGTCTGAGCGCAGTACCGCTACCTGGCTAGTGGTCAGGCCCGCCACCTGGTCTGCCGAGAGCGCGCGTAGTTGGGGAATCGAAAGCTGGACCAGATCGTCCGAGCGCAGCGCTATCAATTGCGCCGTGCTCAATGCGCGCACATCGGCTGTGCTTAACACAGCGATTTGATCGGTGGTGATGGCGCTAATCTGCGCACTGAGCCAGGCAGCTGCTTGCCCGCTGGTCAGTCCGGCAAACTGTTCCACCAACAGACCGGCCACCTGGGTAGTACCCATCCCTTGGAGTTGGCCCGCTGTCATGACGGTCAGCTGCCCCACCGACAAGACCTGCAAGTCGACCATCTCCATGGCATTGATTTGCGCTGCGCTCAGCCCGGTGATGTTGGCGGTGGACAAGTACTGGAACTGGACCGAAGTCAGTGCCAGCACTTGGGCAGTCGAAAGTGCACCGATTTGTGCGCTCGTCCACGCGCGCAGCTGGATTTGCGAGAGCAAAGCCAGATCGTTGGCTTCCAAGGCCGGTAGTTGCTCCACCGTAAAGGCACGCAGCGCACCGGTGCTCAAGCCCAGCACCTGGGCACTACTAAGGGCCAGAATTTGTGCAGTGCCCAAAGCGGCCACTGCACTGGTATTTAGAACGTCGAACTGGCCATCGGTTATGGCGTTAACTTGTGCGCTTGTCAGTGCAATGGTTTGCGCCGTGGCCAGCTTGCTCAGGCTGGCGGGCAAGAGGACTGAGATGCCATTGCTTGGCAAAGCTGCCAGTTGCGCGGTGCCAAGCGCCAATACATTGGCCGAGCTGAGCACCTCAAATTGGCTGTTCGTCCAAGCGGCGACCTGCGCAGTGCCCAAGGCCTGGACTTGCGCATCCTGCATGGCCCGCACGCTTGCAGGGTTAAGCGCGGCTACATTGGCTGTGGCCAGCAATACCAATTGATCGGTGCCCAGACCGCTGATCGCGGCGGTGCCGATGGCAGCGCTTTGCGCGGTATTGAGGGCGGCTATTGCCTGGGTTCCCCAGGCCGTGACTTGACCGGACCGCATGGCACTGACTTGGCTTGCGCCCCATACGGCGACCTGGTCTGTGGTCAGTGCGGCGATTTGTTGGGTGGATAGGCTTTGGACCTGCGAGGTGCTCAACACCACGATATCCGCCGTTGGCAGAACCGCTATCAGCCCGCCACTCAGGCCACCCAAGCTGGTGGTCGTGAATGCCTGAACCTGATCGCTTGTCAAGGCCTGGGCCAAGTCTGTGCGTAAGGCCACCAACTGGTCCGAGTTCCAAACGCGCAATTGGGTGGGCGCAATCGCTTGCAGGTCCGCACTCTCCATAGCGGTGATTTGCCCGGCTTGCAGTGCCGTCAGTTGAGCGGTTTTGAGAGCCTGCCACTGGCCGGTCTGCATCGCCTGTACCTGGGCAGACGCAAGGCTGATAACGCCATCACTGGTAATCGCTTGTACCTGCGCCGTCGTTAGTACGCTCACTTGCGCTGTCGTTAAATTAGCAATGCTTTGGGTCGAAAGCTTGCTGATATTCGACGTTCTGAGTGCAGAAATGGCGCTGGTCGCAATCGCCTGCACCTGGGCAACCAGAAGCGCTTGGGTATTGGCGGTGTTCAGTGCAAAGGCTTGCACCGTGGTCAGCGATTGCAACTGCGCGGTACTGAGACTGGTGATCTGATCGCTGTCCAGGCTTGCTAGCTGCGCGCCGAGCAAGGCAGCAAATTGACCGGTTTGCAGAGCCGCCAATTGGTCGCTCGACAAAGTCCGCACATTGGCAGTCGACAAAGCACTCAAGTCCTGCGTTTCAATAACAGTCACTTGTGCAGTGCTTAGACCGGCTACGTTCTGTGCGTTCAAACCTGCAAACTGGTTTGCTGACAAGGCCGTGATTTGCGCGGTGGTGAGGTAAGCGATCTGGTCGCTGGTCAGGGCCCGCAATTTGGCGCTGGTAAATGCTGCTAACTGATCACTGCCAAGTACCACCAATTGCGCGCTACTCAAGCCGGGAATATTGCCAGCCGCCAACCCCGACAGCTGCGTCTGCCCCAGCGCAGCCACCGCAGCGGTAGAGAAAGCGCCAAGCTGCTCCGCAGTGAGCGCGGCCATTGTCAATGCGGTGAGTACCGCTGCATCCTGCGTCTCGATAGCAGCCACCTGATCGACGTTCAGGGACTGGACGTTGGATTTGCTGATGGCCTGGAACTGCTCCGTGGTCAGGGCAACGATTTGCGCAGTAGTCAACACAGAGGTCTGGGCCGGTATCAGGCCATTGATCACCACCGGCGTGATCAGCGCAAGGTTGACCGTGCTTAACGCAACGATTTGGTCTTGCGTTAAATACCGGATGGAAACGGCGCTGAATGCGCGCACTTGGTCGGATGCAAAACCAGCAACCTGGTCTGGCGAGAAGGCGGCGATTTGGCTTGCACTGAGTAATTTGAAATCAAGCACCGGCAATGCGGCGACCGCTGCGGTGCTAAAGGCGAGTAACTGGTCCGCTGTAAGTGCTTTGACTACCGCGCTGCTTAAAGCCGGAACCTGCGCTATACCCAGACCGCTGAAGGAGCTGTCCTGAATCAGCGCAACCTGACCCGCAGTAAGTGACGCTATCTCAGACGTACTTAGGCCCGCCAGCCCATTGGCGTCGAGCATCAGCAAGTCATCAGAACTAAAAGCCACTTAATCTCTCATTAAATTCCAGGCACACCGACCGCCCCGCACACACCACCTGCACATACTGTTCCGCGCAGCAGGCCCAAGCCACGCCTGCCATGCGGAATACTTTGTAGACACAAACGCCCATGCAAGTGATTAATCACTCGCAAGGGAAATCTATGTGTTTCTGACATTTTCTTCGTTTTTATCAAACAATTTGTTTTATTTGTTAGATAGTTGTGTAATTTCTGCAATTTCAGTAACTAAAGACCCATTAATGCCCGCATACAGACCATCAAGCGCACAACCTTTGGTCGCTAAAGAGCCTCAAGATTTCGCTTACCGTGCCGATATACACAGGAACCCAATTTTGGAGACCTGCCATGCTGAACCCGACCTTTACTATTGATTCGCCCGAATCGGGCATTGAAATGCCACCGCTGCGCCGCTACCCCTTTAACCGCATGGGCGTGGGCGACTCCATACTCATAGACGACTTCCGGCTGGCCCAAAGTGCCAGGGTTTCTGCGATTAACTACATCAAGCGTCATGATTTAGGCTGGAAATTCAGTATTCGTAAAATGGAAAATGGCTGGCGGATATTCCGGGTGAATTAATATTTAAGGTTCTCGGATAGATTCATTCATGGCCTTGGTTAGGGGCCACAAAAGGTAGGACATCACCGAGCGCTTACCCACCACAATCTCGGCCGACAGCGTCATTCCGGGCAAAAGGCGCATTTTTTCGTTCATATTCCGTAATGCGGAACCCGTAAAACTAATCCGACTCAGGTAATAGGCGTCCAAACCGCCCGAATTTCCCGACGCGTCACGCCTAAAGGCGTCTTCGCTGATGGTGCGGATGCTGCCCTCCAGGGCACCGTGCTTCTGAAAAGGGAAGGCATCGAGCTTGAGATGGGTGCGGTCGCCCGTCTTGATGTAGCCGATATCCAGCGAGTCAATCCGCACTTCTGCTTCCAGTTCGGCCCCCAGTGGCACCAGGGTGAACATTTGCTCGGCGCCCTGCACTACCGAACCCTCGGACAACTTGGCCATATCCAGCACTACTGCATCGACCGGCGAGATCAGCGCCACCAACTGTTTGCGCTTGTCCGCTTTTTGCAATTGCTCTTTGATACCGTCCCGGTCGCGCGCCGTACTCAGCAGCTCTTCCATCGTCTTTTGGCGCCAACTACGCATAAAAGCAATCTTTTCGGCTTCAAGTGTCGATAACTCGCTTCTTAGCTCGATTTCCTTGCTACGCGCCATTTCCATTTCACGCTCGGCGGCCAGGCGCCGGTCCCGCGCCTCTAGGAGTTGCATCCGGGCGCCAAAGTTTTGTGCCATCAGGGTTTCTTGCATGGCTTCGAGCTCTACCAGGGACTTCATGCGCTGGGCCATCACCTGCTGATCGCGGCGGTTGGTGTCCATGGTCGCTTTTACCCGGGCTATGTTTTGCTCCAGTTTGTTCAGCTGCGCGGAGTAATTGGCCTGGCGTTCGGCGGAAAGCTGGGCCTGCAAAGTGGCGTCTGCGTCTTTTTCAGGCTCTTTCTCTTTTGTTTTACCCTTCGTTTTGTTGGCGGGCTTGGCCTTGGCCGCTGGCGCTGGCCCCAATAGCTCGGCGTTGAGCCCGCGCGTTTGGGTGTCCAAGCTATGCAGCCGGGTGCGCAACTGCGCTTCATCGGCCTGGGCGAAGGTCGGATCCAGGGTGGCCAAAATTTCGCCTTTTTTGACGATTTGCCCCACTCGGACATGGATTTTCTGGATGATCGAGGTCTCCAGCGGCTGCACCACGATATTGGGCAAAGGGTTCACCAGCCGCCCCTGCGCCACCACGATGCGTTCTACATCCGAGAACGTCGCCCAGACAATGAACGCCAAGAATGCCAGCGCCAGCACATGGGTGGTCGCGCGCAAGACCCAAGGCAGCGGCGTGCGCTCGATCGCATCCGCGTCGGGGAGAAACTCCACCGCCGTCGCGTCCTTCGCTTTTACAAGCTTGGGCTTTAGATGTGACTGGTCTGCTGGTTCCATAGGGTTTGGTAGGTTTCGCAGCGGGTCAACAATTCACCGTGGCGCCCGCTGTCCATGAGCTGTCCGTTTTGCATCACCAAAATCGTGTGCGCGTTGACCAATGTGGATAACCTGTGGGAAATCATGATCACCGTGCGTCCGACGGCAATCTTGGACAGGTTATTGATAAAGATGCTCTCGCTCTCCGGATCCAAGGCGCTGGCCGCTTCGTCCAACACCAAAATGCGGGGCCGGGTCAGCAAAGACCGGGCAATAGAGAGCCGCTGCTTTTGCCCGCCAGACAAATTAGAGGCGTTTTCCTCCAACATGGTGTCGTAGCCCTGGGCCATGCGTTCGATAAATTCGTCCGCGCCAGCGGCCTGGGCGGCAGCGACGATCTCTTCGAAGGCTGCATCCGGCTTGGCGATCATGAGGTTTTCGCGCACCGTGCCACGGAACAAAAAGTTTTCCTGCAAAACCACGCCGATCTGGCGGCGTAAATGCGAAAGTTCAATTTCGCGGGCATCGACGCCGTCAAAGCGCACCACGCCCTCCTGCAAGGGGTACAAGCCTTGGATCAGCTTGGTCAAAGTGGTTTTGCCCGAGCCGCTGCGCCCCACGATACCGACCACCGCGCCCGATGGAATCGTGAAAGTGGCCCGGTTAAGCGCCATATTGGTGGCGCCGGGGTAGCGAAAACTCACTTGCTCAAAGCGAATCTCGCCCTCGAGCTGGGGACGCAAACCACCCGCAGCACTGCGTCCTTCGGGCTGGCGGTTCATCACCTCGCCCAGCATGCGCACCGATAAAACTGTTTCTTGGTATTCGTTGACCAGGCCGACCATGGCGATCAGCGGCTGGGACACGCGGCCCGAAATCATCTGAAACGCAATCAGCGCACCCACGGAAAGCGTCTGGTCAAACACATGCTGCGCGCCGATCACAATAATCACCACCGGCAGCAATTTGCCCAGGAAATCGGTAATCGCATTACCCGTTTGAGACACGCGCCCCACCCGGTAATGCATCGTGATGGCCTCGGCCGAACGCTGGTCCCAAACGCGGCGCAGACTCGGTTCGATCGCAAGCGCCTTGACGGTGCGTATGCCGTGAATCGTCTCCACCAGCATGGACTGGCGCTGGCCCTCTGCGGAGTACAAGGCATTGAGGCGGCGCTGGTAGGTGGGCACCATGGCACCGATGACCGCGCCGATGACCAGGGTGAACATCAGCACGATCAGCGCCAGTTGTACCGAATAGGAAAACAAAATCGGCAGAAAAATCAGCAGCGAAATAATGTCCAGCCCGGTGAAGAATAAGCGCCCGGTGAGAAAGCTGCGGATTTTTTCCAGCTGCTGCATGTGGCGGGTCACCACGCCTGCGGAGGTGGTTTCGAAATAATCAATCGGCAGCGACAGCAAGTGCGCAAAGGTGCGTCGCGTCAGGCGCATATCGATCTTGTTACTGACCGCCAGGGTCAGCATCTGGCGCAAATAACCAAAAATCGAGTCAAAGGCGATGGCAATCACAATGCCCACCGCCAGCACCCAGAGCGTGGTCTCGCTCTGGTGGGTCAGCACTTTGTCGATCACCAGCTGGAAGAAGATGGGCGAGGCCATAGCTAGCAGCTGCATGGCGGCCGCTGCGATGAAAATGTCTCTAAAAGCTTCTTTCTGCTTCCAAATCTCAGGGATAAACCAGGAAAATCCAAATTTTTGCTCAGGGTCAGTGAGCTTGTGCTCCCGCTTGAGGAGAATAAGCTGCCCGCTCCAGACCTGGGCAAAGGCCGCTTCGTCCAGCAATTGGACCGCCGCTTGCGCGCTGGCGGGGTCCAAGATGGCGACCTGGTCCGCGCCTGAGGCTTGGCGGCTCATGCCCACCACAATCACCATGGCGCCGGAGCGGGTGTAGGCGATCAGTGGGAAAACACCGTCTTGGACGCACAAACCGTCCCAAGTCATGGCCTCGATCTTGGCTTTGAGGCCAATGTCGGTTGCCATGCGCAGCATGACCAGGGTGCCGGGCTCTTCATTCCCTAGGGCGTAGTCGGCGATCAGACGCTCTGGGTTGACCGGCAGGCCGTGGTGCTGCGCAATAGCCGTCAGGCATTGCACGCCGGTATGGAAAAACGGGGTTTGCGCGCTCATGGGGCGATGCCCTGTTGCCGGAAAGCAGACAAAACCGCCCCCACCCGCTGGATAAGGCAGGAAAAATCGTCGGTTTGCAGGCAATGCGATGTCATCAAACCACTTTCGGTGTCGGCTTATTCACAGGGAGAAAAGATTTGCAGCGGAAAAACCAGCTTGACCGCGCAATCTATCGGGATAAGCAGGTTTCGAGCCAGTTAGCTTCTAAAGCGGGTGGCGCCAAAGCCTTTGGCCTGGCCTGGCGGCGCCCGCACCCCGAGATCCAACGGGTTTGGGTAAACAACTTGAGGTGTTGCTAATTTACAACGTAAAACGTGGGCACACCCAGTTTGCGTTTGGCTTGCAGCCAGCGAGCTTGTTAACCAGCTATTTGGCCGGGTAAGCAAGCCCACGCTTTAGCGAGGCGCTTGCAGCTTAAGAAAATTCTGTAAAAACACGTCATCGCGGGGAGCTTGGCGACACGGCGACCCAAAAGTGATTGATTCACAAGCCAAAGTGGATTGCTTCGCTGCGCTCGGAATGACGGATTTGGACTTATGAGACCCGCCCGGAGCCCGCGGCTTGCGCTTGGTCCCAAAAAAGCGGCGCAAAGCCGCCAGAAAAGCGCGGGCTAGGCCAGCAGAGAAGCGAGGTGCATCAGCGCCGCAGCCAGCACCAGGATCAAAGCGACGCCAATGCGCGGGCGTATCGCCAAGCCAAACACATGTTGCGTCGGAATAGAAAAGGTCTGCGCAATAGCAGCGATTTTCAAAGGATGCACATCAAAAAAACGCTGATTGGTCGCTAAGACCATCATGTCGCGTCGGCTGCGGTAGCGCACCATGCCGACAATCGACCAGCCCGGATCGGGCGGCGTATTCCAAGCATCAATGTAACCACCGGCCTGGCGCACCACCATCATGGGATGGCCGCCGGCGCGCACCAAGGCCGGTATAAAACCACTGAAATACATTTGCACCATGGCGCGCGCGCTGTGCATTTTCCCTGTCACCGGGTGCGCCACTTCATGCGGATGCAAGCGCACCAGGTTGCACATCACAAACTCCTTGCCGTCGTCCGTTTCCATGAAACGGCGCAAGACCTGTAAATCCGTGTACTGGGCGCCAGGCGCCTGCGTTGCGCGCGCCATCAACGCATCGATTTCCGACGCACGCAAAGGGCCGCGCCAGTTGTCGTACCAAGCCCGAAAAATGCCATACAAAACCAGCGCCAGCGGCCATACCCACCATGCGCCATCAAAGCCCGTTGTACCCATTGTGTATGCCTCGTGCAGCGCCTAGCGCATTGAAAAAAACCGGTAACCAGTGCGCGTGCTAACGACGGCATCTTGGTTCCCCGCAAAGTAGTTTCAGTGTGCCACATGGATGGGCTGCATTCACTTGGCACTGATGCATAGAAGACAGCTGCTTTTATGAAAGGCGCCAAGAACTGGGCAAGCCCGATTCATAATGCGGCGCCGCCCACGCGCTGGCGCCACAAAACAATCCAAGGAGTACCGCCATGAAAACCAAAATTACTGAAATGTTCGGCATCGAACACCCCATCATCCAAGGCGGCATGCACTATGTTGGTTTTGCCGAGTTGGCCGCGGCCGTGTCCAATGCCGGCGGCCTGGGCATCATTACCGGCTTAACCCAGCGCAGCCCCGAAGCACTGGCCGCCGAAATCCGGCGCTGCCGCGATATGACGGACAAGCCTTTTGGCGTCAACCTGACCTTCTTGCCCACGGTAAGTTCGCCCGATTACCCCGGCTATATCCGCGCCATCATCGAAGGCGGCGTCAAAGTGGTGGAAACCGCAGGCAACAACCCGCAAAAATGGCTGCCCGCGCTGCATGAGGCCGACGTCAAAGTGATCCACAAATGCACCTCGGTGCGCCACGCGCTCAAGGCCGAGGCCATAGGCTGCGATGCGGTCAGCGTGGACGGGTTTGAATGCGGCGGCCATCCAGGCGAAGACGATGTGCCCAACTTTATTTTGCTACCGCGCGCTGCCGAAGCCTTGACCATTCCTTTCGTGGCCTCGGGCGGCATGGCCGATGGCCGCTCGCTCGTGGCCGCGCTGGCGCTAGGCGCCGAAGGCATCAACATGGGCACGCGCTTTATCGCCACCACCGAAGCGCCGGTGCATCAAAACGTCAAAGACGCCATCGTGGCTGCCAGTGAACTGGACACGCGCCTGGTCATGCGCCCTTTGCGCAATACCGAACGCGTACTGCGCAATGACGCCGTAGACCGCTTGCTGGAAAAAGAAAAAGCCCTGGGCTCCAATTTAAAGTTTGAAGACATCATGGACGAAGTAGCGGGGGTGTACCCGCGCATCATGCAAGACGGCACCATGGACGCTGGCGCCTGGTCCTGCGGCATGGTGGCCGGGTTGATTCATGACATTCCGAGTGTGAAAGTCCTAATCGACCGCATCATGCAAGAAGCGGATGCGATTATCAGCAAGCGCCTCGCCACGATGACGCGCCACTAAGCACACAGTCGGGCAAAGCGCACTACACTGAAAACCTATGTGGCGCTTTGCAATCAGCCGACTGCTCTTGGTTGTACCGACTTTTTTCGGCATGACCTTGCTGGCGTTTTTTTTAATCCGCTTGGTGCCTGGCGACCCGATAGAAACCCTGGCCGGAGAACGTGGCATCGACGCCGCCCGCCACGCCAAACTGCTGCACGAATACGGCCTAGACCAGCCCCTGTTAACGCAATACGGGATTTACATAGGCAAAGTGCTGCATGGCGATTTGGGCAAATCTATCATCACCCAAACCCCGGTCGCGCAAGAATTTTTAAGTCTTTTCCCCGCCACCGTTGAGCTGGCTTTGTGCGCTATGGTGTTTGCGCTGCTCATTGGCATACCGGCAGGCGTGCTGGCCGCTGTGAAGCGCAACTCTTGGCTAGACCATGGGCTGATGGGTGCCTCGCTGACCGGTTATTCCATGCCGATTTTTTGGTGGGGCTTGCTGCTCATTTTGCTGTTCTCAGTCCAACTGGGTTGGACACCGGTATCGGGCCGCATAGCGGTGGCTTATTTCATCGAACCACGCACCGGTTTTTTATTGATTGATACCGCCCTATCGGACGAAGCCGGGGCCTTTCGCTCGGCCCTCTCGCATTTGATATTGCCCACCATCATTTTAGGTACCAATCCGCTGGCTGTGATTGCGCGCATGACGCGCTCAGCCATGCTCGAAGTCATGGGTGAAGACTACATCCGCACTGCGCGCGCCAAAGGCCTCTCGGCGTTTCGGGTGCTGGGCATACACGCCATGCGCAATGCCATGGTGCCGGTGGTCACTGTCATCGGTTTGCAAATCGGCGTGCTGTTTACCGGCGCCATCCTGACAGAGACGATTTTTTCCTGGCCCGGCGTGGGCAAATGGCTGATCGAAGCCATCGCGCGGCGTGACTACCCGGTCTTGCAAGGCGGCATGTTGTTACTGGGCTTGATCGTGATGAGCGTCAATGTCTTGGTGGACCTGAGTTACGGCCTTATCAACCCGCGCATTCGCGCACACTGACGCTATGGACACCGCCAAGCTACCCCTGACCCCGACGCGCGAATTTTGGCTATCGTTGCGCCAGAACCGGGGTGCTATCGGAGGCTTGATCACAATCGTCTGCATCACCCTGGTCGCATTGCTCGCGCCTTGGATTGCGCCCTATTCGCCCATACTCACCGACAGCACGGTTTTTCTATCGCCGCCCGCCTGGCAAAGCGGAGGCAGCAGCGCGCATTGGCTGGGCACCGACGCCATTGGCCGCGACATACTTTCCCGCCTGATGCACGGCGCCCGTTTGTCGCTTTTAATTGGTGTGGCGGTCGTGGCCCTGTCGGTCGTTTGCGGCACCGCATTAGGCTTGCTCGCAGGCTATGTGCGCGGCGTTTTTGATGTGATGGTCATGCGCTGCATGGACGTAATTTTGACCCTGCCCAGTTTGCTATTGGCGATTGTGATTGTGGCGATTTTGGGCCCGGGCTTGATGAACGCCATGCTGGCGGTTTCTATCGTGGTGCTGCCGCATTACGTGCGCATCACCCGCGCGGCCGTCATCGCGCAAGGGCAGCGCGATTACGTCACCGCGGCGCGCTTGAGCGGCGCAGGCCATCTGCGCCTGATGCTGGTGGAAATTTTGCCCAATTGCGCAGCGCCGCTGATTGTGCAGGCATCGCTGGGTTTGTCCACCGCCATTCTCGACGCGGCGGCCCTGGGCTTTTTAGGCCTGGGCGCACAGCCGCCCTCACCCGAGTGGGGCACCATGCTGGCCGACGCGCGCGAATTTGTGCTGCGCGCCTGGTGGGTAGTCACCTTTCCTGGCCTGGCGATTTTGATTACGGTGTTGGGTTTTAATTTGCTGGGCGACGGCTTGCGCGACGCCTTAGACCCCAAGCTCAAACGCTAATTACATCCACGGCGCTTACCACCTATGCCCCTGCTCGACATCGCCGGCCTCCATGTGGACTTCCCCTCGCACCAAGGGGTGCTGCACGCGGTAGACGACCTGAGCCTGCAATTAGAAGCGAGCGAGGTGCTGGGCATTGTGGGCGAATCCGGTTCGGGCAAAAGCGTTTCCATGATGGCTTTGATGGGCCTGATTCCCTTCCCTGGCCGCGTCAGCGCACAGCACTTGCGCTTTGCCGGGCAAGACATTTTGGCGGCCGGTGAGGCGACGCGCCGCAGCATCGTAGGCAAAGACATTGCCATGATTTTTCAAGACCCCATGACCAGCCTGAACCCCTGCTTTACGGTGGAATTTCAAATCACAGAAAGCCTGCGCCTGCACAAAGGGATGACGCATAAGCAAGCGCGTATGCGAGCCTGTGAACTACTAGAGCAAGTGGGCATCGCAGACCCGGCTAAGCGACTTTCGGCGTATCCGCACCAGCTCTCGGGCGGTATGAGCCAGCGGGTGATGATTGCCATGGCCATCGCCTGCCAACCCCGGCTCTTGATTGCCGACGAGCCGACCACTGCGCTGGACGTAACCGTGCAAGCGCAGATTCTGGACTTGTTAGCCACTTTGCAAAAAGAACATGGCATGGCCATGGTCTTGATCAGCCACAACATGGGCGTGGTGAGCGAAGTAGCGCAGCGCGTGGCCGTGATGTATGCCGGGCAAGTGGTGGAACTGCAAAATGCCGACCGCATATTTGACGCGCCAGAGCACCCTTATACCCAAGCCCTGCTGCAAGCCATGCCCGAGCGCAGCAGCGGCCAGGCCCGCTTGCACACGATAGCGGGCATGGTGCCGGGCATGCTGGACCGTCCGCCCGGCTGTCTGTTTGCGCCGCGTTGCAGCCGCGCGCAAGCGCAATGCGCCACGCCTGCGCCGGTGCACAGCGCGCCGCAATTGCAAGTGCGCTGCCACTTGCCGGGTGGCGTTTTGGAAGAGCACATCGCATGAGCGCCACGTCACCAACAGACCAGCCTGAAGCCGTGGTGCAAGCCCAAGGCCTGAGCCAGCGCTACCGCATTGGCCAAGGGCTGTTTCGCCCGGCGGCCATGCTGCACGCGGCCCAAAACCTGAGCTTTCGTATCGATGCCGGTCGCACCTTGGCGGTGGTGGGTGAATCGGGCTGCGGCAAATCCACACTCGCGCGCATGGTGGCACTGGCTGAGCCACCAGCCAGCGGCAGCCTTATGCTAGGCGGCATGCAAGTCGCTGGTGCTTCGGCAACGCAGCAAGCGGCCTTGCGCCAACGCGTGCAAATGGTGTTTCAAAATCCCTATGCTTCGCTCAATCCACGCCAACGCATCGGCCAAATACTGCAAGGCCCATTACAAATCAATGCCGATTTAAATCCGCAGGATCAACGCGCGCAGGCCGCACAGATGCTAGAGCGGGTGGGTTTGCGGCCCGAACATATAGACCGCTACCCGCATATGTTTTCCGGCGGGCAGCGCCAGCGCATCGCTATTGCGCGTGCGCTGATGCTCAGCCCGGCGCTGCTGGTAGCCGACGAACCGGTGTCCGCGTTGGACGTTTCTATTCAGGCCCAAATTTTGAACCTGCTGGTCGACTTGCAAGCCTCGCTGGGTCTGGCCTATTTGTTCATCTCGCACGACCTAGGCGTGGTGCGCCACATCGCCCACGAGGTGCTGGTGATGTACCTGGGCCACACCATGGAGCAAGGGGATAAAGATAGTATTTTCGAGCGGCCTTTGCACCCTTACACGCAGGCCCTTTTGGGCTCCACGCCGACGCTGCGCCGTGGTCTGCCTGGCGCCAAACGGATGGTTTTACAAGGCGAATTGCCTTCGCCCCTGGCCCCGCCTAGCGGCTGCGTTTTTTCCACGCGCTGCCCGCATGCCACCCCCCGTTGTCACCAAGAACGTCCCCTCTTACAAGCATTCCATGGTAGGCTGATCGCCTGTCACGAAGCCGCCGCTCTGGCGGATCCTCTAGCAGTTGCCGCCACCGGCACCCATTAACCCAAGGAGTTATTTACGATGCGAAGCTTTACCTTGCATAAGCCCACCAAGCGCACTGCGCCTTGGGCCACCTTAGGCGCACTTGCCGCCAGCGCGCTGATTGTCGCCTCTGGTGTGTCAGCCAAAACCCTGGTCTATTGCTCTGAAGGCAGCCCGGAGAATTTTTATCCTGGCATCAACACCACCGGCACCTCGTTTGACGTCAGCGAACAAATTTACGACGGCCTGGTCGGCTTCGAGCGCGGCGGCACCTCCGTCGTCCCGGCACTGGCCGAAAAATGGACCGTGTCCAAAGACGGTTTGGAATACGTTTTCCAATTGCGCAAAGGCGTGAAATGGCATAGCAATAAAAACTTCCAGGCCACCCGCGACTTCAACGCCGACGACATCATTTTCATGATCGAGCGTCAATGGAAAGAAAGCCACCCCTACTTCAAAGTCACCAGCCCCAACCATTCTTACTTCGGCGATATGGGTATGCCCAAGCTGCTCAAGTCGGTGGACAAGGTCGATGACTACACCGTCAAAATCGTGCTGAACCGCCCGGAAGCGCCATTCCTGGCCGACCTGGCCATGCAATGGGCGGGCGTTCAGTCCAAAGAATATGCAGACGCCATGCTCAAAGCCGGCACGCCTGAAAAAATTGACCAAGAGCCTATCGGCACTGGCCCCTTCGCTTTGGTGCAATACCAAAAAGACGCCATCATCCGCTTCAAAGCCCACCCCACCTACTGGGCCGGCAAAGCCAAGATTGATGACTTGATTTTCTCTATCACCCCAGACGCTTCGGTGCGATGGGCCAAGGTGCAAAAAGCCGAATGCCATGTCATGCCCTACCCCAACCCGGCCGACCTGGACAGCATCCGCAAAGACGCCAATGTGCAAGTGCTGGAGCAAGCGGGCCTGAACGTGGGCTACCTGGCCTACAACACCACCAAGAAGCCGTTTGACGATGTGCGCGTGCGTAAAGCCATCAATATGGCAATCGACAAAAACGCGATTATTTCGGCGGTCTACTTAAGTACCGGCGTGGCGGCGATCAACCCGATTCCGCCTAGCATGTGGTCGTATAACAAGGCCATCAAAGACGACGCTTTCAACCCCGCAGAAGCCAAAAAACTGCTGGCTGCCGCCGGTTACCCCAATGGCTTTAGTACCGACTTATGGGCCATGCCGGTACAGCGCCCTTACAACCCCAACGCCAAGCGCATTGCCGAGTTGATGCAAGCCGACCTGGCCAAAATCGGCGTCACCGCCGAAATCAAGAGCTTTGAATGGGGCGAGTACCGCAAGCGCATGCAAGCCGGTGAGCACCAAATGGGCATGCTGGGCTGGACCGGCGACAACGGCGACCCGGACAACTTCCTGGACACGCTGCTGGGCTGCGACTCGGCCAAAACCAATGGCTCCAATGTCGCTAAGTTCTGCTACCAGCCTTATGAAGACATCGTAAGCAAAGCCAAAGTCGTCACCGGCGTGGCCGAACGCACCAAGCTCTATGAACAAGCCCAGGTCATCTTCAAAGAGCAAGCGCCCTGGTTCACCATCGCCCACGCGGTGCAACTCAAGCCAGTGCGCAAAGAAGTGATCGACTTCAAGCTCAGCCCCTTTGGCCGCCATACGTTTTATGGGGTGGATATTCGCTAAGGGCAGCGCCCAGTCGCTATGTGGCCGGGCTTGCCTGTTTTGCTGCTGACAAAGCACCGTTGCAGCACATAGAACGCGCACCTTCGGGTGCGTGTCCTATTTAGACGCCATGCTTAGGCAAGCACCAAGAAAAAAGCCATTCAACTCGCGATGAATGGCTTTTTTAATTTGGCGGAGTGGACGGGACTCGAACCCGCGACCCCCGGCGTGACAGGCCGGTATTCTAACCAACTGAACTACCACTCCTGGTAGCGATAGCGTTGCCGCTATCTACTTTTGCTTTCATCATCTTGCGATGAATCTGGCGACCCCACGGGGATTCGAACCCCGGTACTCACCGTGAAAGGGTGATGTCCTAGGCCTCTAGACGATGGGGTCAAAACCTTGG
>CANFJQ010000055.1 GCA_947447615.1 Comamonadaceae bacterium
CGGGTAAACACCTCCAGAATCAGGCTCGATTCGCTCCAGTCGTAGCGGTGCAGGACAAAAGCCGGTTCGTCTGCAATGCGCTTGACGGCCATTTACTCGTATCCGAAAGAGCGCACGCGCGCCTCGTCGTCGGCCCAGCCGGAGCGCACTTTGACCCACATTTCGATAAACACCTTGGCATCGAGCAGCTTTTCCAGTTCGACCCGGGTTTCAGTGCCAATGCGTTTGATACGCTCACCCTTGTCGCCGATGACCATGGCTTTGTGGCCGTCGCGCTCGACCACGATGGTGGCGGCAATACGCAGCAAACGCTTTTGCTTGCCGCGCCCGGCTTCTTCTTCAAATTTGTCGATGACCACCGTCGAGGTGTAAGGCAACTCGTCGCCCGTTAGGCGAAACAGTTTTTCCCGCACGGTTTCACTAGCCAAAAACTTTTCGCTGCGATCGGTTAGCTCATCGGCGGCGTACCACCAGGCTTGCTCGGGCAGGTATTTCTCGCAAATGCCCAGCATGCGTTCGATGTCTTTGGCGTTTTTGGCCGAGATCGGCACAAACTCCGCAAACGCGTGGCGCTGCTGCATCTCCTGCAGCCAGGGCGCAATATCGGCGCGGCGGTTCACCTGATCGAGCTTGTTGGCCACCAGCAGGGTGGGCACTTCTTTGCTGAGCAAGGCCAGCACTTTGGCGTCGGCCTGGTTGAACATACCGGCCTCCACCACGAACAAAATCAGGTCCACATCGCCCACCGCGCCCAGCACGGTTTTGTTGAGCGAGCGATTGAGGGCGTTGTTGTGCCGGGTCTGGAAACCGGGCGTATCGACAAACACAAACTGCGAGGCGCCGCGCGTATGCATACCGGTGATGCGGTGGCGGGTGGTTTGGGCTTTGCGCGAGGTGATGCTGATTTTTTGCCCAACCAAGGCATTCATCAGCGTGGACTTGCCCACATTGGGTTTGCCCACAATCGCGACCAAGCCGCAGCGCTGGCCGGGTGCACCCTGCTCGCCCGCTTCAGCCAGGCGCGGCATGGTTTTGAGCAGGCCTGCCAGCATGCTGTCCACGTCTGGTGCTTCCTGGTGGGCAGCAGCATGCGGGGGCGAAGTCGGCTTGTTTTTAGTGGGCATGCGGGGCTTTGGAGTGAATAGTTTGCAGCATCGCGCTGGCAGCAGCTTGCTCGGCGGCGCGGCGCGAACCACCAATGCCGCGCTCTACCAAGGACAGTTGCGCAATTTCGCACGCCACATCGAATGTCTGCTGGTGCGCCGCACCCAAGGTGTTGACCACTTTGTAGTCGGGCAAAGGCATTTTGCGCGCCTGCAGCCATTCTTGCAATTGCGTCTTGGGGTCTTTGCCAATGGCGGCCATGCCGGGGTTGACATCGACTTTGTCAAACAAGCGTTGTACCAGGCCCTGCGCTGCGGGGTAACCGGCATCCAGGTAGATGGCGCCAATAATCGCCTCCAGCGCATCGGCCAGGATGGACGGACGCTTGGAGCCGCCCGAACGCATCTCACCATCACCGAGTTTGAGCAGGGGCGACAGGCCCAAATCTAAAGCCAGCTTGTGCAAAGTCTCCTGGCGCACCAGGTTGGCACGCACGCGGGAAAGGTCGCCTTCGGGCAGGGATTGCAACTTGGCGTACAAAAAATCCGATACCGCCAGGCTGAGCACGGAGTCGCCCAAAAATTCCAGGCGCTCGTAATGGTCGGAAGAAAAGCTGCGGTGGGTTAAGGCCTGCTCCAGCAAGGCCGGATGCATAAATTCATGTTGCAGGCGTTGCTGCAATTGCGCAAGTTCGGGTTTCACGTCTTGCCCCTAGGCCGCGGTGCTAGCGGCGCGCGCCAGGCCATGGGACTGGTCTGCCTCCAGATCAATGGAAAGACCCGACGCGCTTGAGGTTGCCGAAGTTCATCCATACGAAAAAGGCTTTACCGACAATGTTTTTCTCGGGCACAAAACCCCAGTAACGCGAGTCCATGGAGTTATCGCGGTTGTCACCCATCATGAAATAATGACCCTCAGGCACCTTGCAGGTCACGCCCTCGATGGTGTAATTGCAGCCCTCGGAGCCGGCGAATTTGTCGGCTCCTGGGACAAAAGCCGGGCGCTGCTCGTCATTGAGTACGCGGTGGCTTTGGGTGCCGAATTTTTCTTCGAATTGCTTGAAGTAGCGCATCGCATCTTCATCAAAAAATTCCGGCACGGAATCGGTGGGAACCGCTTGGCCGTTGATCGTTAGGCGCTTATTGAGGTAAGCCACGGTGTCGCCTGGCACGCCGACCACGCGCTTGATGTAGTCCAGGCTGGGCTTGGGCGGGTAGCGGAACACCATCACATCGCCACGCTGCGGCTTTTCGCCCTCGGTGATTTTGGTGTTGAGCACCGGCAGGCGCAAGCCATAGTGAAATTTGTTGACCAAAATCAGATCGCCCACCAGCAGGGTCGGAATCATGGAGCCCGAGGGAATCTTGAAGGGTTCGACGATAAATGAGCGCAGAAAAAACACCGAAATAATGACCGGGAAGAGCCCGGCGGTCCAATCGAGCCACCAGGGCTGGGCCAGGATGGTTTCAGTGGCCTGGGCAATATCACCATCGACACGGGCAATGCCTTTGCTCTGCAAATCGGCACGGCGCTTGTCATCAGCTTCCTGCAATTGGCGGGCTGCCGCTTGGCGTGCCGGCAAAAAATAAAAGCGCTCGGCCAGCCAATAGACACCGGTCACCGCCGAGGCCATAAACAACAGGAATGCGAAATTACCTTCTACCGCGCCGGAAAACCAGGCGCCTGCATAGGCCACAAAGGCGGCGAGTACTAAAGCGGTGATAAAGGGCATCAGTCTTCCACCCGCAAAATAGCCAGAAAAGCCTCTTGAGGCACTTCCACCGATCCGATTTGTTTCATGCGTTTCTTGCCTGCTTTTTGTTTCTCAAGGAGCTTGCGTTTACGCGAAATATCGCCACCGTAGCACTTGGCCAGCACGTTTTTGCGCAAGGCTTTGATTGTCTCACGCGCGATCACATTCGAGCCAATCGCCGCCTGGATAGCGACGTCGTACATCTGGCGCGAAATCACCTCGCGCATCTTGCCGACCACTGCCCGGCCCCGGTAAGTCGCCTGGGTGCGGTGCACGATGATGGACAAGGCATCGACGCGCTCGCCATTGAGCAAAATATCGACCTTGACCACATCGGAGGCGCGGTATTCCTTGAACTCATAGTCCATGGACGCATAACCGCGGCTAACGGATTTGAGCTTGTCAAAAAAGTCCAGCACGATTTCGCCCAGCGGCATCTCATAGGTCAGCATCACTTGGCGGCCGTGGTAGGCCATATTGAGCTGTAGGCCACGCTTTTGGTTGGCTAGGGTCATGACCGCACCCACGTATTCCTGCGGCATATACAAATGCACGGTGACGATGGGCTCGCGAATTTCATCGAGCTTGCCCTGGTCCGGCATCTTGGACGGGTTTTCCACCATGCGCACTTCGCCATCGCCCTGCACCACCTGGTAAACCACGCTGGGGGCGGTGGTGATCAGGTCCTGGTCAAACTCGCGCTCCAGGCGTTCCTGCACGATCTCCATATGCAACAAGCCTAAAAAGCCGCAGCGAAAACCAAAACCCAGCGCCTGGGACACTTCGGGCTCGTAATGCAGCGAGGCGTCATTGAGCTTGAGCTTTTCCAGGCTGTCGCGCAAGCCTTCGTACTGGTTCGCCTCCGTCGGGTACAAACCGGCAAAGACCTGGGGTTGGATTTCCTTGAAGCCGGGCAGCGCTTGCGTAGCGGTGGCCGCTGCGCCGCCAGTGCCCGGCCGGATCAGGGTGACGGTATCGCCCACCTTGGCCGCCTGCAGTTCGCGGATGCCTGCGATGATGTAGCCCACCTCACCCGCCTCCAGCGATTCGCGCGGCAAATTAGCGGGGGTGAAGACGCCCAGGTTGTCGGCGTTGTAGACCGCTCCAGTCGCCATCATCTTGATTTTTTCGCCGCGCGCCAATCGCCCGTCGACCACGCGCACTAGCATCACCACGCCGACATAGCTGTCAAACCAGCTGTCGATGATCATGGCCCGCAAGGCTCCATCGGGATTGCCCTTGGGCGGCGGCACCTTGGCCACGATGGCCTCCAAAATCTCATCAATGCCCAGGCCGGTTTTGGCGGAACAGGGAATGGCTTCGGTGGCGTCGATGCCGATCACGTCCTCGATCTCGGAGCGCGCGTTGTCCGGGTCGGCGTTGGGCAAATCCATCTTGTTAAGTACCGGCACCACCTCCACACCTAGCTCTAGCGCGGTATAGCAATTGGCCACCGTCTGGGCCTCCACGCCCTGGCTGGCATCGACCACAAGCAAAGCGCCTTCGCACGCCGACAGTGAGCGGCTCACTTCATATGAGAAGTCCACATGGCCGGGCGTATCGATCAAATTGAGGTTGTACACCTGCCCATCTTTGGCCTTGTACTGCAAGGCCGCCGTCTGCGCCTTGATAGTTATCCCCCGCTCTTTTTCAATGTCCATAGAGTCCAAAACCTGGGCCTCCATGTCGCGCGCTTCCAAACCGCCGCAACGTTGAATCAGGCGGTCGGCCAGCGTGGATTTGCCATGATCAATATGCGCAATGATCGAAAAATTTCTGATGTGTTGCATCAAGCAGAAGGGTCAAGAGATTGAATTAAAAAGGCCAGGGCAGAAAAAAGGGCGCGTCGGATGAACGACGCGCCCTGAACCAACATTCTTTGGCAACTGCGAAAGCTGGAACTTCATTGTAGGGAAAAAGCGTAAAACGACGAGGTCACACATGGGGCCAATCGGCTTGTTGTCTGTCGACAACATTCTATTTATTCACAAGTTATGCACAGATTGTAAGCAAACCATGTGAATAAGGTGTTGATGGGATGTGCAGCACTCAACAACATTCCGTATCGCGAATTTTGCAAACTACTTTATTACCGAAAACGTATTTTCGAAGGCTTCATTCTAACTAATCCATCAATCAATTTTTTTACCCTGATAGCTTGAAAAACCGCTTTGTAAGGGCTTTCAAATGCCTTTCACCCCTGGAACCAGGCCGCTGGTCGGGCCAGCCCGGCCCCACCGTGCCAGCCCAGAAGGTCGGTTTGCGCCTTAGTTGCCTGGTTTGATCAAGGCGTATTGCGTCCATTCGCCGCGCCGAAATAGCACGTTGATGGCTTTGCTTTTATCCAGCTTAGCGACCACAGCCTCGAATTCTTTGACCGACGCAACTTCCACATTGCCAATGGCCAAAATGACATCGCCTTGGCGCAGGCCCGCGCGCGCTGCTGGCTCGGCTGCTGCATCCACGCTGACGCCGCCTTTGACCCGCAGCTCCTTCTTCTGGGCCTCCGTCAGTTCGCTCACGCTCAAGCCCAGTGCCTGGCCAGCGGCGGCTTTGGGCTTGACTTCGGCCGGGCCAGGTTTGGCAGCCGTTTTCTCGGGCTCAATCTCAGCGACGGTCACATTCAGTTCCTTAGTCGTACCGCGCCGCTGTACCGTGACGGTGGCTTTGGTACCCGGTTTGATTTCGCCGACGATGCGCGGCAAGTCAATCGACTTCTCAATGGGCTTGCCGTTGAAGCGCAAAATAATGTCACCCGGCTCTACGCCCGCCTTGTCCGCCGGTGCGCCGGCTTCGACGCTGGTCACTAGCGCGCCCTGCGCCTTGGGCAGGCCCAAAGACTCCGCTAACTCTTTGCTCACCGGCGCAATGCCCACGCCGATACGCCCCCTGGACACCCGGCCCTGGCTGCGCAACTGCTCCACCACGCGCACCGCCTCGTCCATCGGTATCGAAAAGGAAATACCCATAAAGCCACCGGAGCGAGAGTAAATCTGGCTGTTAATGCCCACCACTTCGCCCCGCATATTGATCAGCGGACCACCCGAATTGCCAGGGTTAATCGCTACGTCGGTCTGGATAAAGGGCAGGTAATCGGTGTCGTCGGTATAGCGCTGCTTGGCGCTGACGATACCGGCGGTCACCGTGTTTTCAAAGCCAAAGGGCGAGCCAATGGCCATCACCCATTCGCCTACTTTGAGCCGCCCGACATCGCCCACTTTGACGGGCGTCAGACCACTTACCTCAATTTTGACCAGGGCCACATCGCTGCGCTTATCCGCGCCGATGATTTTGGCTTTGAATTCGCGCTTGTCCGTGAGCGTTACCAACACCTCGTCCGCCCCATCGATGACATGCGCATTGGTCATGATCAGGCCATCTTGCGAAAAGATAAAACCTGAACCGACGCCCCGCGGCACCTCTTCTTCGGGTGCGCCACGGTTAGAGCGTGGCGCCTGCCTGGGCATATTGGGCGTAGGCAAACCAAAGCGGCGGAAAAACTCCATCATTTCCTCGTCGCCCGGCCCACTGGGCTGTTGGCGGTTGGAGACTTTTTGCATGGTGCGGATATTGACCACCGAGGGACCAACCTGCTCGACCAGATCGGTGAAATCCGGCAAGGCGCGTGCCTGTGCGTGGGCCTGCTGCGCAGGCAGGCCGACCAGGGTCAGCGCCAACAGGATTGCAGCCAAGGCAGTGAGCCAGGCGTGCAAGCGACTAGAAACAGGTGATACGAACATAGATCTCATCCTCTAACTCCCCATACAAACAGTGCGCAGCACAGTGCAAACCACGCACCGACGCAGCCAACGCTATATGTGGCCCGTTGGCAAAAAATCAAAGCGTATTAAAAATACTTTACATGAACACGGCATTGCATCAGCCCGATTTAGCAATTAAACCCTGAGGTGCTCGGGCGCTATGCCGTGGCCACGCTCCACATGGGCGACCAAGGCACGACGAAATGCAGCCCATTGTGCTTGCCGCTCCATCGCGGGCCCCGTCATCAACCATTGCACGTCACCGTTTCCGGCGGACAGGCGAAGCACCGAAAAACCGGGCACGGCTAAAGTCCACTGTATCTGACAAGTTTCGTCTTGCGACCACGCAGACCAGCGCCAGGCACTGCCGTCCCACTCCAAGGTGCCGCTGGGTATGCGCCGCCAGGCGCGGGCGCAAAGCACAGCCATGCAGCAGAAAAGCAGCGCCAAAAAGGCCAAATACCTTGCAGCCGCTTCATGGATGCCAAGCATCACCAGCACCGCTAAGTTGAAGAAACCCAGCCCCAGCAGAACACCAGCATGGGTGGAACTACGGCCAAATGGCAAACAAACGGCAGGCGCCTGGCTCAACACGGTCTATTGCCCACCCACACCGGTACCAGCGAGAGCCTAAGCGCGTTTGAACACCAATGCGCCGTTGGTGCCGCCAAAGCCGAAGTTGTTTTTCAAAGCCGCCCGGATCGGCATGTCGCGCGCCTGGTTGGCGCAGTAGTCCAGGTCGCATTCGGGGTCTTGGTTGAACAAGTTGATGGTCGGCGGGCACTTTTGGTGGTACAGCGCTAGCACAGTAAACACCGACTCCAGCCCACCAGCGCCACCCAGCAAATGCCCCGTCATGGATTTGGTGGAACTGACCACAATCCGCTTAGCCTGCTCGCCCAGCGCCGCTTTAATGGCATTGGTTTCGTTGATATCGCCCAAGGGAGTGGACGTGCCATGCGCATTAAGGTAATCAATGTCGTCAGGATTAAGGGCCGCGTTACGCAATGCGCTGAGCATGGCGCGGCGTGGCCCGTCCATATTCGGCGCGGTCATGTGCCCGGCATCGGCACTCATGCCAAAGCCTGCTAATTCGGCGTAGATGCGGGCGCCACGCGCTTTGGCGTGCTCGTATTCCTCCAGCACCATGATGCCGCCGCCCTCACCCAGTACAAAGCCGTCGCGGTCCTTGTCCCAGGGGCGAGAAGCCGTCGCCGGATCATCGTTGCGGGTGCTCAGGGCTCGCATGGCCGCAAAGCCGCCAACACCCAAGTGGGAAACCGCCGCTTCGGATCCGCCCGCCACCATAACGTCGGCGTCGCCGTACTCAATCATGCGGCCGGCCTCGCCTATGCAGTGCAGGCCGGTGGTGCAGGCGGTCGCAATCGCGATATTGGGGCCCTTGAAACCAAAGCGCATGGATACATGGCCGGCTGTCATATTGATGATCGAGGCGGGCACGAAAAACGGCGAGATGCGCCGTGGGCCACGAGCGGTAAATTCGATATTGGTGTGCTCGATCATGGGCAGGCCGCCAATGCCCGAGCCGATCACGCAACCGATGCGTGTCGCTTCTTCTTCGCCCAGCGCATCGCCGGTGGCCAGTCCCGCGTCTTGCACCGCTTGCACGGCGGCAACGATGCCGTAATGGATAAAAGTATCCATGGCGCGCGCGTCTTTGGGGCTGATATAGCGATCCAAGTCCAGATCGCGCACCTCGCCCGCGATACGGCAGGAAAATGCGCTTGCATCAAATTTGCTGATCTGGCTGATGCCTGATGTGCCCGCCAGCAGATTGGCCCAAGCCTGATCTACCGTATTGCCCACCGGGCTGACGCAGCCTAAACCGGTAACTACTACGCGACGACGGGACATACTCACCTGTATAAAACGTTTCGTCAATGACAAACAGAGCCCAGCGGTTGCGCCGTCTGAGCTCCCGGGCGGCTTGCGCAAAGGCATGTCGCCGGGAATTTTTCTAACACCCGACCGCAAAGGTGGGGTGTTAGGCCAGGCCTATTAGGCCTTTTTGTGGGTCATGGCGTAGTCCACGGCGTTTTGCACTGTGGTGATTTTTTCGGCGTCTTCGTCGGGAATTTCGATGCCGAACTCATCTTCCAAGGCCATCACCAGTTCCACCGTGTCCAGCGAATCAGCGCCCAAATCGGCCACAAAGGCTTTTTCGTTGGTGACCTGGGACTCTTCTACACCGAGTTGCTCGGCGATGATTTTCTTGACACGTACTTCGATATCGCTCATGGGTTCCCTCTAAGGGTTGTGAAACAGCCCGCAATTTTACCAGTGCGAGCAATCTGCGCTCGCAGTGGCCGCCTTGCGGACACAAAGGCGTTAAACCGGATACTACTTTACATATACATGCCGCCGTTGACGTGCAATTCCTGGCCCGTTACATAGGCCGCTTGCGGCGAGGCCAGATAGACCACCGCATGCGCAATATCGGAAGGCTGGCCCAAACGCCCCAAGGGAATCTGGGTTTGCAAGGCATTTTGCTGTTCCTGGCTCAGCGCTGCCGTCATGTCGGTGGCGATAAAGCCCGGCGCGATGCAATTGACGGTAATCTGCCGCGAACCAAGCTCGCGGGCCAGGGCGCGGGTCATACCCGCCACACCGGCTTTGGCTGCGGCGTAATTGGCCTGCCCGGGATTGCCGGAGGCGCCCACCACCGAAGTAATGTTGATGATGCGGCCATAGCGCTGCTTCATCATGGTCCGCATTACCGCCCGGCTCATGCGGAAAACGCCTTTGAGGTTGGCGTCTATGACCGCATCCCAGTCATCGTCTTTCATACGCATGGCCAGGTTGTCGCGCGTGATGCCGGCGTTATTGACCAGCACCTGCAAACTGCCCAACTCCTTGATCACCGAATCCACTAGCGCGTCACAAGCAGGGCCGTCCGTCACGTTGAGCACCCGCCCGGTACAGCCAGGATAGGCCTCCAAGGCCCGGCTAATGCCTTGCGCACCCGTTTCGCTGGTGGCCGTTCCGACCACGCGCAGGCCTTTGCGGGCCAATTCGAGGGCGATGGCCGCGCCAATGCCGCGCGAGGCGCCAGTCACCAAGGCCACCTGGCCAGAAAATTCCATGGATGTCATTCCAATCCCGCCTGTGTTTCGGCCAAGGTGGCCGGATCAAAAACTGCGAAAGCACTTAAAGACGCATCAATGCGCTTGACCATGCCACTCAAGACTTTGCCCGGGCCGCATTCCACAATGTGCTCCAGGCCCCGCGCTTTGAGGGCGTGCACGGTTTGCACCCAGCGCACCGGCCCGAAGGCCTGGCGGTACAAAGCCTCGCGAATGCGCGCTGGCTCGGTTTCCACCGCAACGTCGATATTGTTAATCAAAGGTATATGCGGGCTGGCCATCGCAATCTGGCCCAAGCGTTCGCGCAGTATCAGGGCCGCCGGTTGCATCAAGGCGCAATGGAATGGGGCCGATACCGGCAGCAACAAAGCGCGCTTGGCGCCCTGGGCTTTGAGTACTTCGCAAGCGCGCTCGACCGCCGCTTTGCTGCCGGAAATCACTGTCTGGGCGTTGTCATTGAAATTAGCCGCCTCCACCACTTCGCCGCTTTCAGGAGAAAACTCTGCCGCCACGTCGGCACACAAAGCCGCCACACGCGCCGGGTCCATGCCCAAAATAGCTGCCATCGCGCCCTTGCCCACCGGCACGGCGTCCTGCATGGCCTGGCCACGCAAACGCACCAAGGGCACCGCATCGGCCAGCGTCATAGCGCCCGCCGCCACCAAAGCCGCGTACTCGCCCAGGGAATGCCCAGCCACCGCATGCGGCGCAACACCCACTTCGGCCATCCACACCCGGTAAGCAGCGACACCAGCCACCAGCATCACCGGCTGGGTATTGGTTGTCAAGGCCAGGGCCTCTTTGCTGCCTTCGCGGATCAAGGCGCCCACATCTTCTTGCAAAGCCTGCGAGGCCTCGTCCAGCACCGCGCGCACCACCGGGTGATCGCCCCATGCGTCCAGCATGCCCACGGACTGGGAGCCCTGGCCGGGAAAAACAAAAGCAAATGGTTTCATCGGTTCAAGCGTCAAATTAATGAAAAAATGAAAAGCGATACGAGTGGCAGCGCAGAAAGATTAGAGCGTTAGCAGGACCGCGCCCCAGGTAAAGCCGCCGCCCACGCCTTCGAGCAATACGGTTTGACCTTTCTGAATCCGCCCGCCACGCACACCGGCATCGAGTGCCAGCGGAATCGAGGCCGCCGAGGTATTGCCATGCTGGTCCACCGTCAACATGACCTTATCCATAGGCAGCTTGAGCTTTTTAGCCGTGCTTTGAATGATGCGGATATTGGCCTGGTGCGGCACCAGCCAATCGATGTCTGCCTCGGCTTTGCCGGCCTTGGTCAAGACCGCGCGGGCTGCATCTTCGAGCACGCCTACCGCCAGTTTGAATACCGCTTGGCCTGCCATTTTGAGCAAGGGAACGCCGCTCGCCGCCCCACCCTGCACATGGCCGGGCACACACAAAATATCGACATGGCGCCCGTCGGCATGCAGATCGGTGGACAAAATGCCCGGTGTGTCGGATGCTTCCAGCACCACCGCACCGGCGCCGTCGCCAAAAAGCACGCAAGTGCCCCGGTCTTTGAAATCCAATATGCGCGAGAAAATCTCTGCGCCAACCACCAGCGCACAACGTGCACTACCCGTCTTGATTAGCGCATCGGCCACCGTCAGCGCATACACAAATCCGCTGCACACCGCCTGCACATCAAACGCCGCGCCGCCGATAGCCCCCAGCTTGCCTTGCAAAATACAGGCCGTAGAAGGAAACACCATATCCGGCGTGGAGGTGGCGACGATGATGAGATCGACCTCACTGGCCGAGCGCCCCGCCGCTTGCAAAGCGGCCTGACAGGCATGCAAGGCCAAATCGCTGCAAAACACACCGTCGTCGGCAAAGTGGCGGGCGCTGATGCCGCTGCGCTCGACGATCCAGTCGTCCGATGTCTCAATGCCATCATGCGCCAGTCGTGCCACCATATCGCCATTGCTCAGGCGCTTGGGCGGGAGATAACTGCCGGTGCCCGTAATACGTGAATAGCTATTCATGAAAAATCCGGATCGGGAACTTAGCCCTGCGTGGGGGCGGGAACTTGCGCATTGAGCAGAGGCGCCGCATGCGCAATGCGCGTTCGCACGCGCTCTAACAAGTTGTTATTGACGGCATCATACGCCCGGCCCAAAGCACTAGAAAACGCCAGTTCATCGGCTGAGCCGTGGCTCTTAAATACCAGTCCGCGCAAGCCCAGCAAGGCCACGCCGTTGTAACGCCGGTGGTCAATGCGCCGTTTGAGCGCGGACAAAACCGATGCCGAGGCCAGCGCCGCTAGTTTGGTAAACAGATTGCGTCCGTATTCCTCTTTCAGGAAACCGACGATCATGCCGGCCAGGCCTTCGCTGGTTTTAAGGGCCACGTTACCGACAAAACCGTCGCACACCACCAGGTTCACCGTGCCTTTGAAAATGTCATTGCCTTCGACATTGCCGAAAAAATTCAAATCCCCGCTGGCCGCTGCAGCGCGCAGCAATTCGCCGGATTCTTTAATCGTTTCGTTGCCCTTGATGACTTCCGAACCGATATTGAGCAAACCGACTGAGGGCGCACTGATGCTGTCGGTCACCGAGACTAGCGCCGAGCCCATGACCGCAAATTGCAGCAAATGCAAAGGCGTGCAATCTACGTTGGCGCCCAAATCCAGCACCGTGGTGGCCTGGCCCTTGGCATTGGGAATTTGCCCGGCCAGCGCGGGCCGCTCAATGCCTTCGAGCGTCTTGAGCAGATAGCGGGCAATCGCCATCAGCGCGCCGGTGTTGCCCGCGGAGACTGCGGCTTGCGCCAAGCCGTCGCGCACTTGCTCGATGGCAACGCGCATAGACGAATCTTTTTTCTTGCGCAAGGCGACTTCCAAGGCGTCGTCCATTTCCACCACTTCGCTGGCGAATACCTTGGTAACACGGGGATGCGAAAAATCGGCCAAAGCCTGCGGCAAACCGACCAATACCAAGTGCGCGTCTGGGTGCGAAGCCAGAAATTTGCGGCAAGCTGGGAGGGTGACCGGGGGACCAAAATCGCCACCCATACAGTCCACTGCGATGGTAATCATGCAGCGTACGGGAGAAAAAGAAGTTTCACGGAACTCAGGCGCGTGGACATGAAAAAAGCCCGAGGCTACAGGCGATGCAGCTTCGGGCTTGGTGCCGACCGCGGAGGTCAGGCTTCTGATTTGGTCTTGAGGACTTTGCGGCCACGGTAAAAGCCGGTGGGGCTGATGTGGTGACGCAAATGGATTTCGCCGGTGGTCGGCTCCACGGCAATGCCGGGCACCACCAATGCATTGTGCGAACGGTGCATGCCGCGCTTGGAGGGGGATTTTTTATTTTGCTGAACTGCCATGGTTGGCTCCTGGTCAAAGTGGCTGCAGGCGAGGCAGCGCCGTCGGTTAATCGGATAGTGCAAATCGCAGAGTGTGCACCCAAGCCTTCCATTATAGCGTCTGGCCACATTTGCGAGGGCGCTCAGCTTTTGGGTGTCTTCAGCTGCGCCAGCTTGGCAAAAGGGTTGGGGCGCTCGCTGGTCGCTTCAAAATCAGCGTCCGCCGCCGACAATTTCAGTTCGCCGGGGCATTTTTCATGCTTTGGAGACACGGGCAAGGCCATCAGCAGCTCGTCTTCCACCAATTCCAGCAAGTCAAACTGAGGTGAGCTGACCAGCAAGTCTTCCTCCGAGTCCTCATCCTGCGCTAAAGCAGCTTCCTCGGATTCCACAAAGCGAAATTCGCGATCGAACTGCACCTGGGTAGTTACCGGCTCCAGACAGCGCTGGCATACCAAATCAATCTCTACCTGCCCTTTCATCTGCAACCACGGCACAGGCGTACCCGACGCGTCGCTGCGCATGTTGCCCAGCGCCTGGAAATGCACCGTGCGCTCAGCCACCGCCTGCACTGCTTCGTCCGCCAAGCGGGGCAATTGGGCCAAAGCTGACTTGCCTTCTAGGGGCGCTGCTTCGAGCGCGAAGGCGCCAATCGATAGCTTGCGGTACGAGTTTGAAGTGGCCATGCGTGCAGTGTAAGAGAATCAACGCATGCAAAGCCCAGCCACCCGCGCCCTGATTTTGGCGTCCACTTCCCGCTACCGCCGCTCGCTGCTCGAGCGCCTGCAATTGCCTTTTGCGGTGCAAGCGCCCGGCGTGGACGAAACGCCCCTGGCCGGTGAGGCGCCGGCGGCACTGGCCAGCCGACTGGCCCTGGCCAAGGCCGCCGCGGTGGCCGACGCGGCGCCCCATGCCGTGGTGATCGGCTGCGACCAGGTGGCGGACTTAGCGGGGCAGGCCTTGGGCAAGCCGGGTAATTACGAGAGCGCTGTCAGCCAGCTGCGCGCCATGCGCGGCCAGACGGTGGTTTTTCAAACCGCCATGGCGGTGCTGTGCCGGGCCAGCGGGTTTTGCGAAGAAGTGCTGGTGCCGGTGCGGGTCGCTTACCGCGACGCATCGGACGCGGAAATTGACTTTTACCTCCGCGCCGAAGAGCCTTATGACTGCGCGGGCAGTGTCAAAAGCGAAGGCATGGGCATCGCGTTGATGCACAGCATCGACAACGACGACCCCACGGCGCTCATCGGCCTGCCGCTGATTCGCCTGAGCGCCCTGCTGGGCCGGGCCGGCCTGCCCGTACTGGGGTCTGCGTGAACCCGGCTGCCGGTGCCATAAGTGCCAAGCGCCTGGGCACGCTGTATCTGGTTCCCACACCATTGGATTTTGGCTGCGACAGCGTTGTGCCCCTGGGCGAGGTGCTACCCCAAGCCACCATCGCGCGCGCCGCCGCGCTCGGGCACTGGGTATGCGAAAACGCCAAATCGGCGCGCGCCTTTCTCAAGCGCGTGGGTGAAGTCAGCCCGCTGTGCGTCAGCATCCAGGAGCAGCAATTACAGGAACTGCCGCGCGAGGTGCATAAAAAAGGCGATACCGGCTTTGATGCACGCAGCTTGCTCGCGCCCGCCTTGCAAGGGCTGGATATGGGCTTGCTCAGCGAGGCTGGTATGCCTGCGATTGCTGACCCGGGTGCTTCGGTGGTGCGCGCTGCCCATGCGCTAGGCATCGAAGTGCAACCCTTAATTGGCCCGGTATCGCTGATGCTGGCGCTGGCAGCGAGCGGCCTGAACGGCCAGAACTTCGCGTTTGTGGGCTATGTGCCCAGCGAACCGGCCTTACGCGCCCAGCGCATCAAGGCGCTGGAAGCGCTTGCGCTCAAGACTGGGCAAACCCAATTGTTTATTGAAACACCTTACCGCAACGAAGCCTTGTTGCGCACGCTGGTGGAAGTATTGCAAGCGGGCACGCGCTTGGCGGTGTCTATGGGCTTGACGCTAGAAACATGCCGCCACTACAGCGGCACCTCCCAGGACTGGAAACGCGGCAAGTGGGGTTTGAACAATCAAACACCGGCTGTATTTGCGATTGGCCCCTGAGGCCCAGGCGGGTAGGCCAGCGGCTTGAAGTGGGCTAGGGGCTTGCGCCTTAACGCAAGCCAGGCGCGTAGCGCAAGGCGCTGGCCATGGATTCGCCCACGGATGCACCAAAGCGCTTGACCAAACGTTCGGCTACGTTTTCGCGGCGGGTGTAGTCGATGATTTCCGGCGCCTTGACGACCTCGCGGGCTACGTAATCGAGGTTGCCCAGATGGTCGGCCAGCCCCATCTTGACCGCCTGATCACCGGTCCAGAACAAACCGCTAAAAGTCTCTGGCGTCTCTTGTAAACGGTCTCCGCGTCCGTCTTTGACGGCGCCGATGAACTGCTGGTGAATTTGGTTCAGCATGGACTGCGCAAACTCTTTTTGTTTTTCTGTCTGCGGGCTAAAGGGGTCTAGAAAGCCTTTGTTCTGGCCTGCGGTCATTAAGCGCCGCTCCACGCCCAGTTTTTCCATCAAACCGGTAAAGCCAAAGCCGTCCATCAGCACGCCGATGCTGCCCACGATGCTGGCCTTGTCCACGAATATCTGGTCGGCAGCTACCGCAATGTAATAGGCTGCCGAAGCGCAGGTTTCTTCCACCACCACATAGACCGGCTTCTTATGCAAAGCCTTCAAACGGCGAATCTCGTCGTTCATGATGCCCGCTTGCACCGGGCTGCCGCCGGGCGAATTAATCAAGAGCACCACCGCTAGCGCTCCCTCGTCTTCAAATGCACTGCGCATGGAAGTAATCACCGCTTCTGCACTGGCATCGGCGCCCGAGGCAATCTCACCCTTGATCTCGACCACCGCCGTATGCGGCCGGGACACATCGGTGTTGTGCATGCTGCCGCTGCGGTCCATGCCCAGCCAAATCAGCCCCGCAAAAAACAAAAGCCAAGCCAGGCGCATGCCGTATTTCCAGCGCCGCGCTGCGCGCTGCTCGGCAAGGCTGTCGTGCATCCATTTTTCGATGAAGCTGCGCTCCCAGGCCGACCCGCTGGCGGCGTTGGACGGGCCAGCGGCTGCTGGCGCTGAAGCATCGCTTGGAGCGGGGGGGGGCGATGCGGGATCGGTAAAAACGGGCTCTGTCATATTAGAAAGTCTGCGGTAGTAATTGCGGGTCAGTATGCCAGCCCACCAAGCCGTCCTGCTCGGAAAGGGAAATTTTCACCAAGCCGCCACGGCAGGGGCCATTCATACAACGCCCGGTATCGGGTGCGTACAGCGCGCCATGGGTGGCGCATATCAACCACTGGCCAGTGGTATCAAAAAAACGGTTGGCCTGGAAATCCATTTCCATGGCCACGTGGCTGCAACGGTTCAGGTAAGCGTGTACTTCTCCCTTAAAGCGTATGGCAAATGCCCAACAACTTTGCCCTTGGTACAGCACATCAAAAGGCACCGCCAGCCCACCCTCTTGCAGGTCGGAAGAAGAACACAGCGGGATTAGCGTGCTTTGGGCAGTCATGGGGCAAACAGGTATTCGATTTTAAAAATCTGGCAGGCCCACGGACGCGGCGGATTTACGCGTAGTCCAGCATCCAGCGGTGCAAGGCCTGCGCCGAATCGGCAATATACAAAGGCCCAAGCGCTGCCAAGGCACTTGCGTCATGGGCGCCGTAGTTCACGCCCACACTGGCGCATCCCGCATTGGCCGCCAATTGCAAATCGTGCGTGGTGTCGCCCACCATCAGCGTGCGCTCGGGCGACACGCCCATTTCCGCCATCAGTTCATGCAGCATGCGCGGATGCGGTTTGCCTGCTGTTTCATCCGCCGTGCGGCTGGCGTGGAACAGGTCTTTCAGGTCCACATGCGCCAAGGCCTGGTCCAAGCCCCAACGGCTTTTGCCCGTGGCCACGGTTAGAAAGTATTGACGCGCCTTTAATTCGGCCAGCATTTCCAGCACGCCAGGGAACAGGCTAATCTGGTCTTGCTCGCGCCCATAGTGGTACTTATAGCGTTCACCCAGCAGCGGGTATTTTTCCTTAGGCACATCCGGCGCCGCATGCGCCAAAGCCTGGCCCAGCCCTAAACCGATCACGTACGCAGCCTCCTTGTCGCTGGGTACGGTGCCACCCACATCGCGCACCGCGCCCTGAATCGAACGCACGATGATGGCGGTGGAGTCAAACAGGGTGCCGTCCCAATCAAAAGCGATCAGGTCAAAACGGCGTTTGGGTACGGAAGTCATAGGTCGTCTATCTGCTTGGCAGCGGTCGCAAAGGCGTCGATGGTAGCAAGCGCAGCGGGCAGGCGTGCTTGCAAAAAAGGCAGCAATTCAGGGGCCAAGGGCGCTTGTAAGGCAAGCGCCTCCCCGCTGACCGGATGGGCGATTTGCAAACGCCAAGCATGTAAAAACATGCGCTTAAGCGGCACCGCAGCGCGCGCCCAGGCTTTGTTGTCCTCAAAATTTCCGTATTTGTCATCGCCCGCAATCGGCATGCCTTCGGAGGCCAAATGCACCCTGATTTGGTGGGTGCGGCCGGTTTTGATGGTCACCGCCAGCAAGCTCATGGCCTGCGCAGCGCCCGGCGCGCTGCGCGCCAGCACTTTGACCAAGGTCACCGAAGGCAGCCCGTCCGGGTCGTCGCGGGAAACTACTTTGACCCGGCGCTCACCCTCGCCTGTGCCGTCCGCGCTGTCGAGCAAATATTTATGCAGCGGCTTGTCCAG
>CANFJQ010000056.1 GCA_947447615.1 Comamonadaceae bacterium
AAGTGCTGGATATGCAAGACCAGACGATCGCCGTATTCGACACCCCCGGCTTCTTGGTGTTGTGCTGCTCCACCACCGGCCAGGGCGACGTGCCTGACAACGCCCAAGGCCTGTACCAGAGCCTGGACGCGCAAGCGCGTTATTTGGGCCATGTGCGCTACGGCCTGGTCGCGCTGGGCGACAGCAGCTATGGCGATACCTTTTACGGTGGCGCAAAAGCCTTTCAAAATCGCTTGCAAGACCTGGGCGCGCAGTTGGTTGGCGAAGTTTGTATTCTTGACGCGCTGGACGCGGGTGAACCGGACGATGTAGCGCTCGCTTGGTTTGCCACTTGGGCGCAGCAAGCGCGTAGCCTGGACACCAGCGCTTCCAGCCCGACCTAAGTTCAACGCTTGGCATCGCATCACATCCAGCCCATACCGGTTCATTATTTCTAAGCTCCTTGTACCAAAGAGACCCCTCATGGCAACCAAAATCACCACCCCAAAACCCCTGCGCCCGCTCAAAGGAGTACGCATCCTCAGCCTGGCGCTCAACCTGCCCGGCCCTGCCGCCATGATGCGGCTGCACGCCATGGGCGCCAGGTGCAGCAAACTCGAACCCCCGGCGCCCGCCGCGCTGCCCGCGGGCACGCCGGGCGACCCTATGGGTATGTACAACCTACCCGCCTACGCCACCTTGCACCAGGGCATCCGCGTGATGCAGGCCGACCTCAAAACCGCCAAAGGCCAGGCCACACTGCACAAAGCGCTGGCGCGCACCGATGTGCTGCTCACCTCTTTTCGGCCTTCAGCTTTAGACAAACTCGGCCTGGGCTGGGCGGGCCTGAAAAAACGCTACCCCACGCTCAGCATGGTGGCCATCGTCGGCGCACCGGGGGCGCGCGCCGAAGAACCGGGGCATGACCTCACCTACATGGCCGAAGCCGGTTTGGTCACCGGCATGGACACCCCGCCCTCGCTGTACGCAGATATGGGCGGGTCACTGATGGCCAGCGAAGCGGTGCTACAAGTGCAGATGCAGCGCATGGCCAGTGGCAAGGGCGCGCATATGGAAGTAGCCCTGTCCGAAGCCGCGCATTACCTGGCGCTGCCGCGCAACTGGGGCCTGACCACCGCAAAGGGCAGCGTGGGCGGCAGCCACGCCGGCTACCGCGTTTACCCCTGCAAAGACGGCCGAGTGGCCTTCGCCGCGCTAGAGCCCCATTTCGCGCAGCGCCTGATGCAAGCGGCAGGCCAATCGCACAGCGATGTGCGCAGCATGTCACGACCCGAGGCGCACGCAGCCGTAGCCACCTTCGCCAAAGACAAAACCCGCGTGCAACTTGATGCGCTATCGGTAGCGAAAGACATTCCGCTGTTCACCCTTAAGGGATAGCTGGCGGCGGCTAAATCCTAATGCGCCTTCTCTCGCGCGCGCCCAAACCTTCGCGCGCGTGCGTCCACTTAAGCGAAGGGGCGCCTGCGCACGCGCACCCTATCGTTGACATAGCTAAGCAAAGGCAAGCCTTCGCGCTCGCTAGCCAATGCGCGATGCAACTCGGCCAGCATAAATTCGGTCACGTCAATGATGGGCAGCCGCTGCGGGTTGCGCGCATCGACCCAGCGCAAGTCCAGCAACTCGCCATCGACGTGCGGGTCTTGCTGCATGCGGGTATGCGGCACCGCAAAAAAGCGCGCATGAAAGCGCCGGGGGCTTTGTGCCGGGGTGATGGCGCGGCCCAGGTAGCGTAAGCCGGTGGCGTCCAGGTTTGGCGGGCTCGCATCGGCCCAGCGCCAGCCGCTTTCTTCCTGCGCTTCGCGCAAGGCAGCGCGCAGCAAGGCGCTGGCATGCAGCACATCACGCGCTGCCATGGCGCGCACCCATGGCGATAGATGCAAATGAGTCTGCCTGCTCGCTGGTTCGCGTCCATCCATGCTTGGGGCACCGGCACCGGCAGCAACACCCGGTGGTACTCCCACTTGGACTTGGACTTGGACTTGGGCTTCTGCTTCTGATTGAGCAACCGCCACGCCCAAGGCATCCGCCGCATCTAGCGCACCGCCGGGGAAGACATACACATCGGGCAAAAAGCGTGCACCTGGCCTGCGCTTGCCCATCAGCACCTGTATTTCGGAACCTGTATGCCGGTAAATCAGCAGGCTGGCCGCGTCGCGTGGGCGCACGGGCGCTGGTGGTGAAGTGGTATGGGGCATGTTGAAATCGATTGGTGCCTGGGGCCAGGGTCAGGCAATCAACAGCGGTTGTTGCGCGGTAGCTTAGTCCACATAGCGGCAGTGGGCGCAAATATGCCGGGGGCCGCATGGTAGAGAATACCGCCCTTCATGGCGGCCCAGCGCGAACCCAGCGCACGGCAGCTTTATTTTTAAAAAATACATCGAGGACGCCCGCGTGAATCCCTACCCCCATTTGCTCAAGCCCCTGGACCTGGGTTTTACCGAACTCAAGAACCGCGTCATCATGGGCTCTATGCATGTGGGCTTAGAGGAAGCCAAAAACGGCTTTGAGCGCATGGCCGCTTTTTATGCCGAGCGGGCGCGCGGTGGCGTGGGCCTGATCGTCACCGGCGGCATCGCCCCCAATGACCGGGGCCGCCCCCTGCCCGGCGGCGCACGCATGGCCACGCAAGAGGAGGCCGACAAACACAAGGTGGTAACGCAAGCGGTACACGACGCGGGCGGCAAGATCGCTATGCAAATCCTCCACTTTGGCCGCTACGCCTACCACCCGCAGCTAGTCGCGCCCAGCGCGCTCAAAGCGCCTATCAACCCGTTTCGCCCGCACCCTCTGACGGACGAAGAAATCGAAGAAACCATTGCCGACTACGCCCGCTGCGCTGCCCTGGCCCAAAGCGCGGGCTATGACGGCGTGGAGATCATGGGTTCGGAAGGCTATTTGATCAATGAATTTATCGCCCGCCAAACCAACCAGCGCGAAGACGCCTGGGGCGGCAGCTACGAAAACCGCATCCGCTTTCCGCTGGAAATTGTGCGCCGCATACGCCAAGCGGTAGGGCCTCATTTCATTGTGATTTTTAGGTTGTCGATGTTGGACTTGGTAGAAGGCGGCTCCACGCTGGCCGAAGTGGTGCAACTGGCGCAGGCACTGGAGCAGGCCGGGGTGACGATTTTGAACACCGGCATCGGCTGGCATGAGGCGCGCATCCCCACCATCGCCACCAAAGTGCCACGCGCCGCGTTTGCCTGGGTGACGGCGCAGCTCAAAGGGAAAGTGGGCATTCCGCTGGTGGCCACCAACCGCATCAACACGCCCGAAGTAGCCGAGCAAATTTTGGCCGATGGCATGGCCGATATGGTGTCTATGGCGCGGCCCTTTTTGGCCGATGCCGACTTTGTACGCAAAGCCGCCGAAGGCCGGGCCGACGAAATCAACACCTGCATTGGCTGTAACCAAGCCTGCCTGGACCACACCTTTGGCGGCAAGATCACCTCTTGCCTGGTCAACCCCCGCGCTTGCCACGAAACCCTGATGGTCGAAACCCCCGCCCCGGTGCGCGAACGCATTGCCGTGGTGGGCGCAGGCCCTGCCGGCTTGGCCTTCGCCACCTCGGCGGCGCGGCGCGGCTTGGATGTGACGCTGTTTGACGCCGCCAGCGAGATTGGCGGGCAGTTCAATATCGCCAAGCAAGTGCCGGGCAAAGAAGAGTTTTACGAGACGCTGCGCTACTTTGCCAAGCAAATCCAGTTGACCAGCGTCACCCTGCGCCTGGGCCAGCGCGTGAGCGCGCAAGATTTATTGGGCGCCGGTTTTACGCAAGTGGTGCTGGCCACCGGCGTGACACCGCGCACGCCCGCTATCGAGGGCATTGACCATCCCTCGGTGCGCAGCTACCTGGATGTGCTGCGCGACAAATGCAAAGTCGGGCAGCGCGTGGCGCTAATTGGCGCGGGCGGGATAGGCTTTGACACCGCAGAATTTTTGCTGCACGAAGGCAGCAGCTCCAGCCTGGACGCACCCCAGTTTTTCAAAGAATGGGGCGTAGACACGACCTACGCCAGCGCCGGGGGCTTGGCTGCGGCGCATATCGCGCCCATCCCGCGCAAGATTTACCTGCTCCAGCGTAAGAAAAGCAAAGTGGGCGACGGCTTGGGCAAAACCACGGGCTGGATACACCGCACCTCGCTCAAAAACCGCGAGGTAGAAATGATGAACCTGGTCAGCTACCAGCGCATCGACGACCAGGGCCTGCACATCATGGCGGGCGACAAGCCCATGACTTTGGCCGTGGACACCATCGTGGTCTGTGCTGGGCAAGAGCCGCAGCGCGAACTGCAAGCCCAATTGCTGGCAGGCGGCGCACAAGTGCACCTGATCGGCGGCGCGGATGAGGCCGCCGAGCTGGACGCCAAGCGCGCTATCTTGCAAGGTACGCAACTGGCGCTGCAATGGGGGGCGCCTGTTAGCGCTGCAAAAGGTACACCCTTGAACGCTGCCGCCCCCGCTCCAGCCGCCACCTCCGTTCCCCCGCCATCCGCCACATCTGCGAGCGCGCAAGCGGTCTAAGCGTCTTACCCGCCGCGTCCAAAAGCAATGCCTACTCCCCACGACCAGCCCGCCGATGTCTTGGTGCTACAGCACCTGCCCGATGACGGCCCCGGCTACCTGGGCCAGTGGCTGGACTTTCAAAAAATAAGCTGGCATGTGTTCTGCGCCGACGCGGGCGAGGTTTACCCGGCGTCGGTCAGCGCCTACCAAGGCATGGCGGTGCTGGGCGGCGAGTGGAGCGCTAATGACGACCGCCCTTCCCTGCGCCACGCCGAAACGCTGATGCGCGAGGCCGACGCGCTGGGCGTACCCATCATCGGCCACTGCCTGGGTGGGCAACTGATGGCCCGCGCCTTTGGCGGCAAGGTGGAGCGTGCTGCTCAGCCTGAGATTGGCTGGATGCCGCTTCAAACCACGGGCAACGCCGCTGCGCGTTACTGGTTTGGCGTGAACGACGCATCGAGCGGGTCGGGTAAAGCGCCAGGAGCTGGCACCATCTCATCGTCCGAAAACGCAGGTAAGAAAAGCAGCTTCCACACCCTCTACCAATGGCACCGCGACAGCTTTGTCACGCTGCCGCCGGGCGCAGAGCTGATCGCGTCCTCCCCCGCCTGCGCGCACCAAGCATTTGCGCTGGGTCCGCATTTGGGCATGCAGTTCCATATAGAGATCACCGCCCAAAAAATCGCACTTTGGATGGCCGAGCCCGGCGCCTCCTTCCCCGGCCTGGTGGAGCGCTGGCCGGACAGCGTGCAAAGCTTGGACGCTATGGCTGCGTCAAGTGAACAGCAGCTGGCAGGCAGCCAGACGCTTGCCGATCAGATTTACGCAGCGTGGCGGGGTAACTGGCCAAAGGACGTGCGCAGCACCTCTAAATAAGCAGCCAGTAGCTTAACGAGCTTGGGCGTGGTCAAGATATATTTAACCCGCCTGTCGGTTTTGTCTTGTTCCAAGGTGATGTAGCCCTCACGCTCCAAGCGCCGCATGTGGATGCCCGCACCCAAAACGCTAAAAGCCGATGAACTGGTCAGGCCCTTGACCGTTAGGCGCTTGCCCTCGGCCTGGCAGATAGCAAGAAACAGCAGCATCTCCAGGGGGATCAGGCTGTTATTGAGCGGTAGGTTTTCGCGCTCCCAGATTTTTGTCTGCAAGAGCAAGCGCAGTCCGCTGCCGGGGACGGCGTCCAGGGTGCTATCTATCAGTTCCATTCTCATAGGCTAACGCAATCTGGTTTCTGAAGCTGATTAAAACTGAAGTTTTTTCAGTTCGTGCCGATAGTAGAGTTGGCCCGCGCTTTAGGGCCGCAAAAGCCACACCGGCTTGCCACCAAATGTACTTTGCTAGTACATAAGGTTTTTAGATATATTTTTTATATCTAATGTTTAAGCTCGATTGGACAAAAAAGCGCTCAACTTTGTAAAGCGAGCGTCGATGCATTGAGTACATCCACCAACGTGCTCAAGGAGTCACTTATGTCTTTAATCACATCTGCCACCAATACTGGCCTCTCCATTAAGCAGCAGGCAATTAGTGCAGCACCTCTCGGAGCTGCAGCCGCAGCCGCAGCGATCCCGCCTGCAAAGAAATATGCAGTTGAAGAAACACATTTCATCGATATCTTGAACAATGCGGCTGGCCTTCGTGCAAACGTTAGTAACATTAGCAGCATCAATGTGACGGACACCGGCGTTCTGTCATTAACAAAGGCCCAGTACAAGGACAACGCCAGCCTCATATCAAAACTCAGCGGCAACCGGCAATTCAAAATAACTGACGCTGTCACGATGGAAGAGATGTCAGCGCTTGTAAAGAATAAAAACGTAGTAAGTATTGCAGCAGTCACGGACACGGCGGCGAATATTGAAGCCGGAATGGGTACGCTGATTAGTAACAATGGAAAATTAAACGCTGGCAGTATCACCAAAACCGTTTTAACCGCAGACATCGCGATCAGCAGCGCAAACTATAAGCAGGCCAATGCCGCCGCCGGCGTACTCTCCAAATTTGCCGCTGGTTCATTTACCGCAGCTAATTTGAACGTCACAGGGGCCTCCGCTTCCGATGTCGCAGGAATACTTTCCGACACAACAAAGGTAAAAACTGTTTCGATTACAGATTCAGTTGCGAATATTTTCAATAACGCTGCTGCGCTTACGACAAATATAGCCAAAGTTGGAACGGTTACCGCCACCGCAGCTAAAACTCCGTTTATGCGCATAGCGGCAACCGGCGCGAATGGATATGCCGCCTACACTGCGGCCAATTCAGGGCTGATTACGAAAGTAAATGCGGGTAATGCGAACGCATTGAAGGACGCATTTGTTTTGACAGGCGCTGTTATTGCCGATGTGACAGCTGGAATTATCGCGGATACAAAAGTAAAGTCTATTGAAGTAACGGACACAGCTACATTAGTAGCCGGTGCCACAGCGGCGCAGTTGGCGAAGGTTAGTAAAGCGGACGTTAATACGACTGATCTTCTACTCAAGGCAAGTAACGCGAGCTTAGTGACATCGCTTGCAAATCTTGGAAGCAAACTCTCAAGCGTAACCTTGACCGCAGGTAATAAGTTGGATGGCCTGGACGTGGCAAACATCAAAGACAAAAGCAAAGCCTTGGTCTTAGCCAAAACCAAGGGCGCTAATGGTGATCCGATTGGATTAGAGATTGTTAATGCCACGTTAGCTGACGTGAACGGCTTGCTTGCCAACAAACAGGTAAATAAGGCAGACATTGCGGACACGGCTAAAAATATGTTGGCATTTTCAGCCGATAAATTTACGACGCTGGCGAATGCCAAAACCGTAACATTTGCCATCACAGACAACGCTACTAATATCAGCAAATATCACACTCTGCTAGAGACAGCAGTATCACAATTTAACCGGGATAGGGTTAGCTTAAATGTCAAAGATACTGCAGCCAATTTAACTGCTAACCTTGAAAATCTTGATAGTGTTGCAAGCGCCATCACAAAAGATAGTAATAACGTTGTTCAGTATGACAGTAACCGAATTAAAATTAAACAAATCCAAGTCTCGAATTTGGGGGTTGAAACAAATGATACCGCGAGTATGATCAAAGTGGCCTATAGTAACTACAGCGCCCGCCGCGATGTCCTGCAATATGTTGCTGACGCAACAGGTATTACAGCTAAACACGTTGAAATAGATACTACAAGCTCCCTAGCTTCGCAAGCTGGCAGCGCCCAAAGCATAAACAATGCCAAAAATATAAGCACCACGCTTACGACTAACCTATATATAGCCACGGCAACAGCCGCTTTACAACAAGGCAATACAGTAGCCGCCGCACCGGCCCCACCCTCCACCCCGCCCGTCTATGCGACTGGTACCACTGTGGTGGCTGGGACCGCTGCGACCATGACCGGCACAAACGCCATTAAATATAACGGTGTTGGTTTATATGAAGATGTCGCGCAAATTGACATAAAACTTAAAGGTAACCTTACGCAAAACAAGGATGATTTCGCCGGCATTCAAGGCGATGCAGATTTCACTCCTGAATCATTGGCGGGAGCAACTCCAACTTACGGTTTGCGAACCAACGTATCCATCAGCGTCCTTGCATAACTAGTAACAACCGTAAGCTTTAGACTAACCCTCCCTGATCACCGTCAGGGAGGGTTTTTCTTTGGGCTAAAGCAGCTCCCAGTGGGGGCGAGCGACCGGTGACCTCGCTACAACCCGCGTTCGCTGTGGGAGCCCAGGCATACGAAACGCAGAGGTTCAGCATCGGGCGATTTCAGAATCCATGCGAATTGAAGTCTTGGCGCGCATTCGGGCAAATGCCCAGTAGCCAAGAAAAAACCCTAAGTAATGGACTTACTTAGGGTTTTGATTCTGGCGGAGAAGGCGGGATTCGAACCCGCGGAGGGTTTTACCCCTCGCACGCTTTCCAGGCGTGTGACTTAAACCGCTCATCCACCTCTCCAGAGCCGCCGAGTTTAACCCGAGTCAGCGGCCTTGCCCGCAGTGCGTTGGCGCACATCGTGGTTGACCAGTTCAAAGCCGCGTTGCTTATAGCTTTTCCAGCGCGCTCGGGCGTCTTGGATGGCTTGTTCGTCGGCGGAGACCAGCTCTATCACCCGCTCGCGGGCATGCGGGTCGTCCGGTAACTGGTCGGTCATATTGATGAGCACGGACTGGCGGGCCAAGTCCGTGGGCACTTGCGCCGCCAGTAAAACCGGGCTGCGAGAGGCAATAGCCGCCGGGGCATCGGCCATGGCGTGGGGCGTGAAGCCTGCAGCCTCGTCTGCCCACAGCGCGGCATCGACCCGCCGCAGCAGGGCGGCATCGCCCAGGATGAGCGCTTGCGCCCCACTAGCCAGCACTTTACGCACCAGGCGGCAGCAATACGCCACCCGGTCTTCTATGCCAATATGAAAAGCGACTTGCGTCACTTGGCTTGCGCAGGCCCCAGCAAGTATTCCACCAGCAGGCCCACCGGCCGGCCGGTAGCGCCTTTGTGCGCACCGCTCTTCCAGGCGCTGCCGGCGATGTCCAAATGCGCCCAAGGAAACTTTTCGGCAAAGCGTTGCAAAAACTTGGCGGCCGTCACGGCACCGGCGGCGCGTCCGGCCACGTTGGCTACGTCAGCGAAGTTGGTTTTCAGGCCTTCGGCATAGTCTTCGTCCAAAGGCATGCGCCAGCACAGGTCTTGCGCCCTGTCGCCCGCGCTGGCCAGGGCTTGTGCCAGGTCATCGTGGTCCGAGAACATGCCGGTGCGCACCGCGCCCAGGGCAATCACGCAAGCGCCGGTCAGGGTGGCGATGTCCACCACCGCCGTGGGCTTGAAGCGCTCGGCATAGGTGAGGGCGTCGCACAAAATCAGGCGGCCTTCGGCGTCGGTATTGAGGATTTCGATGGTTTGGCCGCTCATGCTGGTGACCACGTCGCCGGGTTTGACAGCTTTGCCATTGATCAGGTTTTCGCAAGACGGGATGAGGCCGACCACGTTAATCGCCGGTTTGAGCAGCGACAGCGTCTTAAATGTGCCCAAGACGCTGGCGGCGCCGCACATGTCGAACTTCATTTCGTCCATCTCGGGGGCGGGCTTGATGGAAATGCCGCCGCTGTCAAAGGTGATGCCCTTGCCCACGATAACCGCCGGGGCTTTGGATTTGGCGGCGCCCTCGTAGCGCAGCACGATAAAGCGCAAAGGCTGGTCCGAGCCCTGGGCCACGGCCATGAACGAGCCCATACCCAGCTTGGCGACTTCGCGCGGGCCCAGCACGGTGCAGCTAATTTTGGGGTGCTTGGCCAAGGCCTGGGCGGCGCCGGCCAAGTCGGTGGGCGTTGCCAGATTGGCCGGGCGGTTGGCCCACTCTTTGGCCAATTCCATACCGGCGACTACGGCCACAGCGCGGTCAAATTCGGCTTTGACATCGGCCAGCTTGGGCACCGCGATCATGGTTTTTTGCAGGGTACGCGGCTGCGGCTTGGACTTGCTGGTGGTATAGACATAGGTGCCATCGGCCACCGCCAGCACGGCGGCGCGCACAGCGTCTGCGCTGGCAGCCCCTGCAAAACACAGCACCAGGCGCTTGAGGCTGGCCGATTTGCCCAGTCCCAGGGCCGCGTTCAGGGCGTTTTTGACCTGGCGGGCTTTGCCCTCGCCCGCGCTGGCCAGCACCACGCGCACCGCAGCGGCTTGGCTGGGGCGGTACAGGGATAGGCATTTACCCACGCCGGTTTCCAGGTCGCCCGACTTGAGGGCGCCACCGATGAGCTGCGACACAGGGTCTTTGCCCGGCTTAAAGTCCTTGGGAACCAAGACCACTAGCAGGTCGCATTTTTCAGCGGCAGCGGCTGTCAAATCCAAGGCTTTGATTTCAAAGTTCATAATTGGCCCTTTCAATGGCGTCCATGTTATTCCATTCCTCCATCCGCAAGGAACTAGCCCGCACCTTTGGCGCCACGCTGGTGATTCTGATTACCGTGGTAATGACCACGACCGTGATTCGGACACTGGGCGAGGCTACCCGTGGCGTGTTTAACCCTACGGATGTCATGATCATCATGGGCTACTCGGTACTGTCCCAATTGCCCGCGATTTTGTCTTTCAGCCTGTTTTTGGCCATAGTCAGCGTGCTAACCCGCATGTACCGTGATAGCGAAATGGTGATCTGGCTGGGCAGCGGTCGGGGCCTGACATCGCTTATCCGGCCGCTATTGGGCTTCGCCTGGCCGGTGTTTGTGCTCATCCTGGTGCTGGCGATGCTGGTCTTGCCGTGGGCCTTCAGTCAAATTGAGGACTTACGCGACAAGTACCAAAAGCGCAGCGACGTGTCACGGGTGGAGCCCGGCCAGTTTCAAGAATCGGCCAATGGCGACAAGGTTTTTTTTATCGACAAAGACAGCTCTAACAAGGAGCAAGGCATCAATGTATTTATGGTGACCCGCGAGCGGGGCGTCGAAACCGTGACCAGTGCGGACCGTGGCACCGTGCAGGTCGACGAGGGGCAAAAGCGCTTGGTATTGGAAAACGGGCAGCGCCTCGAAATTGCGCTGGATACACGAGAGAGCAACTTCAGCACTTTTGAGCGTTACACCATTAAGCTTGGGTTTGACGCGCCCAGCGTCCGTAATTTCATTCCCGCCTCCACTTTGCCGACGGCGGACTTATTGGTCTCCCCCTTGCCGGCCCACCGTGGCGAACTGGTCTGGCGAGCCGGTTTTTTTCTGGCAGCAGTGAATGTGATTTTTTTGGGCCTGGCAGTCTCGGGGTTTAACCCGCGCGTGGGGCGGGCAAGCAACCTGTTATTCGCGTTTTTGACCTACCTGGTGTATTTCAACATGCTGGCCTTGGGCAAAAACTGGGTAGAAACCGGGCAGATGCAAGCTGGGCAACTGCTGCTCTATCTGCATGGCGGAATGTTTGTGCTGAGCTTGTTGTGGCTAACCGTGCGGCACAACCACTGGGCCTTACGCCTACCTGTGGGCTGGCAACTAGGAGCCAAGCGGTGAGGACGCTGCGCAAATTGCTCTACGTCGAGGTGCTGTCGGCGGTGGCGCTGGTGATCCTCGCTTTTGGCGCTTTGTTTTTGTACTTCGATTTATCCGAAGAGCTCAACGCCATCGAAAACAACAAAACGCTGGGCTATACCGTCGCCAAGGCGCTGGTGTATGTAGCGCTGATGACGCCCAGCCATCTTTATGAGTTGATGCCGATTGCGGTGCTGATAGGTACCATTTTTGTGATGGCGCGACTGGCGCAAAGCTCGGAATTTACGATTTTGCGAACCAGCGGCTTGGGTCCCTGGCAGGCGCTACGCACACTGATGTTGCTGGGGCTTGGATTTGTAACGCTTACGTTTGCGCTTGGCGACTACCTGGCGCCACTGGCCGATAAAACCGCGCAGGCAATCAAAGCCCAGGCGCTGGGCCAAATTTCCCTGGGCCGGACCGGCGCCTGGATCAAGGACAAGCAACCTTACAGCAGCTTCTCGGTGAACGTGGGCGCACTAGAGGGCACCACTGGCATGAAAGGCATCCGTATTTTTGAACTGGATAACAAAGGGCATATTGTTTCGGTGATGCAGGCCGGTGGCGGCGAATTCGGACCCGGCCAGTCCTGGACCTTGCAGGATGTCACGCGGACTGAATTTATGAATTTGGGTACGCCCCAGGCCCAGGCTAGCACCACGCGCCATGCACAACTGAGTTGGCTCAACCAGATCAGCGCCGAAATGGTGGCCTCGGCATTGGTGCGCCCGGAGCGCATGGCCACCGTAGATCTATTCCAGTACGTGCGCCACCTCAATGCCAATGGGCAATCGGCGCAAAAGTATGAAATTCAGTTTTGGAAAAAAGTGTTTTACCCCCTGAGCTGCCTGGTCATGGTCATGCTGGCCCTGCCCTTTGCCTACTTGCACTTTCGCAGCAGCGGCACCACGCCGATGGTTTTTGTGGGCGTGATGGCTGGAATTAGTTTTGTGCTGCTCAACAACTTGGTGGGCGATTTGGGCTATTTGCAGGGCTGGCAAGCCTGGTTTACGGCGGCCCTGCCGGGCCTGATTTACTCTTTTATATCTCTGGCGGCCTTTGGCTGGCTGGTGGCACGTCAATGACCGCACCCATCGAAGGCGTGCAACGCGCCATTGTCTTGTTCGCCCACGGCTCGCGCGACCCGCTGTGGCACCGCCCTATCCAGGCGGTGGCAGATGCCATCGCCTTGCGCGCGCCCGCTACGCCCGTGGCTTGCGCCTACCTGGAACTGAGCACACCCGACCTGCACACCACCTGCGCCACGCTGATCGGCCAGGGCGCCAAAGCGCTAACTATAGTGCCCATGTTCCTGGGCGTGGGCAAGCATGCCCGCGAGGACTTGCCGGCACTGCTTGCGCAATTGCGCCAGCACTGGCCCGAGGTTGACTTTCAGTTGCAAGCGGCGGTGGGGGAAAACCCGCGCCTGATTGAACTATTGGCCGACATTGCTTTGGGGTGAATCGGCGCAATAAACCTAAATTAATGCATAATGAATGGATTCTTTAGCTTAATTTAGTTATGAACCTTCACCAATTTCGCTTTGTCCAGGAAGCCGTGCGGCACAACCTGAACCTGACCGAAGCGGCCAAGGCCTTGCACACATCCCAGCCTGGGGTTTCCAAAGCGATCATCGAGCTGGAACAAGAGCTAGGCATCGAAATCTTCACCCGCCACGGCAAGCGCCTCAAGCGCGTCACCGAGCCGGGGCGCCATGTGGTCAGCAGCATCGACCTGATACTGCGCGAACTGGGCAACCTCAAACGCATCGGCGAGCAATACAGCCAAGAGGACAGCGGCACCCTGTCAATTGCCACCACCCACACCCAGGCGCGCTATGTGCTGCCCGAAAAAGTGGCTAGCCTGCGCACCAGCTTTCCCAAAGTCAATGTCAGCCTGCACCAGGGCGCACCGGATCAGGTAGCGCGCATGGTGATTGACGAAATCGCCGAAATCGGCATTGCCACCGAGTCCCTGGCCTCTTACCCCGAACTGGTGACCCTGCCTTGCTACGAATGGCAGCACATGCTGGTGATGCCGGTAGAACACCCGCTGGCCTCGCGCACCCGCATCACCTTGGAAGACGTGGCCGCAGAGCCTTTGATTACCTACCACCCTTCGTTTACGGGCCGCACCAAGATCGACGCCGCCTTTGCCGCGCGCAAATTGCAGCCGCGCATTGCCCTAGAAGCCATCGATTCTGACGTGATCACCACCTATGTGCGGCTGGGCCTGGGCCTGGGGATTGCCGCCGAAATGGCGGTGCGCGACCTGCAGCAAGAAGGCGGCAAGAGCGGCCTGGTGGTGCGCCCCGCCGGCCATTTGTTCGGCCAAAATATGACGCGCGTGGCATTTAAACGCAGCGCTTATTTGCGCAACTTTGTATATACCTTTACCGAGTTGCTCAGTGATCGTCTCAGCCGCCAAACCGTGGAGCGAGCCATGGGTGGACACTTCACCGATTCGGATATCTAAGCCGCTGCGCCTTCAACCCCTTAGCCGTTTCCACCATGCCCCACAGCACCCCCGAAGCTCCTGTTTTTCCCACCCCGACCTTACGCAGCCGCCTGCCGGAAGTAGGCACTACGATATTTACCGTGATGTCGGCGCTGGCCACCGAACATAAGTCGGTGAACCTGGGACAGGGCTTTCCGGACTTTGCCTGTGACCCGGCCTTGCTCGACGCCGTCAGCCAGGCCATGCACCAGGGCCATAACCAATACCCGCCTATGGCTGGCGTGTTGGCCTTGCGCGAAGCAGTGGCTGACAAAATACACCGCCTGTACGGGCGCAGCTACCGCGCGGCAGACGAAATCACCATTACCGCCGGGGCCACACAAGCGATTATTTCTATTGTGTTGGCCGTGGTGCATCCCGGCGACGAAGTGATCGTTTTGGAGCCTTGCTACGACAGCTACCTGCCCAATATCGCACTGGCGGGCGGCGTGGCGGTGCGTGTCCCTTTAACGCCCGGCACTTTTCGCCCGGACTTCGACAAAATCGCCGCCGCAATTACGCCACGTACGCGCTGCCTCATCATTAATTCGCCCCACAACCCCAGCGGCACGATCTGGAGCCGTGCGGACATGCTGCGCTTGCAAGAGATTTTGGCGCCCACCGATGTGCTGCTCATCAGCGACGAGGTGTACGAGCACATGGTCTTTGACGGCGCAGCCCACGAAAGCGCGGCCCGCTACCCCGGCCTGGCGGCGCGCAGCTTTATCGTGTCCAGCTTTGGTAAAACCTACCATGTCACTGGCTGGAAAGTCGGCTTTGTGGCGGCCCCGGCATCGCTCACCGCGGAATTGCGCAAAGTGCACCAGTTCAACGTGTTTACCGTGAACACGCCGGTGCAGTACGGCCTGGCCGCGTTTATGCAAGAGCCCTCGCGCTACTTGGAATTGCCCGCTTTTTACCAGCGCAAACGCGATCTGTTCCGTCAAGGGCTTGAGAGCACCAAGTTCCGCCTGCTGCCCAGCGAAGGCACGTTTTTCCAGTGCGCAGAAATTTCTGAAGTCAGCGATATGCGCGAGGCCGAGTTTTGTCGTTGGTTGACGGTAGAAATTGGCGTTACCGCCATCCCGATGTCGGCTTTTTACCGCGATGCCTTTGACCAAAAAATCGTACGCTTTTGCTTTGCTAAAGAAGAAGCCACGCTGCGCAAAGGCCTGGAGCGATTGGCCAAGTTATAGCAGCCCCAGGCGACTTCAATCCTTTGGTATAGCGCCTACCCCGAATGATTTTTTGAAAGCACCCCAGCCATGCCATTAACTATCAGCGCCCACACCGACGGCTTTGCCACCGCTCCCCAAATCGCCCTCGAGGACATGCCCGCCATCGCGGCGCACGGCTTTAGCACCGTGATGAACAATCGCCCCGATGGCGAAGGCGGGCCCGACCAGCCCAGCTCCGAAGCCATGGCGCAAGCGGCGCAAGCAGCAGGTTTGGAATACCACTATTTGCCGGTCATCAGCGGCCAAATAACGCCGGAACAAGTAGCCAGCTTTGCCGCCATCCTGGCCGCTGCCAAAGGGCCGGTGCTGGCTTTTTGCAGAAGCGGCGCGCGCTCTACGAATATCTGGCGCATGGGCCAATAAGGTTTAGCTGCCTAATTGCGCCCACGCTTTTTCTAAGCGCTTCACACTCACGGGTTGGGGCGTGCGCAGCTCTTGTGCAAAAAAGCTGACGCGCAACTCTTCCATCAGCCAGCGAAATTCAGCCATGCGTTCATCGACAGCGCCTTTGCGCTCAGCCACCAGGCGCCAGTAGCGCTGCTCCAAGGGGCGCAACTCGGCCAGGCGGGCGGCATCGCGCGCCGGGTCTGCGCGGTATTTATCCAAGCGCAAGGTGATGGCTTTTAAATAGCGCGCCAAATGCTGCAAACGCGGCCAGGGTGTGGTGTGCAAAAAGCGCTTGGGTACCAGGCGCTGCAATTGCGCACTGGCATCCTCGCACGCAGGCGCGGCGTTTTTACTGTCTTTGATTTTGCGGGCCGCGTTTTGGTACTCCAGCAATATGGTTAGCGCCATGCGCGCCACTTCATTGGCGATCAGCGTCAGGCGGCCCCGGCCTTCGTCCAAACGCTTTTGAAACGCGGCCGCATCAGTCGGTAAAGGTTCCAACAAAAACGCCCGCTCCAGCGCCAGCGCAATGATCTGGGCTTTGAGTTCTTCCACCGTACCGCCCGCTGCGTTGCTGCCATCGACCTTGCCTACCTGCATGTAAGCGGCGCCCATTTTTTGCAAGTCCGGGATATTTTTTTCAAGGTACTTGATGGCCTCTTTCAGTTGCAAAGCAAACAAACGCGCCAGGCCGCTGCGGTGTTTGGCAGCGGCAATCTGCGGCTCGTCAAACACTTCCAGCGTAACCGCGTCTGCACCATCGACCAGGGCCGGAAAGCCGATCACCGCATGCGCGCCTTTGCGTATTTCCAAGAGCTCGGGCAATTCGCCAAAAGTCCACGCGGTGTAGCGCTGCTCGGCGCTATGCACTGGCGCGCTGGCGCCACTTTGTGCGCCGCCAGCCGCGCCCGCAGGCTGCGCACGTGCCGCACCCGAAGACGCTTGGCCGGGTCCTGGCCGCGATCCCGGCGCATCGCCGCTGCCCTGGCCTTTAGCGCCCGGTAACACGCCAGACTTCGCAGCACCTATGTCCTTGGGCGCCTGGGCAGGCACGGTATCGCTCAGCTTAAGCGCCGCCAGCGCCTGGAAGGCACCCCGCGCCTGCGAGCCCCATTGCGCTTTGAGCGCGCCCAGGTTGCGGCCCTGCCCTAACTGGCGCCCATGCTCATCGACCACGCGGATGTTCATGAAGAAATGCGCTGGCAGCATGTCCACCTTGATGTCGGCGCGCACAATGTCCAGCGCCGTCGCCTCGCGCACCAATTTGAGCAAGGCATCGACCAAGCCACCCGCGCCAAAACGTTCGGGCGCATTCAGTACTTCAGCCATACGCGCCGCCGTCTCGGGCAGCGGCACCAGACGGGAGCGCGGCCTTTGGTGCAAGGTCTTGAGCAAGGCCTGCACTTTGTCCTTGAGCATGCCTGGCACCAACCATTCGCAGCGCTCTTCGCTCACTTGGTTGAGTACAAACAAGGGCACGCTCACCGTCACGCCATCGCGCGCATCACCGGGTTCATGCAAATACGTGGCCGCGCAATCGACGCCGCCTAAGCGCACAGTTTTGGGAAACTGGCTGGTGGTAATGCCCGCAGCCTCGTGGCGCATCAGCTCTTCGCGGGTCAGCATCAATAGCGTGGGCTGCTTTTTTACTTCCTCGCGGTACCAGCGCTCGCAGCTGTAGCCGCTGCACACATCGGCGGGCAGTTGCTGGTCGTAAAAAGCGTAAATCAAGGCGTCATCGACCAGCACATCCTGGCGCCGGGCTTTGTGTTCCAGGTCTTCGACTTGTTTGATGAGTTTCAGGTTGGCTGCTAAAAATGGCAGCGGCGTTTCCCACACCCCTTCGACCAGCGCCTGGCGGATAAATATCTCGCGCGCACCAGCCATATCCACCCGGCTGTAGTTCACGCGCCGCCCGCTATAGACCACCATGCCATACAAAGTGGCCCGCTCCAGCGCCACCACTTCAGCAGCTTTTTTCTCCCAGTGTGGATCGAGCAATTGCTTTTTGAGCAAATGGCCGCCCACTTGTTCAATCCACTGCGGGTCAATCGCCGCTATACCGCGCCCGAACAAGCGCGTGGTC
>CANFJQ010000057.1 GCA_947447615.1 Comamonadaceae bacterium
CAGGGCTTCGTTCACTTCCATGATCACGCCCGAGACCGGCATATATACATCGGCAGCGGCTTTGACCGACTCGACCACGCCGGTCACATCGCCCTGCGCAAAAGTCTTGCCCACTTCGGGCAGTTCGACAAACACCACATCGCCCAATGCGTCTTGCGCGTGGTGCGTGATGCCGACGACGGCGCTGCCGTTGTCGTTAGAAATCCATTCATGGTCGGCGGTATAGAGGAGACTCATAAAAAATCCTTGGTGGCTAGTGAAAGAAATTTGTGAATTGGGACTAGGCCTAAGCGGCCCGACGGTATTTGTGGGGAACAAATGGCATGGCGCAAACCTCCATGGGCACGCGCTTGCCGCGCACCAGCGCAAACAGCGGCGTGCCGATGGCCGCACATGCCGGTGGTACATAGGCCATAGCAATTGGCACATCTGCGCTGGGGCCTAAGAGGCCGCTGCACACCGCACCCGCGCTCTGGCCATGCGCGTCTTCCAGCGCTGTGGGCTCGCGCACTGGGATACGCTCCAAGGCCTTCAAGCCCACGCGCACGCGGCCCGCACCTTGCTGCATGTGCGCAAACAAAGCTTCTGCGCCCATAAATCCGCCCGCGCGCGCGCCACCCTCGCGGCGCACTTTTTGAATCGCCCACATCAGTTGCGCCTCCAGGGGCGTGGTGGCTGCGTCCATGTCATTGCCGTACAAGCACAAGCCAGCTTCTAAGCGCAGCGAATTGCGCGCGCCCAGGCCAATGGGCATGACCTCGGGCTGGGCCAGCAAAGCCTCGGCCAGCGCCCTAGCGCCGTCTTGGTGCAGCGAGATTTCAAAACCATCCTCGCCGGTGTAACCGCTGCGCGTGATGTAGAGCGCATGGCCTTGCCAACTGAAGCTGGCGCCGTCCATAAACACCATGGCTTGCACCCCGGGCACCAGGCGCTGCAAAGCGGTCACTGCGGCCGGGCCTTGCAGCGCTAACAAAGCGTGTTCGGGTAAGGGGGTGACGGTGCATTGCGCGCCGATGTGGGCTTGTATGTGGGCGATGTCGGCCTGCTTACAAGCGCCATTGACCACCACAAAAATACCGTCTTCGCGGCGGCTGAACATCAAGTCATCGAGGATGCCGCCTTGTGCATTAAGCAACATGCCGTAGCGCTGACGCCCTGGCGCCAAGCCGATGACATCGACGGGCACCAGTTGCTCAAAAGCCTGGGCCGCCTGCGGGCCCGAGAGCAATAACTGGCCCATGTGCGAGACGTCAAAGAGCCCGGCCTGGGCGCGGGTGTGCAGGTGTTCGGCCAGCACCCCGGCGGGGTATTGCACCGGCATGCTGTAGAGCGCAAACGGCACCATGCGCGCGCCAAGCGTCACATGCAAATCGTAAAGCGGGGTGCGGAGCAAGGGCGCTGCGGCGGGGGCGGATTGGGGTTCAGACAAACGGGGCTCCAAACGAACGGCCTGCCAAATGCAGTGCGCAATGCACAAGGCGCAAAGCAAGCCGGGAACCCTGTTGTCCGCTTTACCTGAGAGATTCAACGCCGACACCTGCCGACGCATTGCCCCTTCGGTGGACAGCCGCTAAGGGCTGCCTCTCTCCAACAGAATGATTAGTCAGTCCTTTTGCCTGAGCGTTCAGCCTTCGGCGGTCTTGCGACTCTCTCCTGACCAGAGCATTCTAGTGCCGGCATGGTGGGCGGCGTCAAGGCTTTTTTTGGCGTGGAGTGGGCCTTGGCCCGCAGTGCCCGCGATACCGCATGAGGGTGCATTAGGCTAATTTAGCCAGTTGCCGCTGGTGAAAAATAAAGCCCAGGCTGTTCAGCAACAGCTGCGCGGCCAGGATGGCGGTGATGCCGGTGGGGTCGTAAGCCGGGGCTACTTCCACTAAGTCCATGCCCACAATCCGTCCCTGGCAGCGCTTGACCAGGGCCTCAATGATTTCCAGCACCTCGTAGTACAAAAAGCCGCCGTGGCTGGGCGTGCCCGTGCCCGGCGCGATGGACGGGTCAAAGCCGTCGATGTCGATGGTGAAGTAATACTGCGGCGCCTCCGGAATAGCCGCCAGCACACCGGCTACGCCCATTTTGCGCACCTGGCGGACGGAATAAATCTGTGAACCGGCAGCGCGTGCGGCGTCGTAGTCGTCGCGGTTGGAGGAGGACACATTGCGTATGCCCAGCTGCGTCATACCAGTGATATGGTTCATCTCCGAGGCGCGGCGCAGCGGGTTGCCGTGGCCGTAGCGCACGCCGTGGCGCTCATCGACAAAGTCCAGATGCGCATCGAAATGCACGATATGAATCGGGCCCATGCCGTCAAAGGCTTTGATGACTGGCGCGTGCACCGAATGGTCGCCGCCCAGCACCAGCGGCATCGCCCCCGATGCCAGTATTTTGCGAATGGCGTACTCGGTATTGGCATGGCTTTTGTGCATATCGGTGTGCACGATGTCGGCATCGCCCACATCCACGATGCGCGCCTGGTCGCGCGTGAGGTACATCACATCGTCCTCATGGTCGTAGGCGCCAGCATGGCCAAAGGAAAACAAGGTGGAAGCCTCGCGGATGGCGCGCGGGCCAAAGCGCGCACCAGGCCGCCACTGCGTGCCCATGTCATTGGGCACGCCGATCACGGCGACATCGGCATCAATAGCGTTCCAGTCCACGCAGGCGGGGGATTTGGCGAAGGTGCAATGCCCCACAAAAGGCAAATCCAGGCGGCCGCGTTGGTAGGCGTTGTCAGACATACGAAGGTGCTCCTGTGCTTGGTGCCCCTGGGCTTAGGGGAAGAAAGCGGCCATCATAGGGGCTGGAGTGGGCCTGGCCGGCCTGGCCAGCGGTTTGCTGCTGGCACCCGGGCACCTGCCAGCCTTTCCTGGCGCTTAGGGGCCAAAGATTGGGTTGGGGCGAAAAAAAGCCCCGCTTGATTAGAGACGGGGCTTTGCTGAAATTGTACGAAACCTGTTTTACTAAACCATCAGCGGGACAAACAGTAGGCGCCTTCGATCACCGTTGGATAGCCATCAGTATCGACAGTCTTGGTATCGCTTCCGCTGCATAATTTTCCATCTGCTACGTCAAGTAAATATTTCTGCACTTCGCCGATTACCGACTTGGAAGCGGAACTCATCGTGATACCCGTTCCATCCCCATCCGCGCTTGCCGTAAAGCCCTGCCCTGTAATCAATACTCTCGCCACATTGCTTCGCCCTGTCGAACTACCTTGACTCCATTGAAGTGTCCCTGTTTGGGTCGTCGCGCCAGCCTTAGTCGTGCACTTATCGTCAGAAAAATAAATTCTCTTCGATTCAATGCTTGTCGCGGTTAGCGTTAACACCCCAACAGAATTAAAGTAATAACGGCCTCCAGCCCAATCGCTTCCCTCTTTCCCGCATGACCCGACAGAGTTTTTCCAACTCCCATAAAACTCATCGAAGGTTCCCGGGCTACTACCGCTCCCGCCCCCTCCACACCCACTTAAGGCACCCGCTAGCGCCAGCGCCAGCGCAAAGTATTTTGCTTTTTGCATCATCATTCCCTTTCAGTGATTGAAAAATAGAGCCCCTTGGGGCTGTTCGAAACTAGCTAGCGCAAATTCAGCCGTAAACCACACCTGACCGCTTGGCGTCAGAAGTACTTCGACCACCGCTGGCACCATCCACCGCTTTAGCGTTGCCTGCACCGCTTGCATGCGTATGTGCAAGTTCGCGTCGAATACTAACTAAATCACAAATCTATAAATTTATAAATATTTTTTTTATTAACGAATTTGCGGGGAAATTTTGTTTTCGACAAAACTTTTTTTGGCGGAAGTGTGTTCGCCAGCGATGCATTAGCCGTGCGCGGCAATGCCGTCACGCCATACGGGCTTGACGGAGTGGGCGCAAGGAGCGCGCCTTAAGCGATAGCTTTAGCGCGCAGCGCCCGGCTGAGGTAGGCCAGCGCGGCCAGGGTGAACAGCAGGCAGATGCCTGCGGGCAGCAGCCAGTGCTGGGGCTCCAGGGCCTGGCCTTTGAGTACGCGCAGCATCAAGGTTTGCTGCGCCAGCGAGGGCACGGCGTAGTACCAGGCCGGTTCGGCGGCGTCGTGCAGCAGGGATACCAGCGGCAAGAGCATCATGCTCAGTTGCACCAGCGAATTACCCGCTTGCGCTTCTTTGAGGGTTTTGCCGCGCACGGAGCTGGCCATCATGAGCGCGGCCACCGCAGCGGCGAAGGGCAGGCAAACACACCAGCAAAGCAAGGCCTCGCGCCAGCCAAATTGAAACAAGGCTTGCAAGGCCTCGCTGTGCAGCAGCCATTGGGCCGGGATAAAACTAAAAAGCGTGAGCGTGGCGGTGGCGATAGCCACCAAACTGACGGCAGCCCATTTGCCCAGCGCCAGCGCCCAGGGCGAGACCGGGTTCATCATCAATGGCTCCAGACAGCCGCGCTCGCGCTCGCCAGCGGTGCTGTCCATGGCCGGGCCCATGGCGCCGATCAAGACGGCGATCAGCACGTACAGCGGAATCATGGCACCGGTGAGTTGTGCCGAGCGCGAACCGGCACTGGCCACATCGCGCTCTTGCAGCACGAGGGGTTGCAAACTCGCCAGCCCCACGCCGCGCAAGGCCAGACCCAGGCTGAGGCGCTCTTGCACATAGGCTTGCACCAGGCTGCGCGCCTGCTCGCGCGCGGTGCTGGAACGGCGGCTGCTGCTGTTGGTAATGATTTCCAGCGTAGGGCTTTGCTGGGCTTGCAGCTTGGCATCAAAGTCGGCTTCGATAACAAGAACAGCTTCGTCAAAACTGCCGCTGGCCAGCTGCGCCAGGGCATCAGGCGGCGGCGTGCGCAGGGCGTAGGACTGGCGCGCCAAAAAATTGGCCAGGCCGGGCGAGTGCTCTATGCCTTGGACATACAACTCGCGCCGCTCCAGACGTTGCTCGCGCTCACTGACCAAGGTGGAGACCAGTAGCAATACCAGCGGCGCTTGAATCACGCTCAGCAGCACCACCATGCGCAAGGTGCGCTTGTCGCGCCAGGCGTCATTTATTTCTTTGGCCAGCACCGCCAGCGCGGCGCTAAAGAATGTGCTTACGCGCATGGCGCCTCCCCACTGCGAGAAACCGCCGGCTCCACGAGGCCGGGGTCTGCGCTGCCTACATAGGTGTACGGCTGCAAAGCGCCGGGCTGAGTTGCAGCAGGCTGCGTGCGCCCGCCACCCATGGCAAGCGGCGCTGCGCTTGCAAATGCCAGTTGGACAAAAGCATCTTCAAAATCCGGCTGACCGGTGCTTTGAAGTAGTTCAGGCACGCTGCCGCTGGCGACGATGCGGCCTTGGGCGATGACCAGCACCTGGTCGCACAAACGTTCCACCTCTTGCATGATGTGGCTGGAAAAAATAATGCATTTGCTGCCCCCGGCGGGCGAGCGCAAATAGCGCAGGGTCTGGCGCAGCGCGCGGGTGGCTTGCACGTCCAGGCCGTTGGTGGGTTCGTCCAGCACGATGTTCGCCGGGTCGTGCACCAGGGCGCGGGCCAGGGCGGTTTTAACGCGCTCGCCCTGGCTAAAGCCTTCGGTGGCGCGGCCCAGCAAAGGGCGCAGGTCTAAAAGATCGGCCAGCAAATCGGCACGCGCTTGCGCTTGCGCATCCGACAGCCCATGCAAGCGCGCGAAATAGACGATGTTCTCGCGCGCAGTCAGACGCGGGTACAGGCCGCGCGCATCGGACAATATGCCCAGTTGCGCCAGCGCGGCACTGCGCTGGTGCAGCACGTCGCGGCCATCGATTAGCAAACGGCCACTATCGGGCTGCATCAAACCAGCCAGCATGCGCAAAGTAGTGGTTTTGCCCGCGCCATTGGCACCCAACAAACCGGTGATGCTGCCGTTCTCGGCCCGCAAGCTGATATCTTGCACCGCCTGCACCCACATCTTTGGCGCACGCTGCCAGCGCCAGGCCGACGTGCCAGTGCGCTGCACGGCAAAGCGTTTGGATAGCTGTTCGATCTGGATCACGGCTGCGCCTTGCGGGGAGCCGCAATCTGCGTGGCAACGGCATGCGCAGTTTCAGCGGGCACCGTGTTTGGTGCATACGCGGTGTTTGCACCAAGCTTGATTACTGAGTTGCCACTTAAGCCAGGGGTCGGCGTGGGTGCGGGGCTGCGATAAAACAAAGGCCGGGGTAGCTGCTGGGCGCAGCGTGTATCTATTGCTAGGGCACCGGCCTCATCGGGGGCAGCAATAAAGCGGTACAGCATGTCCTGCCCGCAGGCGGTGGAAAGTAAGCCATGTCCCGCTTTAGGCGCCACCACATGCAGCGCTTTTGCACCCAAGGCCTGCGCCGCGCGAGCCGCGTGGCGCGGCGGCGTAGCCGGGTCTAGGCCACCACTGAGCAGCAAGACCGGTTGCGGGGCCGGGGCGATGCGGTAGTAGTCTGCGGGCACCGGCGTGGCGGGCCAGTCGGCGCACAGGCTGCGGTACCAGTGCAGCGCTTCATCGCCAAAGTCGGGGCGATGGGCTTGTTCTGAATGCGGCGCTACACCGCGCGCGACATTGCCATTGCGCTCTATGGGCCTTGCGGGGGCGGTCAGCAAAGGCATGTCTTCTGCACACAGCACCGACAGATGCATACCCATGGCCATAGGCGAAGCGCCGGGGGACTGCAATGCGCTGCCCAAACCGGCCAGGCCTTCCAAGCGGCCCCGCGCCGCATCGTGCACCGCCTGCGGCAAGGCCGAGGCCAGGGTCGGCACATACAAGGCGCTGCGCACTAAGCCCAGCAGCGCCGCGCGGCTAAGCATCGTGGCCTGCGGCTGGCCGCTCAACGGATCGGCCACGGTGACGCGGCGCGGCAGACTTTGCAAGAGCTTCTGCCAGTCGCTGCGCAAGCTGGGAAAAGCCTGCTTGCAAGCGGGCTCTGCAGCGCAATCGGCCCAGAGCGCATCGAGCGCTCTTTGGCTGTCCAGGGCCGCGCTGGCCGGTAGCGCCATATCCGGCGGGGCCACGCCGTCCAGCACGCTGCGCCGTACATGGGCGCCGAACTGGCGCTGGTAGTCCAGCGCCGCGCGCGTGCCATAAGACACGCCCACCACATTGATCTGGTCCGCGCCCAAGCGCTGGCGCACGGCATCGAGGTCTTGCATAGCCAGCGGGGTTGTAAAAAAAGCCAGGTCCGTGGGCTCTGCGATGAAGGCTAACTTTTGCAAGGCTTGGCGGCAGGCGGCCATGGATTGGCGCTGCGCCGCCACGTCCCAGGCGGCAAAAGTGTGGGCGCTTGCGTGGTCCGGGCAAAGCAGCGGCGCGGAGCGGCCGGTGCCGCGCTGGTCCACCAGCACCACATCGCGCCGTGCGCGCAGACGCTCCAACATAGCCAGCGCCGTGGGCGCCAGTGCTATCGCACTTTGTCCTGGGCCACCAGCCAGAAAAAACACCGGGTCCGGCAATGGCTGGCGCGATAGCGCGGGCACCACCGCAAAATGCACTTCAATGCGCGGGCCATCCGGGCGGGCCGGCTCCAAGGCGCGCTGCACACTGCCACAGCGCACCTCGACGCGCACGCCCGGCAAGCGACAGGGCTGGGTGGCTGGTTCTGCGGCAACTAGGCTGGACGCGCCCCACAAACACAGGGCGGTCAGCAGCGCCCGTGCGCTTATTGCAAGCACAGCCCCCAGCAGCACTGCCCGAGGCCTCAAGGTGCAGCCTAGGGATACCCCATGCGCACCCGTGTTCGACTCGCCGGGTAAAACGCAAAGGGCAAAGGCTAAGGGCGGGCTTGAAGGCATTAGGCGCGAAATGGGAATTGATGATTTCTAAATAAGTTTTCATTATGTATGCGGCAAGCAAACGGACTTAACCTTGGACGGCGCCCGCTTATGCCCGCAGCTTCATGCCCACTTCACATAGGCCTGCCTAGAATGGCCAGAACAGGCCTGGGCTCTCCCTTGCAACCTGCTATTTCCTCAAAAAAAATCTATGCGTCTTTCTTTGCTTTTTTCTCGCTGCGTAATGGCCTTGGCCAGCCTCTTGGCCATGTATGCCCCCGCGCAGGCCCAAAGCGCAGCACAGCTCACTACCCAGGTAGAAGGCATTAGTGAATACCGCCTACCCAACGGCCTGCGGATACTGCTGGCCCCTGATGCCAGCAAGCCCACGACCACGGTAAACATCACTTACTTGGTGGGCAGCCGGCATGAAAACTATGGCGAGACGGGTATGGCGCATCTGCTGGAGCACCTGGTATTTAAGGGCACGCCCTCGCGCGGCAACATCATGCAAGAGCTGGGCAAACGCGGCATGCGCTTTAACGGCACGACTTCGTACGACCGCACCAATTACTTCGAGACCTTTGCCGCCAACGACGATAACTTGCAATGGGCGCTGGAAATGGAAGCGGACCGCATGGTCAATAGCTTCATCGCGCGTAAAGACTTGGAAACCGAGTTTTCGGTAGTGCGCAATGAAATGGAAATGGGCGAAAACAACCCCCGGCGGACACTCTGGAAATACATGGCGGCAACGGCTTACGATTGGCACAACTACGGCAAGTCCACCATCGGCGCGCGCAGCGATGTGGAGAACGTGCGTATTGAAAATCTACAAGCTTTTTACCGCCAGTACTACCAGCCGGACAACGCGGTCTTGATCATTACCGGCAAGCTGGACACAGCCAAAACGCTGGCCTTGGTGGAGCGCTACTTCGGCACTATCCCCAAACCATCGCGTAGCCTAACGATGACTTATACCCGCGACCCGGTGCAACAGGGCGCGCGTGAAGTCAGCGTCAAGCGCGTAGGCGATACGCAATTGGCTGCGGTGCTCTACCACACCGCAGCAGCCAGCCACCCGGACGCGGTAGCCATGGAAGCACTGACCGAGATATTGGCCGACACACCCAACGGACGCTTGCATAAAGAATTGGTAGAGAAGAACAAAGCCGTGTCGATCGCGCCTTGGAATTTTTCGCTGACGGAGCCGGGCTATATCGTATTCATGGCCGAGCTGGGTAAAGAGCAATCGATTTCAGACTTGCGCACCGGTCTGCAAGAGGCTCTGGAGAACATCAAAGCCAGGCCTGTGACGGAGCAGGAGCTACAACGCGCCAAGACCAGCTTGATGGTGGGCTTTGACGACACCATGAACGACCCGCAGCGCCTGGCGATGCAGTTGTCCGAGAGTACCGCCAATGGTGACTGGCGTTTGTTTTTTTGGGAGCGCGACCGCCTGGAGGCGCTGACGGTGCAGCAAGTGCAAGCGGTAGCGGAAAACTACTTCAAAGAAAGCAACCGCACCTTCGGCCAGTTCATACCCACTGCCGCGCCCGAGCGTAGCGTGATTCCCGAGCCGGTAGAGGTGGCCGCGCTGCTAGCCAACTACCAGGGCCGCAAAGCCGTAAATGCGGGTGAAAACTTTGACGCCAGCCCCACCAACATCGGCAAACGCACACTGCGCAGCACATTGCCTGGCGGCATGCAAATGGCCTTGCTGTCCAAGACCACACGCGGCCAAACCGTCAACGGCCAATTGCAGCTGGACTTTGGCGATGTGCAGTCGCTGCAAGGCAAAGCCACGGTTTCGGCGCTGACGGCGCGCATGCTGATGCGCGGGGCAGGTACGCTGAGCCGTGCGGCATTGAGCAGCCGATTAGATGAACTCAAGGCCAAAATCAGTGTTGATGGGGGTGGCTCCAGTCTGAACGTCAGCTTTGAAACCGTGCGCCAGCACCTGCCGCAGGTGCTGGACATCGTGCGTGACATTGTGCGGGCGCCTATGTTGCTGTCCGCTGAGTTTGAGCTGTTGCGCAAAGAGCGCATCACGCAAATAGAGTCGCAACGCAGCGACCCGCAGGCCATGGCCTCGCAAGCACTGCGCAGGGCGCTGGACAACTACGCGGCAGGCGATGTGCGTAAGGTTTTGAGTTTTGATGAAATACTGGCCAATTTGCGCGCGGCCAGCGCGCAAGATGTGCAGCGCTTTCACCAAGACTTTTACGGCGCTAGCCACGCCAAACTGACCATGGTGGGCGACTTCGATGTCGCTGCCGTGCAATCCCAAAGCCAAGCCCTGTGGGGCGACTGGCGCAGCGCCAAAACCTATACGCGCCTGGGCAAAGATGCCTACAGCGCCAGCCCGGCGCGCCTGATGCTGGCCACGCCGGATAAGCCCAATGCCATGTACCTGGCTGCCCTGCCGCTGAGCCTGCGCGACGACGCGCCGGACTACATTGCATTGGCAATCGGTAACCGCGTGTTGGGCGGCGGCTCAAACAACCGATTGGAAGAACGCCTGCGGCAAAAAGAAGGCATTAGCTATTCGGCCGGTAGCCAGTTGTCGGCCAGTAGTTTTGATCCGGTGGCTGAATTGATTTTGTATGCAATTCATGCGCCACAAAACCTGGCGCGTTTGCAAACTGCCCTACGCGAAGAAACCGAGCGTTTGGTGCGTGATGGCATCACCGCACAGGAATTGACTGACGCGAAGAAATCGATGCTTGAAGAAGCCAAAATTTCGCTAGCGCAAGATAGCGCATTGAGCGGCACCTTATTAGGCCAATTGAGCACCGGACGCACCATGGAATACACCGCGCAGCGGCTTGCAAAAATAGAAGCCACCAGCTTGGAAGAAGTCAATGCTGCCATCCGGAAATACATGGATTGGAGCCGCTTGGTGCATGTGCACGCGGGGGATTTTGCTGGCGCGGGTAAAGCGGCTGCGCAGTAAAGTCTTTAGAGCGCTGCCAGGCGCATTTAGGACACAAGTCCGTCACTGCGAGGCGCGCCAGCGACGCGGCAGTCCAGAACTTCTAGCGCTCTAGGGGTGGATCATTGCGCGCCTCGATTGGCGCTTCCACTGGTGCTTTGACAAACACGCCCTGCGCGATCAATACGCCCACGCCCACCACCAGCGCCGCGGCCGCTTGGGTCCAGTTCCAGGCTCCGCCTAGGGCAAACAAAATCAGCATGACGTAAAAAGGCGTGGCGTTGATGTGCAGCGACGATAAGGCAATACCCAAGTGCCCCACCGAGCGGATCCACAGCACCTGGCTGATGGCCAGCCCGCCAACCGCAAAAATTGCCAAGGCACCCAATTCCCGCCAGCCCAGCGCGGCCCATTGCGGTGGCGCTGCCCCAGCCAGTGCGGCCGCGCAAGCGGCCACCGTGGTAACTACCGCCGCGCCGGCCAAGGTCACCGTAGTGCGGCCCAAGGGACTCAAGTCGGGAAAAGACGTGACCGTCATCCGCGAACCCATCGTATAGACCAACACCGAGGCAAAACTCATCAGGGCGCCCATCCCCAGCGCTAATTGCTGATTGCCGCCATCGAGCGCCATCACACCGCCCAGTAGGCTAAGCGCCACGCCAACCACCAAACCCCGGCTGAGCTTGCGGCCATCAAGCAGCACTTCAATAGCAATGCCCACCACCGGCATGGAGGCCGAAATAATCGCCACCGTGACGGCATCGGTCATGCCCTGGCCTACGACCAGCAAAAAAGCGCCGAGCCCGATGGTGGAGCCGCCCACACGGATCCCCTGCCACCAGGGCGCTTTGCGCAGCGCGTCAGCGCCTTCTAGCAGCCACCACAAAGGCAGCAGGCAGACTGCCGCCATGACCATGCGCGCGGCAGTCAAAGGCAAAGGCGGCACCGTGCCCAGCAACAAACTGGCCGCCGGCAAGCCCATGGCCCACACCAGCATAGACAGCATGCACACGACGTTGGCGGCCCATGCGGAAGGGGAAACAGAGCTGGACGTCATGCTGGCGAGTGCGCTGGGCGCGTTTTAGGGTGGAGCGAGGAATTGATGGCATTGCGCGCACCAAGGCATCCGTGCACCGGGCGATTGTGCTTGAACAGCCCGCCAGCCAGCAGGCCGCACTTTTTTAGTCCCAGGCCACCGCAAAAGCCATAAGTAGCAGGCCGCAGGCCCACATAAAAGGACTGCGGGCCATGCGGCCTGCCTTATGCGAGGCACAATCACTGTATGAACTACACGAATATGTGGAATCGCTGGCCTATCGTCGTGCCCATTGCAAGTGCAGTGGCTTTGTATGGCGTGATGGGGGCGGCGCTGCCGGGCCTGCAAGCCCTGTGGCTGGTGCTGGCCTTGTTGCTGGCAGTGATTGCCTCGGTACACCATGCCGAAGTCATTGCCCACCGGCTGGGCGAGCCCTATGGTACTTTGGTGCTCGCGCTGGCCGTCACGGTGATTGAAACCGCGCTAGTGCTATCCATGATGCTGGCCAGTAACAAGGCCAGCGCCACGCTGCCGCGCGACACGATTTATTCGGCGGTGATGATTGCCTGCAATGGCGTCGTTGGTATTTGCCTGTTGCTGGGCGGTTTGCACCACAAGGAGCAGTTGTTCCGCATCGAGGGCACCGGCTCGGGCTTTGCTGCGCTGGCGACGCTGTCGGTGATGGTGCTGGTCATGCCGCTGTACACCACCAGTTCCGCCGAAGGCACGTATACCGATGCGCAATTGATTTTTGTGGCGCTGTCCTCGCTGGCGCTATGGTTGGTATTTGTGTTTATCCAAACCATACGCCACCGCGACTATTTTTTACCCATGGAAAGCGCAGCGGACGAAACCGTCCACGCGCAGCCGCCGGGCGTATCGAAAGCGCGCATCAGTTTTTTTCTTTTACTGGTGTCCCTGGCCTGTGTGGTCGGCTTTGCCAAGTTGCTCTCACCGGCGATTGAAGCCGTGGTCAAAGCCTACCGGGCTCCAGCGCCCGTGGTAGGTATCGTCATCGCGCTGATTGTGTTGCTGCCCGAGACCTGGGCGGCCATCCGCGCTGCGCGCGCCGACCGGCTGCAAACCAGCATGAACCTGGCCATAGGCTCGGCCCTGGCCAGTATCGGGCTGACCATTCCCCTGGTGGTGCTGGCCTGCGTAGTGCTGCACTTGCCCTTGACGCTGGGCCTGGAGACCAAGGACGTGGCGCTGCTGGCGCTGACCTTTCTGGTGGGCAGCATCACCCTGGGCTCGGGCCGGACCAATGTGATGCAAGGCGCTATCCACCTGGTCTTGTTTGCCAGCTTTCTATTTCTGACATTGGTGCCATGACAATGCAGGCGGCCCGCGACAAAGGTCGCGGGTGCAGCTAGCATCCGGGCCACTGCAAGGAGAATGCCCCATGGAACCGACCCTCGAAAGCTTTACCGCCCAAGCGATGGACGAAGGCTTTGACGAAATTGTGGTGCGCGAATGGGCGCCTGATTTGGAAATCGACACGCATACCCACGCATTTGCCGTGCGCGCGCACGTGGTGCGCGGCGAGTTTTGGTTGACGGTGGATGGAAGCACCCGCCATCTCGCGGCCGGCGAAGCTTTCCGGCTGGCGCGTGATGTGCCGCATGCCGAGCGCTACGGCGCGCAGGGCGCCACGGTGTGGGTGGCGCGGGCGAACTGAACACCGCCCTATAACGGCCCCGATACTTGCCCTTGAAAGACCGCATACCTTGAACCCGCCCAATAGGCAACGCGTTTTGGTGCTGGGCGCCACCGGCACCATAGGCCAGGCCACGGTGCGCGCCTTGCTGCGTCAGGGCCATGAAGTGGTTTGCCTGATCAGGGCGCATGGCGGGGTAAGCGGCAAACAGCCAGCGAAGGACTGGCCAGGGCGCTTACCCGGTGCCTTGCTACGCACCGGCGATGCCACCGACCCGCAATCCCTGCGCCGCGACGGCTTTGCAGGCGAGCACTTTGATGCGCTGGTGTCTTGCCTGGCCTCGCGCACCGGCAGCGCTAAAGACGCCTGGGCCATAGACCACCAGGCCCATGTGCATGCGCTGCACGCGGCGCAAGAGGCCGGTGTGCAGCACTTTGTATTGCTCTCGGCCATCTGCGTGCAAAAGCCCTTGCTCGCGTTTCAACGCGCCAAGCTGGCTTTTGAAGAAGCCTTGATGCAATCGGGCATGCGCTATTCCATCGTGCGGCCCACCGCGTTTTTCAAATCGCTGTGTGGGCAAATAGAGCGCTTGCGCAAAGGCAAACCGTTTTTATTGTTTGGCGATGGGCAATTGACCGCCTGCAAGCCGATCAGCGACGAAGACTTGGGCGACTACCTGGCGCGTTGCCTTGTCGACCCTAGTTGCAACAACCGCATACTGCCCATCGGCGGGCCGGGACCAGCCATTACGCCGCTGCAACAGGGCGAAAAGCTATTCGAGTTGCTGGGCAAGCCGCCGCGCTACACCCATGTACCGGTGAAGATGATGGATGCCATCATCAGCGTTATGTCGCTGCTGGGCCGCGTCATCCGGCCGCTGGCAGACAAGGCCGAATTCGCGCGCATAGGTCGCTACTACGCTACCGAGTCCATGCTGGTGTGGGACGCGCAGGCAGGTCGCTACGATGCCGATACTACGCCGTCCACCGGCAGGCACACGCTGTGGGACTGCTATGCGACACTGGTGCGCGATGGCGCTTCGCTAGAACGCGGCGACCATGCAGTTTTTTAGCCTGCCCCACAAAGTTTGAACTTCGGTAATGGCGCGGCACGACCACCATCCACCTAGCAACGTTTTTTACAACCCACCCCTATGACGCTTATTGCCCAACGCCTTGCAGCCCTGCGCGCCGAAATGGAAAAACACCAGCTCGACGCCTGGGTGCTGCCCTCCTCCGACCCGCACAACTCGGAGTACATGCCGCTGCGCTGGAAAGTGCGGCAATACATGTCGGGTTTCACCGCCTCGGTATCGACCATGGTGGTGCTCAAAGACAGCGCCTACATTTGGGCCGATGGGCGTTACTGGTTGCAGGCGGAACAGGAATTGGCGGGTACGGATATTCAAATCGTATATTTGGGCAAGCCCGATGTGCTGCCCTGGAACCAGTGGCTGGCCGAGACCTTGACACCGGGCGCGCGACTCGGGTTTTACGGCGCCACCATGATGGTCAAAGCCATGGCCGATATCCAAGGAACACTCCAATCGAAAAACGTCAGCCTGGTTACCGAACACGATTTGGTCGATGCGGTCTGGATTGACCGGCCCCACTTTCCTATGGAGCCGGTGTTTGCCCATGCGCTGGAATATGCGGGCGAGAGCGCGGCGCAAAAGATATCCAAAGTGCGCGCCGAGATGCGCAAGGTCGGGGCGCAGGCGCATGTGCTCAATGCGCTGGACGATATCGGCTACTTGCTCAATCTACGCGGTAGCGACGTGCCCACCTCGCCCTACTTCCACGCCTACTTGGTGGTCACTGAGGAAAGGGCTGTGCTTTACGCCCACTCGGTGCGTTTTAGCGATAGCTTGCGCGCAGACATGGCAGCGCAAGGCATTGCGCTGCAAGACTACGACAGCTTCTTTTCCGCACTGAGCACCTTGGCCGGACAGCCTGTGCTGGTGGACCCGGCGCAAAGCAATATGCTTACCTTTGCCACCTTGCGCGCGCAGGGCTGCACACTGGTAGAAAAGCGCGCGCCTTCGGTGCTGCTCAAAGCAATCAAAAACACCAGCGAAATCAGCCACTGGAAAAACTGCTTTGTGCGCGACGGCGTAGCGATGATGCGCTTTTTGCGCTGGTTTTATGACAGCGTGGGCAGCGGGCAACTGACAGAGCGCATCGTCGCTGACCGCATCGACGGCGAGCGTGCCAAGCTCGATTTATTTCGCGGCCTGAGTTTCACCTCGATACCCGCTTACGGCCCCAATGCGGCCATGATGCATTACGGCCTCAAAGACGGCGTGGACACACCGGTCAAGCCCGAAGGATTTTTTCTGCTGGACTCGGGCGGGCAGTACGACGACGGCACCACCGACATCACCCGCACCTTTGTATGCGGCCCGGTGAGCGAGGGCCAGGCGCGGCATTTCACCCTGGTGCTTAAAGGCATGCTGCGCTTGTCCGCCGCGATTTTTCTGCACGGCACGCGTGGCCTGCAACTGGACGTGTTGGCGCGCCAGGCGCTGTGGAACGAAGGCGTGAACTACGCCTGCGGCACCGGCCACGGCGTGGGCTATTTCAACAATGTGCACGAAGGCCCGCATAGCATAAGCACTGGCATGATCGACCAGGCCATCCTGCCCGGCATGGTGGTCACCAACGAGCCCGGCGTGTACCTGCCCGGCCGTTACGGCATACGCATTGAAAACATTCTTTTGTGCCAATACCATGCGGCCACCGAGCACGGCAAGTTTTACCGCTTTGAAGCCTTGACCCTGTGCCCCATTGATACGCGGGTGGTGCGCAAAGACTTGCTAGGCGCTGAGGAGACTGCCTACCTCAACAGCTACCATGCCACGGTGCTGGAACGCCTGAGCCCGCACTTGCAGGGTGACGATTTGCGGTTTTTGCAGGATGCCTGCAAGGCTTTGTAATGTGGCGTTTGCGTAAGCACTTAGCGGCTGCGCGCAGCCAGTAGCTCCCGCGCAATGATGCGCACCCCTTCGTCAATCCGGTCCACCGCAATCGAAGAATAGCCAATCCGCATGGCATTACACGCGGCAGGCGGATTGGCGTGGAACACCGAGCCGGGTTCGACGACCACGCCTTGCGAAAGCAGCCGTTCGGCCAGTGCGCTGGTGTCGAGCCCCTGCGGGCCTTGCACCCATAGCGCCGAGCCGCCACGTGCCGCGCTGGTTTGCAATTGCGGCGCATGCTGTGCCAGCGCTGCCGTCAGCACGCGCGCGCGTTCGCGGTAGGCCAGGTTCAGGCGGCGCACATAGGCTTCGTGAAAACCATGGGCGATAAAGCTGGCTGCCGCTTGCTGGTTGTTGGTGGCAACATGGCGCATCATCAAACGGCGCATGGCGCGCAACTCGCGCACTACCGGTGCGGGCGCCACCAGATAGCCCAGGCGCAAACCATGCGCCAGCGTTTTGGACAAACTGCCCAAATACAAAACGCGCCCCGCAGTGTCCAGGCTTTTGAGCGCCGGGGTGGGGCGCCCGGCGAAATTGAGCTCGCTTTCATGGTCGTCTTCGAGCAGCATGATGTCGTGTTGCTGCGCCGCATCGAGCAAGGCCTGCCGCCGCGCTAGCGACATGGTCACTGTCGTCGGGCACTGGTGGCTGGGCGTGAGATAGACATAGTCGCAGCGCTTGAGCGCGGGGCTGATAACCAGGCCATCGGCATCGACCGGCAGCGGCAGCACATGGCGGGTTTGCAGCGAAAACACATTGCGCGCATCGGGGTAGCCAGGGTCTTCGATGCCCACTCGGGTGTTGCGGTCCATCAGCAACTGCGCCAGCAAATAGGTGGCTTGCTGCGCGCCGTTAGTAATCAAAATTTCGTCCCGCTCCACCCAGATACCACGCGCCGGTAGCAGGCGGCTGTGCACCTGGGCCAGCAGCGAAGCCTCGTCGCGGTCCAAGTGGTCCGGCGCCCAGCGGCGCACCGACTGGGCTTGTAATGATTCGAGTACGCAGCTGCGCCAATGGCGAAAAGGGAACAAGCCCTCGTCCCACTGGCCGTAAATGAAGGGGTAAGGCTGCTGCTGCCAATTGGCCGGTTTGCGAATATTGCGCTGCGCGGCGGGGTGTTGCTTGAGGCGCGCGCCCCACTGCGCCGCCTGGTCTGGCGCATCGGCTTGGGGGCGGCGTGGCGCTTGTGGGTTGAGCGGGCCGGTCAAAGCGTAATAGCCGCTGCGCGGACGGCCTTCGATCAAGCCCTGGTCGGACAAAGATTGCAAGACGATGCTGACCGTGGTGCGCGACAGGCCCAGTGCCAAG
>CANFJQ010000058.1 GCA_947447615.1 Comamonadaceae bacterium
GGCGGTGCCTGCCCCCACGGCGGCGGCGCTTTCTCCGGCAAAGATCCCACCAAAGTGGACCGCTCGGCTGCTTACGCCGCGCGCTATGTGGCAAAAAATATTGTGGCCGCTGGTTTGGCCACGCAATGCCAGATCCAGGTGGCCTACGCCATCGGTGTGGCCAAGCCCATGAACGTTACGGTGTATACCGAAGGCACCGGCGTGATTTCGGATGAAAAGATCGCCGCGCTGGTGAGCGAACACTTTGACCTGCGGCCCAAAGGCATCATCCAGATGCTGGACCTGCTGCGCCCCATTTATGAAAAAACCGCGTCCTACGGCCACTTCGGCCGCGAAGAACCCGAATTCACCTGGGAACGCACTGACAAAGCCGCAGCGCTGCGTGCAGCGGCAGGTCTATGAGACCTGCGTTTGCGCTAGCAAACCGCGGCTTTGAGCCGAAGGCACAAGGTAGCGGGGCTGCGTGCAGCGGCAGGTCTATGAGACCTGCGTTTGCGCTAGCAAACCGCGGCTTTGAGCCGAAGGCACAAGGTAGCGGGGCTGCGTGCAGCGGCAGGCTTGTAAAACGATAAACGCATGAAGCTGCAGACACAACGCCTCATAGACCGCTGGCTGGGCCAGGTCTTGTGTGGCGTGGTGTCGGGCTGGGTGCGGCTGGCCAGCTTTTGGCGCCAGCCTGCGGTGATGCCGCAGGATGCGCGCCATATTCTGGTCATTTTGCTGTCTGAGATGGGTAGCATTGTGTTGGCTGGGCCCATGTTTGCCGCGCTGCGCCAGCGCTACCCGCAAGCGGCCATCCACATCCTGCAACTAAAAAAAAACCAGGAAGTTACGCGCTTGTTGTCGCTCACCGACGCAGCGCATATGCACTCGATTGACGACAGCAGCGGCCTGACTTTGGTGGGCGACATATTACGGGTCAGTGCCAAGTTGCGCGGCTTGGGTATGGACGCGGTGATCGATTGCGAATTGTTTTCCCGCGTCAGCGCTTTGTTGTCCTTCGCCTGCGGCGCGCCGGTGCGCGGCGGCTTTACGCCGCACACCCAAGAAGGCCTGTACCGGGGTAGCTTTATCACGCACGCCATTCCCTATAACCCCTACCAGCACATCAGCTTGCAATTTTTATCGCTGGTCGACGCCCTCCAAGCCGACAGCATGCCGCGTAACAAGGCGGCGCCCATCCGCTTGGTACCGCAAGATAGTGACTTGTACGTGCCCTTCACGCCGGCCGAACTTGCTTCGTACCAGGAAAAACTGGTGCAAGACCATCCAAGTACGCAAGCGAAACGCCTGGTACTTTTGTACGCCGGCGGCGGCATCTTGCCCGAACGTGCCTGGCCCAAAGAACACTATGCACGCGTAGCCCAGGGTTTGTGCCAACGAGGCTACGCTGTAGGGCTGATAGGCCTAAAAGACGATGCCGCTTTGGCCAGCCACCTACAGACCTTGGTCGGCAGCGATTTATGCGTTGACCTCACGGGCTACACCCGCAGCATCCGCGAGTTGTTGATGTTGTTTTACGCGGCCGATTTGCTGATTACCAATGACGGCGGCCCCGGCCATTTCGCAACCTTAACGCCCATCCAAACCATGGTATTTTTCGGGCCCGAAACCGGCAAGCTCTATGGCCCGCTGGGTAAGCGAAATATGGTGCTGGAATCGGGCATTGCCTGCTCACCGTGCCTGAGTGCCTACAACCACCGCCTGACGTTTTGCGATGGCGACAACCAGTGCCTTAAACGCATTGCGCCCGACCCGGTGCTAGACCAAGCCTTGGCCTTTTTGCAAACGCAGCCCAGTGCGCAGGTAGCGGCGCCCGGCGCATGAACGCAGCACCTGTCTGGCGTGAACGCCTGTTGGCGCTGCTGCGCTGGCTGCTGGGTATCCGGTATATCAAGTTCGGCATGGTTGGGGCCAGCGGTACGGTGGTCAATATTGTGGTGCTCTACCTGGGCCACGAGTACCTATTTCAAAGCCTGGAGGGCGCACAGGGTAAGCCTTATGCCTCGCTAGCACTGGCGATTGCCGTGGCTACCGTCAACAACTTCACTTGGAACCGGCTGTGGACCTGGGCGGATCGCGTGGCGCACGCGCCCCTGGACGCGGGTATCGAAGCCCCACCCCCATCGAGTCTGGGAGCGCAGTTAGCCAAGTACGCGCTGGCATCCTGGTTTGGCATTGGTTTGCAGTACGTGCTGACCCTGTGGCTGGCGCATAGCATGCATTACATGCTGGCCAATGTCATCGCCATCGTGGTGGCCAGCGTGAGTAATTTTTTAGCCAACGACCGCTGGACTTTTCGCAAGCGCTAAAGTGCCACGCATGGTGCCCAACCCGCAGCTCCGCCCATCGGCTACCGACCGTGCCCTCTGGCCCTGGTGGGCCTTGCTGGTCTGCGCGGTAGGCCTGTATTTTTTCGGGCTGGGCAGCCCGTATGCGCCCACCAATGGCGACGAAATGGTCTATATCCATATCGCCCGCCTGACTGCAGCCTCCGGGCACTGGTTGCCACTGGTGTCCGACCTGGACAACATGCGCAACACCAAGCCGCCTCTGCTGTTTTGGCAGGCAATGGCCAGCGGCGACTGGAGCGCGCAAGGGAGCTTGTTTTCGCTGCGCTGGCCGAGCGTCGCCTATACCCTGCTCACGACTACGCTATTAGGCTGGGTAGCACTGCGCATCAGTGGCCAATGGCGTACTGCGCTGCTGGCAGCGATCGTCTTTTTGGCCTTTTTTTCCACCTACCGGTATAGCCGGGTGTACCTTACCAGTGCGCCCGAAACTTTTTGGCTGGCATTGCCCTTGTGGTACTTGCTGTGGCAGCAAAGTGCCGCGCCCGCCAGCGCACGGGCAGTCGCCGAGCCGCATGCCTTGGCGGGCAGGTGGTCACCCGCTATTTACCTGCTGGCGGGCCTGGCGATGGGACTCGGACTGTTGTACAAATCCTTCGCTCTGCTCGCACCGGCAGCGGCCACGCTGGGCTGCGCGCTGTGGCTGAGCCAAGGGCCTCCCCGGTGGCATACCTTTTTACGCACGGCTGGGGGAGTGGGCGCCAGCGCCGCGCTTGCATTGGGTGTTTTTGCGCTTTGGTTTGCGCTGGACCCCGATCCGCAAGCGGTGTGGCAAGAATTTGTGGTCGGCGAAAACGCCGGCAAGCTGCAGGCTGGTGGCTATTGGCAAGCCGCCTGGAACGGTGACTACCCTGTCTGGCAACAAGCCCTGGCCTACCCGGAAAACGCGGGCTTGTTACTGCCGGTGGCGCTGGGCCTGTGCTGGTACGGGCTGCGCGCCGCCTGGCGTGGCCATTGGCGGGCCTGGGCCGGTACACCACAAGCCACGCTTTTGATATGGCTGCTGGTGTGGCTGCTGGTTTTTAGCATTCCCAGCCAACGCTCGGCGCGCTATGTGATTCCGGCCATGCCGGCCTTTGCCATTGTGCTGGCCCTGTACTGGGAGCGTCTGGCGCGCGGCTGGTTTGCTGCCGTTTTAGTTATCAGCGCGGTGGCCTTGACCTTACTGGCACGCTTTGCCTGGGTGATGCACGGTATGGGCATAGGCACAGGTTTCGATATGGCCGTCACGCTGACCTGTGCAGCACTCGGTCTGGGTGCCAGCCTTGGAGGCTTACTGCACAGGCGCTGGACGCGTGACAGCACGCTGGCCGCCACGCTGGCGCTCTACGCCTGTTTCAGCGCCATGACGGCACCGCTTTCCGACGCGCAAGCAGGCTACAGCCCGGCCATTGCGGCACGCATGCAAGGCCTGCGTGTTGCAGTGCCCAATGGATTTAACGCGCAGTACGAGCGCTTTAACTTCCTGCTGCCAGGCAGCACCCTGGTTCCCTACGACGCCGAACGCCGCAACACCGCAACCCTGCGCCCGGATTTACCGCCCGCAGAGCGCTTGGACTATTTGCTAGAACGTTTTGATGCCGTAGTGTGGTTGGACAACGACGCGACGCAAACGCAAGTTACATGCGCGCCGCGCTGCGAAGTGCTGGCGCAGCGCTGGCATGTCAAAAGCCGCCACCGGTCCGGGGAAGTGACGCTGTCCAATCTGTGGCAGCCACAGGAATGGTTGTTTGGCAGAGAGCTTTTAATCGTCAGCACACCCTGAGCCGAAATCACTCGCGGCGATGCGCCCGGTAGCGGGCCACAAGGTAGATGTGCAGCCCGACAAAAAGCCAAGGGTCTAGCACCGCGTCCCAGACATTGCCGGTAGGCCAGCGCGTGAGCCCAAACACGGCCAACACAAAAAGCAGGGCGGGCGATGGGGCAGTTTGCGACCAGCGCGCCCCCAGCACCCAGGGCGCCAGCGCCAATAACAGGCAGAGCGCGTAAGCCAGCGGCGAAAAACCCCAAGCGTAAAGAGACACCGGAAGATAAGCAAAAGTGTCGAGCAGCAGCAAGCAACCCAGCACCACGCCCAGCACAGCGTAACGGTATAGCCAAGGGCTGCGCTGCGTGGAACTTATAAGGCTGGATGCTTGTACCGTGTGCGGCCATTTGCGTTGCGCCAGTCGCTGCCAGAGGTAATGCAATGACAAAGCCATGGCCATCAAACTGGGCGTCTGAAAGGCTAGGCCCAACCAATAGCTCAATCCCCAGGTGCCGGGGATACAGGCCCATAGCGCCATAGTCCAGGCCAGCAGGCCCCCAGCGTCGCGTAAGCGGCGCGTATTGAATAACAGTGCGCCAGCGCCCAGCAAAGCAGCCAGCACCAGTGCCCAGCCCGCTTGCCTCAGCACTGGCAAATAGCCGGGCTGCGGCAACAGTGGCGCGGCGTCTTGCACCAGGCGCAGCCATAAGAAACTGTCAAGCAGGCTCATGGGCTTCCTTTACCCGGCGCCGTTGGCGAAGCACCCACCCAGCTAAATCGCTGCCAGGCAATCGATTGGCGCTGGTCGGTATAGCTCACCCAGAGCTGACCATCGGCCATGGCCATGGCCGGGTACGAGTATTCATGCCCGGGCGGCCCGCTTTCCAAATCCAGCACGGTGCTCCACAGGCGCCCATCTGCCGAGGACGCCATACGTAATTCGTTGCGCCCGATTTTTCGGGGGTTGTACACCAACAAATGTTGATCGCCTGCCGTCAGGGTGGCGACGCTGGCATTGGGATTGTCCAGCGGCAAATCGCCTGCATCCGACCAATGTGCGCCGGCGTCGGCGCTACGGGCCATGCGAATGCGGCCCTCTGGCCCGCCATCGCGCATAAAAGCGAGCCAATCGCGCTGGCCCGTTGCCAGCAAAGCCGGTTGAAGCCTCTGGCCTTGGGTCGAAATCGGCACCATACTAAGCAACGCGCCCATGGCATCCAAGCGTAATGCCACCGGGTATTTGCGCGCCAACTCAAAATAAACCGGCAAGACCATACCGCCCTCGGCCAGCGGCAAAGGTGCGGTGCGCACCAGATAACTGGTATTCCAGAGCCAGGACAGGGGCAACACCGCCGTGGCCTTCCAGGCCCAGGGCGTCTGCGCCGTGGGCGCAGCCTGTTGCAAATGCAGCACCCGGCCGGCCGCCCAACCGCCTAAACCCGTAGCCACCACAAACAAATGCACCTGACCCTGGCCATCCACCCAGGCTACCGGATTGCCCAGGCGGCGGATGCCAAAACCCAGTTGCTGCGCCACCTCCCAGCGGTCCACCACCATCCGGGCGGGGGACCAACTACCCGTAGCGCGGTCCAGGGAAGACATCGCAATCTGAACATTTGGTGCGCTCTCGCGGTCTCCGGCAAACCAGAAAGCCAGCAGTGCCGATGGATGCGCGGCAGGCAGAGCGACCAGTGCACTGGCATGCGCCGCCGGTACGCCGGGTGGCATGGGGATATGGCCCTGCCCTACGCGCTCCCAATGTCCGCTGGTAAGCGCGACATCGCCCAAACTCGGGGCGGAACCGTTTACTTGAATTTGCGCACTCAGATGCGCCAGCGCAGGCCCAAGGTCTGCGCGCCGCGCCGCATCGGCCAAACCGAGCAAACCGGCGATGGCCAGCGCGACACAAGCGCGCAACAAGCGGGAAGAAAAAAACATAGACGCATCTTAGCGATCAGGCCTACATCCACACCCGGCTTGCGGCCAAGCATTTTGCTCAGGACGCCTAGCCCATTGCAATCGACCAGGTGAACGATCTGTCGCAGCCGGTTTGCTGTCGCCGCGCAGCCCGCCCACTAAACTGCGCGCTTCTGACTGTTGAACCAGTCCAGCGCCACTGAAGCTCTATCTATGCCGAACCACAGCATTCTCGCCATCGCGCCTTTGGGTTTTCCCTGGCAAACCATAGACCCGTTTTTGTTTTGCGTTCACCACGACGACGCCTACCCGCGTGGCAATGCGGACATGGGCCCGGACGCTGACTTGGGCGGACGCAATATGGGCCAGGACTTTGAAGGCAAAGACGGTTGGCGCATGTACCACGGCAGCACGGTGCCCGGCTTTCCGGCCCATCCGCACCGGGGTTTTGAAACCGTCACCATCGTGCGCCAGGGCTTTATCGACCATTCGGACTCGCTGGGCGCCACCGCCCGCTTTGGCCCGGGCGATGTGCAATGGTTGACCGCGGGTAAAGGCATCGTGCACTGCGAAATGTTCCCACTGCGCCAATCCGAGGTCGCCAACCCGGCCGAGTTATTCCAAATTTGGCTGAATCTGCCGGCGCGTAAAAAAATGGCCGAACCGCACTTCACCATGCTGTGGGCCGACGGTGTTCCCATGCTTGAATTTGCCGATGCACAACAGCGCAAAACCTCGGTACAAGTGGTGGCTGGTAGATTGGAGCAGGCGCGCGGCGCCCCGCCACCGCCAGACTCCTGGGCCGCAGAGCCCGACTCCGACGTGGCCATTTGGACCCTCCGCATGCAAGCCGGGGCGCAGTGGCAGATGCCAGGCGCAAGCCATGCGCAAACGCGCCGCCGTCTCTACTTCTTTAGGGGCCAGGGCCTGACAATTAACGGGCAAACCATCCCCCCGCAATCGGTGGTGGAAGTGCAGGCGCAAGACGCGATCGCGCTACAAGCGGGCACCGACGAGGCGCAATTACTGGTTTTGCAGGGCCGCCCTATCGGCGAGCCGGTGGCGCAGTACGGGCCTTTTGTGATGAATACCCAGGCCGAAATCCACCAAGCCTTTGCCGACTACCGCCGCACCGAATTTGGCGGCTGGCCCTGGAGCCGCAGCGACCCGGTGCACCCCCGCGACAAAGGGCGCTTCGCCCTGCATGCCGACGGGCGCGTTGAAGAGCGCTAGGACTGCTGCGCAGCGCTTGCTGCAAAATGCGCCTCTCACCCGAAACGCTTGGATACGCCATGTCACTGATTCCCGCCACCATACTCACTGGCTTTTTAGGATCGGGCAAAACCACTTTGCTCAAACGCATACTGACCGAGGCGCACGGTCAAAAAATCGCCGTCATTGAAAACGAATTCGGTGAAGAAAACATCGACAGCGATATTCTGGTCAGCGACACCCAGGAACAAATCATCCAAATGAGCAATGGCTGCGTCTGCTGCACCATCCGTGAAGACCTGCGCACTACTTTGCAAGACCTGGCCGAGAAAAAGCGCAAAGGCGAACTGGACTTTGACCGCGTGGTCATCGAAACCACCGGCCTGGCCGACCCCGGCCCGGTGGCGCAAACCTTTTTTATGGACGATGAGGTGGCCGAGTCCTACTTGCTGGACGCCATCCTGACCCTGGTAGACGCTAAACACGCGCCCGAGCAGCTCAATGAGCGCCAGGAAGCACGCCGCCAGGTCGGATTCGCAGACCAGATTTTCATCAGCAAGTCCGACCTGGTCAGCGCCGACGCCCTGGACGCCTTAAGCCACCGCCTGCAACATATGAACCCGCGCGCACCCCGGCATATTGCGCACTTTGGCGAGATGGACATCAAAAACGTGCTGGATTTGCACGGTTTTAACCTCAACGCCACCCTGGACATTGACCCGGAATTCCTCAGCGCGGGTGAGCACGCGCACGACCATGCGCACCATGACCATGACCATGCGCACGGACACGACCATGCCCATGGACCCGATTGCGACCATCCCTCGCACGCCCACGAGGCCCAGCATGGCCACCACCACCATATCGATGACGATGTCAAAAGCTTTGTCTTCAAATCCGAGCGGCCTTTTGACCCGGGCAAACTGGAAGACTTTTTGGGCGCTATCGTCAATATTTACGGGCCGCGCATGTTGCGCTACAAAGGTGTCTTGTATATGCAAGGCAGTGAGCGTAAAGTGATCTTCCAGGGGGTGCACCAGCTCATGGGCAGCGATTTGGGCCCCAAATGGGGTGCGAACGAAGTCAAATCCAGCAAACTGGTGTTTATCGGCATCGATTTGCCCAAAGACATCTTGTTACAAGGCATGGAGCAGTCCCTGGTAGCAAGCCCTTGACCGCCTGTTTTCGGGTGTAAGAAAGGCGGCATTGACTTGCCTGTACACTCGCGCGCCGATCAAGGGGGCAGCCCGGCAAGACGGGAGAATTCCTGAACTACCCGCCATCGGGCCCCTTGGGTTTCTATTAGGAGACACGAATTGAACGCCACCAGCACCAAGAAAGCCAAGCCCGGCGCGGCATCCAAATCCGTGCCTGCGGCTAAATCCAGTCCGGCCAAAGCTGCCAAGGTGCCCGTCGCACCCGCCAAAAAACCTGCGGCACCGATCAAAGCCCTCTCCAAAACACCGGCCAAAGCCAGTGCGCCAGCCCCAAAGAAAACTGTGACTACTCCCGCTAAAAAAACTACGCCCGCCCCTGCCGCCAAAGCCGCAGCACCCGCCGCCAAGAAAACGCCGCCCGTTAGCGCCAACGCATCCAAGGCCAAAAGCGTAGCCAAACCTGCCGCTCCCTCAAAGCCCGCAGCCAAAGCACCCGCAATTGCGGCAAAACCTGCGGCCAAAGCGCCGGTCGCTGCCAAAGCAGCAGCGCTTGCCGCCAGCCCCGTTGCCGCAACGCCCGCCAAAGTAGCGGTGCCCGTCAGTAATGACCCGTCGGCGGTGCCAGTGAAATCAGGCAGGCCCTCGTCCCGCTTGGCGCAGTTAACCGTGCCATCCATGGCCCAATCGGTGGCCTCCACAGCAGCCAAAGCCAGCTTCGGCCACGCCTACGAAGCCGAGCCGGTGGCGCCCGTAGTGCCCGCTCCGGTGAAAAAAGACAGCAAACTGGCCAATAACTGGAAAACCAAGCCGGTGGACCAATTGAGCGACGCCGAATTGCTGGCCATGCCCGATTCCGAGTACATGAACGATGTGCAAATGGCCGCCTTTCGGCTCAAGCTGGTAGTGCTCAAGCGTGACATCCTGAGCAATGCCGGCGAAACCACCGAGCATTTACGCGAAGACACCTCGGTGGTGCCCGACCCCACCGACCGGGCCACCATCGAAGAAGAGCATGCCCTGGAATTGCGCACCCGCGACCGCGAACGCAAATTGCTCAAAAAAATCGAACAGTCGATTTCCCGCATCGATGCCGGTGACTACGGCTATTGCGATGAGACTGGTGAAGCCATCGGCATCGGACGACTACTGGCCCGGCCCACGGCCACCTTGTCGCTAGAAGCGCAACAGCGCCGCGAGCTAAAACAAAAAATGTTCGGCGATTAAAGCCGCTTACAAGGCGCTCAGGCCATGACTCCCGGCGATACCCCCAACGCAGGCGCAGGCGGCAAGGCAAAAGCGCTGGATCCGGTTTCGCAAAAACGCGCCATTGCCAGCAAACTGCGCAGTGCGCGAAAACGCGAATTTGCCATGCTGCGCGATCGCATGCGCGAGGGTGAAAACACACCGAACACCGTCGCGGGCATACGCGGACGCGCCGTGCGCGACCGGCCTGCAAGTAACCAAACACTGGAAAAAATTGAGCGCATAGGCGCGCACCTCGAATCGCTATGGAATCCGGCCGCCGCCAAGCCCGCTGCGCCGACGCCGTCTGCGCCCGTTGCGCAAACGAAGCCCAAGAGCGCGCCGCCACCCGAAGCTTCACCCAGCAAGTTGGCGCCCAGCACCTGGTCATCGGACAGCTTATGGAATAAGCCCATCAGCCAATTGCTAGACACCGGCCCTCTGAACATGTTGCTGCAACTGCCCACGAGCATCCCTGTGCCCACTGAGGCACCGGCAGCGCCGCAAGCCGCAGACTGGAGCAAAGACCCGTTTGCCCAGGAAATCGCCGCCTTATTTGCCCTGGGAAAATATACGGCAGTGCAAACCTTGCTCCTGTCCCGACTGGACCCAGACAGTGAGCGCGACCCGGCCAGTTATTGGCAGGTCTTATGCCTGCTGGACACCTACCGCTTGCTGGACGATATGGACGGTTTTGACGATACCGTCCTGGCCTTTGTGCATTGGTGGAATGGCCTGACGCCCAGCTGGGACACGTCTGCGCCGGCGGACAAAGCATCCCCCTGGGTGTTGCTAGGGGATATCAAGGGCGCCAATGGTCTGAAACTGCCCGAGCTCGACCGCAGCGAAACGCTGCAAAAAATCGATATCGACTGCAGCGCACTGCGACACATAGACCAAGCGGCTTCTAAGGCCCTGCTGCAATGGCTGGGACGGGCCAAAATACGCAATTACGAAGTCAGCCTGAACACCCCTTCGGCCTTGATGGCGCTGCTTTGGAGCACCATGGACATGGAAAAGGCTGCGCAAGTGCGCAAATCCTTTTGATCGCTGCCAGCAAGCGTTGGACTTGCGCGTGCTGCGGTCCCGCCGCAAACAAAAAAATGCAGCGCACCAAAAACTATTCACCCGTTACTTGCAATGCAATTGCTAAGTACTTAATTTAGAACATCTTTTACGCGGTTTTTAGACGCAAATCGGGTTCTAAGTCTTTGATTTCATTGGAAAAAACTTCAACAAACCCTGTTCCAAACACGAATTTGCTGGTAAAGTGCAAATAAGTGCAAATAAGTGGAGGAAAGTGCCAAAAATACGGCCTTTCACTCGTTCAGTTGGAATAAGAGGTTTTTGTGGTGTTTCAAGGTGCTTCCTCGCTCACGCTCGACGGCAAAGGGCGTCTGTCCGTGCCGACGCGGCACCGCGACGTGCTAAGCGCCACCGCCCAAGGCCTGCTCACGATCACCAAACACCCGCACGGCTGCCTGATGGTGTTCCCGCGTCCTGAGTGGGACTTGTTCCGTGACCGGATTTCCGCCCTGCCCATGTCGGCGCAATGGTGGAAACGCATTTTTTTGGGCAATGCCATGGATGTGGAGTTGGATAGCACCGGCCGCATCCTGATTTCGCCCGAACTGCGCACCAGCGCAGGCATCGCCAAAGACACTATCTTGCTGGGTATGGGCAACCACTTTGAACTTTGGGACAAAGTGGCTTACGAAACGCAGGAAGCCAAGGCAATGCAAGAGCAAATGCCCGACGTATTCAAAGACTTTTCTTTCTGAGCGCGCCCCATGGACGCGCTTGCGCAACACACCACTGTTTTGCTTACAGAAGCGGTTGACGCGCTTTTGACCCCCGCAGACCCTTCTAACCCACCGGCGCAAGACGGCTTGTACGTCGATGCCACTTTTGGCCGCGGCGGCCATACCCGTTTGCTGTTGACGCGCTTGTCGCCACGCGGGCGCGTGTTGGCTTTTGACCGCGACCCGCAAGCGCTTGCAGAAGCGGCCAGCCTGAGCGACACACGCTTTGCCATCCGCCAGCAAAGCTTCTCGCATATCGCTGAACTCGAAGGCGCTAGTGTCGCCGGCATTTTGATGGACCTGGGTGTGAGCTCACCGCAAATTGACACACCCGCACGCGGCTTTAGTTTCCGCTTCGAAGGCCCCTTGGATATGCGCATGGACACCACGTGCGGACAAAGCGTGGCGCAATGGCTCACAGATGCCAGCGTCGAAAAAATAACGGAGGTGATACGTGACTATGGCGAAGAGCGGTTTGCTGGCCCGATTGCAAAGGCGATTGTCGCGCGCAGGCAGGAACGCGGACCGATTGAAACGACCACCGAGCTTGCCCAACTCGTGGCTGACACAGTCAAGACCCGCGAGCCGGGTCAGAACCCTGCAACGCGCACCTTCCAGGCTTTTCGGATTTTCATTAACGCCGAACTGGAAGAGCTCGAACAGGCCCTAGAAGCTGCCCTAGACGTACTGGCGCCGGGCGGGCGCCTGGTGGTGATCAGCTTTCATTCTTTGGAAGACCGCATCGTCAAGCAATTTATCGCCCGCCATTCCAAGGACGAGTACGACAGGCGTCGCCCCTTTGCCGCTCCCCGCGCCATGCGCCTGCGCGCCCTGGGCCGCACTCGCCCCAGCACAGCCGAAGTGGCCGCCAATCCGCGCGCACGCAGCGCCATCATGCGCGTGGCGGTACGCAATGGCACCGCGCAAGGAGTGGCCGCATGACCCGCATCAGCCTCTTGCTGATTGTGGCCACGCTGGGCAGTGCGATGTATTTGGTCAGCGTGCAGTACGAGTCGCGCCGCGTTTTTACTGAGCTGGAACGCGCGCAGCGCGAAGGCCGCCGCCTGAAAACCGAATTTGAGCGCCTAGAAGTGGAAAAACGCAGCCAGGCCACGCCCGCGCGCGTGGAACGCGTGGCGCGCGAAAAATTGCAAATGCACCAGGTCACGCCAGGTATTACGGTGTACATGGGCCAAGCCCACAACTCGGAGCAGCAGCCATGAGCCGCAGCATCCGTTACACCGCTAGCCCTTTGCTGACCAGCCGCACGCCGGTCTGGCGCAGCAAGCTGGTGGTATCGGCACTGGCACTTGGCTTTGTCGGATTGGGCGCGCGCGCCGCCTATATCCAGGTGTTTAACAACGATTTTTTCCAGCGCCAGGGCGAAGTGCGCTATAGCCGCACGCTGGAGTTACCGGCTAACCGAGGCCGCATCCTGGACCGCAATGGCCTGATCCTGGCGTCCAGCGTGCCCTCGCCCAGCATTTGGGCTATTCCCGAGGACGTAGACCTCGATGATGCCCAACGCGCCAACCTGGCCAAGTTGCTGGAACTTCCGCTGTCCGAGCTCAATAAAAAACTGGCCGACGAGGACAAAAATTTTGTCTGGCTCAAGCGCCATGTGGAGCCAGAAAAAGCCAAGCAAATTAGCGAGGCCGGTTTCAAAGGCATTTACCAACGTACCGAATTCAAACGGCAATACCCCGAAGGCGAAGCCGCCGCGCATGTGGTGGGTTTTACCAATGTGGAGGACAACGGGCAAGAAGGCATTGAGTTGCTCTACAACAGCACCTTGCTAGGCCGCGCCGGTTCACGCCATGTGATCAAAGACCGCTTGGGCCAATCGGTCGAGCAAGTGGGCGAAAGCGTGCCCCCGGTGGCGGGCAAAGACGTGCAACTGAGCATAGACACCAAAGTGCAGTTTTTTGCTTACCAAAAGCTACGCGATGCGGTGGTCAACAACCGGGCGCAAGCGGGCAGCATTGTGGTACTCGATGCCAATACCGGCGAGGTGCTGGCCTTGGCCAATTACCCTAGCTACAACCCGGAAAAGCGCCTGAACCTGAACGGCTCGCAATTGCGCAACCGAGCGTTGACCGATACCTTTGAACCCGGCTCAGTGATGAAGCCTTTCACCATCGGCCTGGCGCTGGAAAGCGGACGCGTCAAGACCTCCACCATCATCGATACCTCGCCCGGCTCGGTGACGATTACCGGCGCCACCATCCGCGATGCCCATCCGCATGGTGCTTTGACGGTGGAACAGGTGATTCAGGTATCCAGCAATGTGGGCACCACCAAAATCGCCATGCAAATGCCCGCCAGCGAAATGTGGGAAACCTTTTCCGGCGCAGGCTTTGGTCAGAAGCCGCAAATCGAATTTCCTGGCGCGGTACCGGGCAAGTTGCGGCCCTACAAAACATGGCGCCCGATTGAGCAAGCCACGGCCTCGTATGGCTATGGTTTGTCGGCGTCTTTGTTCCAGATGGTGCGCTCCTACACCGTGTTCTCGCACGACGGTCAAATTATCCGCTCCACCCTGCTAAAAAACGATGAGCCGGCCGTAGGTATTCCGGTTTTTTCTGCCGACACTGCCGCCAAAGTACGCAAGATGCTGCAAATGGCCGCAGGCCCCGGCGGCACCGGGCCTAAAGCGCAAACCGCCGGGTATTCGGTAGGCGGCAAATCGGGCACCGCCTACAAGCAAATCGGCAAAGGCTACGGCAGCGAGGGCAACCGCAAATACCGCAGCTGGTTTGTCGGCATGGCGCCCATCGACAAGCCGCGCATCATCGTTGGCGTCATGCTCGACGAACCCAGCGCGGGCAAATACTACGGCGGTGAAGTGGCCGCGCCGGTATTTAGCGAAACCGTGCAGCAAACCCTGCGCGTGATGGGCGTGCAGCCCGACATCAGCATACGCCCGCAAATCGTGGCCAAGACCGTCGAGGAAAGCTTTTGATGCAGGCGCTCTTGCATACCCCCGAGCAAGCAGCCGCCTGGCTGCGTGAACGGGTGCCCGGTCAGTTACAAACCGACCACCGCAAGCTGCACGCAGGCGATGGCTTTATTGCCATGCCCGGCCTGTCGATTGACGCGCGGCAATTTGTACCGCAAGCCCTTCAAGACGGGGCTGCCGCCTGCCTGGTCGATGCCCAAGACGCAGCCCAGACGAACCTAGAGGATGCACGTGTTGCGCCCTATGTCGGCCTCAAAAACGCGAGCGCGAAGATTGCCGCCGCGTTTTATGCGCACCCCTCGCGCAGCGTGCAAGTGCTGGCGATCACCGGCACCAATGGCAAAACTTCCAGCGCCTGGTGGCTGTCCCAAGCGCTCAATGCCATGGGCCCCAAACCCGTGTGCGCACTGATAGGCACCCTGGGTATCGGTATCGCGCCTAGCGACGCGGCTAGCCTCAATGGCCTAAGCCCTAGCGGACTGACGACACCGGATGGCGTGTTGCTGCAACACAGTTTGCGCACTTTTGCGGACAAGGGCTTGGACTTTTGCGCCTTGGAAGCGTCGTCGATCGGCATAGAAGAAGGTCGCTTGGACGGTACGCGCATACGGCTGGCGGTGTTCACCAATTTCACCCAGGACCACCTCGACTACCACGGCAGCATGCTGGCCTATTGGGCAGCCAAACGGCGCCTGTTTGCCTGGCCTGGCTTGCAAGCGGCAGTGCTCAATATCGACGACGACCAAGGCGCGGTGTTGGCTGCTGAACTAGCCGAACAAGCCCCGGAAATCGACTTGTGGCCCGTATCCACGCATTTACCGGCGCGACTTCAGGCATGCGACATCGCCCACAACGCACAAGGTCTGCAATTTTTCGTGGTGGAAGGCGCGCAACGCTGCCTGTTGCGCACCCGCATCATCGGCGGCTACAACGTATCGAATTTGCTGGGGGTGATCGCCAGCCTGCGCGCGCTGGGCATAGACCTCAGTACGGCGGTGCAGGCCTGTGGCAATTTGCCCCCCGTGCCGGGCCGCTTGCAATGCCTAGGCGGGCATGAGGCACCGCTGGCGGTGGTGGACTACGCCCACACGCCGGACGCATTACAAAAGACCTTGGACGCACTGCGCCCCGTGGCGCAGCAACGCGGCGGCGCCCTGTGGTGCGTGTTTGGGTGCGGCGGCGACCGCGATAACGCCAAGCGTCCACTGATGGGCGCCATCGCCGCCAGCAAAGCGGACCACATCGTGCTGACCAGCGACAACCCGCGCACCGAAAACCCTGCCACCATCATTGCCCACATCCTGGCCGGTATGGGCGGCCAGCCGCATATCCACGTGCAGGCTGATCGTGCGCAAGCGATTGCACAGGCGCTGACGCAAGCAGATGCTAGCGACGTGGTGCTGATCGCAGGCAAAGGCCATGAAGCGGCGCAAGAAGTGGCCGGACAAAAATTCATTTTTTCCGATGCAGACCATGCCGATATCGCACTGGCCTTGCGTGCACAAAGGATGGCCGCATGAGCGCGCCGCTGATGACTTTGGCACAAGTGCAGCAATGGCTGCAAGCAGCTAGCGGCGGCCAGCCGGTCGCACTGCATGGCGCGCCCGGCACTGCCATCACCCGTGTCCATACCGACAGCCGCACCTTGGAGCCTGGCGATTTGTTTGTCGCCCTACGGGGAGACAAATACGACGCCAATGACTTTTTGCAGCAAGCACAAGAGCGCGGCGCAAGTGCACTGCTCTGCCACATTGGCTTGCCCGCCAGCCAGTATCCGCAAGGCCTGCCGCGTATCGAAGTGGCCGACAGCACGCGGGCCCTGGGCCAACTGGCGCAAGCCTGGCGCGCACAATTTACGCTGCCGCTGATCGCAGTGACCGGCAGCAATGGCAAAACCACGGTCACGCAAATGATTGCCGCCATCTTGCAGCAACATGCCCCAGATGGCGCGGCGCTGGCTACCCAAGGCAATTTGAACAATGCCATCGGCGTGCCTTTAACACTGCTGCATCTGCGCGCCGCGCACCGTATTGCGGTGCTGGAACTGGGCATGAACCACCCCGGCGAAATTGCCCAACTCGCTGCCATGGCCCAGCCCACGGTCGCCCTGGTGAACAACGCGCAGCGCGAACACCTGGAATTTATGCACACCGTCGATGCCGTCGCCGCAGAAAACGGCGCCGTGCTAGAAGCATTGCCTGCAAACGGATGTGCCGTGTTTGGGCTGGACGATACTTACACCGGCCACTGGATGGCGCAAAACAAGGCGCACAAGGTGCTGGGCTTTGCCGCAGCACCGGCGCAAGAACCCGACGGCGTATACGGCGAACAAGCACATTGGCAAGACGGCGGCTGGGCGGTGCAAGCACGCTATCGCCAGGGCGCTGCCAACGGAGTTTTGCACTACCGCTTAGGGATTGCCGGTCACCACAACGTACGCAATTCCTGGGCCGCTGCCGCTGGCGCGCTAGCCGCTGGTGTCAGCCCTGCCGCCATCGAGCGCGGCTTGCAGGCTTTTGTGCCGGTCAAAGGCCGCTCGCGTGCGCTGAGTTTGGTCTGGGGCGGGCGCAGCATCAGCCTGGTCGATGACAGCTACAACGCCAACCCAGATTCGGTGCAAGCTGCGATCGACGTCTTGCGCGATTTACCCGCACCGCGCCTGCTGGTGCTAGGCGATATGGGCGAAGTGGGCGACCAGGGACCGCAATTGCACGCGCAGGCTGGCAGCTACGCGAAAAGCCAGGGCATCGAACACTTATTAGCCAGCGGCACCCTAAGCCAATCCACCGTACAAGCCTTTCGCCAAGCCGGTGGCCAGGCGCAGCACTGCGCCGACGCCGCCGCTTTGACGCAGGCGGTAGCGCAGGCCCTATCGCACAGCGCCAGCGTGCTGGTTAAAGGTTCGCGCTTTATGCGTATGGAAAAAATCATAGAAGCCTTGCAAGACATGGCCGCCACCCAACACACGCCAGGGGAGTCTGTCCATGCAGCCTGAGCACTTCAAAAAGGCAAATCCATGCTGCTA
>CANFJQ010000059.1 GCA_947447615.1 Comamonadaceae bacterium
ACAAAAACGGCATTGACGCCGTGCTCGCAGACCTGCGCGCACGCGGCCAGGCATAAGGAGTAGCACCATGGCAAGCAAAGGCGGACGCGAAAAAATCAAGCTCGAATCCACAGCGGGCACCGGTCACTTTTATACGACCAGCAAAAACAAGAAAACCATGCCCGAGAAAATGCTGATCAAGAAATTTGATCCCAAAGCTCGCAAGCATGTGGACTACAAAGAAACCAAATTGAAGTAAACACTTCAAACCGGTACCCAACAAAAAGCCCGCTTTCGCGGGCTTTTTGTTGGAGCAAAAGTGAATTCAATATTCAGCTAGCGCAGACGGGCCAGGCGCCAAGAGCGCCCGACAGCCCGATCAGGCCAGTTGCGTGGAACGCAGCTTGAAGGAGAACTCGCGCAGGGTGGCAATACCGCTGTCTTCGGCCCGGTGGCACCAGGCGGCCAAGTCGGAGGTAAGTTGCTCACGGGAGACGGCGGTGTTGAGCCACATTTGGCGCAATTCCTCGCGCATGGTGACCATTTTGTCCAGTACCGGTGAGGCGGCGCGGGCCAAGGCCAGTTGCGGGATCGCCGCTGCCGGGATTTTTTCGGCATCGCGGTGCGCCCACAATTTGGCCGCTTTGATGGCTGCCGTATCCGCGCTGCGGGCTTTCATGGCCGCCAGTTCCTGGCGCACGGTAGCCTGCATTTGCTTGGCAAAACCGGCCATGATTTCATAGCGGTTGGCAATTAGCGCTTCCAGGGTCTTCTCGTCAGCCACCGGACGCACGTCGCCATAGGCGGCTTTGGGCGGTGTTTTCTTCACATGCGCTAGACCTGCGAACTGCAATATCGAGATGTACATCCAACCGATATCAAACTCATAGGGCTTGACCGAGAGCTTGGCAGAGGTGGGATAGGTGTGGTGGTTGTTATGCAATTCCTCGCCGGCGATGATGATGCCCCAGGGAGAGATATTGGTGCTGGCATCGGGCGACTCGAAATTGCGATAGCCCCAGAAGTGCGCAGCGCCGTTGATGATGCCCGCTGCGGTAATAGGCGTCCAAGCCATTTGTACTGCCCACACCGTCAGGCCCAGGGCGCCGAACAGGGTCAGGTTGATCACCAGCATCAAGCCCACGCCTTGCCAGGAAAAGCGGGTGTAGACATTGCGCTCCATCCAGTCATCCGGCGTGCCGTGGCCGTAGCGCGCCATAGTTTCTTTATTTTTGGATTCGGCCCGGTACAACTCTGCGCCTTGGAACAAGACTTTACGAATGCCGTACACCTGCGGGCTGTGCGGATCCTCGGCTTGCTCGCACTTGGCGTGGTGCTTGCGGTGGATGGCGGCCCATTCTTTGGTCACTTGACCCGTAGTCAGCCAGAGCCAGAGCCGAAAAAAATGCGCCACTGCGGGGTGCAAATCCAAAGCCCGGTGCGCCTGGTGCCGGTGTAAAAATACCGTGACACTGATCATCGTCATGTGGGTCAGAGCCAGGGTGAACAAAATAACTTGCCACCAGGCCAGATGCCAGGTGCCATGGCCGAGCCACTCAAGAATGGCGTTGAACATTGCCGAATCGGTCAAAAACATGGATCTGCATCTTTCATAAATGGTGGCCGTGCCCAAAGGCGCACCGGCTTTTCACTTCCCTGTCAGTCCACCCCATTGTAAAAAGGTGGCGGCGCTTTGGGGCAAGAAACAGCGCCAAGGCCCCGAAATATGCGAAATAAGTGGGCTCAGCCTGCCTGGAATTGCTATTTTTTCTGCCAAACCGCTGCAAAAAAGCCATCCGTGGCGTGTCTTTGGGGCCACAAGCGCAGGTATTGACCACCTTCTGGGCCACCGGTGCACAGGCTTGCCGCATCCGCAACCTTCAAGCCGGTCAGGATGTTGGCTGCATCCAAAGGTTCAAAACCCGGGTTCGCCGCGCTAAACGCCTGGGCTATGTCTTCGTTTTCTTGGGGTAACAAGCTGCAAGTGGCGTACACCAGACGCCCGCCCGCTTTGAGCAAGCGCGAGGCGCTTTGCAAAATCGCCGCCTGCAACACCGCCATTTCCTGCACCGACTGCGGGCTTTGGCGCCATTTCAGATCGGGGTTGCGGCGCAGCGTGCCCAGGCCGGAGCAAGGCGCATCGACCAGCACCCGGTCGATCTTGGCCGACAAGCGCTTGACGCGGTCATCGCGCTCATGGGCAATCGCCGCCGGGTGCACATTGGACAAGCCACTGCGCGCCATGCGCGGCTTAAAGGAATCAAGGCGGTGCGCCGAGGTATCAAAGGCATACAGACGCCCGGTGCTGCGCATGGAAGCGCCTATGGCCAGCGTCTTGCCACCCGCACCAGCGCAAAAATCCACCACCATTTCGCCGCGCTTGGCGTCCAGGAGCATGGCCAAAATCTGCGAGCCTTCGTCTTGCACTTCAAAATCGCCGCGCAAAAACGCTTCGTTTTTGTTGAGGGCGGGTTTGCCCGCAATACGCAAGCCCCAGGGTGAATACGGCGTCGGTACGGCTTTGATGCCCGAAGCGGCCAGGGCTTTTTGCACATCGGCGCGCTTGGCCTTGAAGTCATTCACACGCAAATCCAGGCCCGCGCCCTGGTTCATTTGCGCTACCAAGGGCCAGAACTCATCGCCCAATTGGTCTTTGAGCGGCTGCACCAGCCACTCGGGCAGGTTGTGGCGGTGGCGCTCCATCAAATCCTCAGTTTTAACTTTCTCGCAGGCGTCCAGCCAGTTTTTTTCTTGGTCGGTGAGGGCGCTGCGTAAAAAATCGCCCGGCCCGTAAAAGCCCAAAATCGCCAGGCGCCGCTCTTTGGGGCCGCTGCCCGAGGGCGCCAGATGGTCAAACAAGAGCTTTTTGCGCAGCACGGTGTAAACCGTTTCGGCCATGGTGGCGCGTTCGCGGGGCCCCAGTCCTTTGTGGTCCCGGAAAAACCGGGAAACCGTGGCGTCGGCCGGATGTTCAAATCGCAGCGTCAGCCGCACCAATTCGGCGCAGGCGTCTAATAAAGCTTTTGGATGCATAAGCAGCGCATTGTCCCATGCAAGATGAAGACCTCCCCACATTGATCCAGACGCCGCCCGGCCTGTACCGCCATTACAAAGGCGGCATGTACGCAGTATTGGCGACCACTCGCCATAGCGAGAGCCTGGAGCCCATGACTTTGTACCGCGCGCTCTACGGCGCCCATGGCCTGTGGGTGCGGCCTGCTGCCATGTTTGGCGAGATGGTGCTTTGGGAAGGCGTGAAGCAAAGCCGCTTTACCCGCATCGGCGACTTGCCCGCAGGTGCATTGGACCTGGCTAGCTAAGCCCCGCCGCCAAAAGCCTGCGCACCGCGCGCGGGTAAATAATGTGTTCGGTGGCCAACACGCGCGCTGCCAGGCTGTGCGCATCGTCTTCGGGCAGCACCGGCACCACCGATTGCTCCAGGATGGCGCCCTCGTCCAGCACTTCGGTCACGCGGTGCACCGTGGCACCGGCAAATTTACAGCCAGCCGCTATCGCCCGCGCGTGGGTGTGTAAACCCGTAAAAGCGGGTAGCAGCGAGGGATGGATATTGATCAGGCGCCCAGAGTGCGACTGCACAAAGCCAGCCGTCAAGATGCGCATAAATCCGGCCAGTAATACCAAGGGCGGCTTGCCAGCCCCCGCGCACGAGGCGATGGCCTGTCCCAATGCCGCATCGAATTGCGCTCGGTTTGGAAAGTCGGTGTGAGAAATGACCTGGGTGGCAATACCTTGTTGCTTTGCCCAAGCTAAGCCTGCCGCATCAGCCCGGTTGCTAATCACGGCTGCAATCGGTGCGCCGTAGCGAGCAGCCCAGTCTTCCTGCTGCGCAGCCCTCACGAGCGCCGCCATATTGGAGCCGCCGCCAGAGATCAAAATCACAATCGATTGCATAGGGAAGCGATTATCCAGTGTGACCCGCGCTGCTCTGCAAACCGCAAGCTGTCGGGGCAGCCCTACCAAGTCCACGCAGCCACGGTCACGGCAAAAGACAGGCGCCGCGCAAGCGGCCATAAGACCGTCCGGCAGCAGACCAAACATCACAGCAAAAAACCCGCCCCGTGCAAGCCCTTGTCGCAACACTGACAGAAAAAAACGAACGACCGTGCTAAAAACGACGCTTGGGCAAAACGCCCGCACCCATTGACCACCTGGAGACGCCTGTATGGATTTGGCCTTTACCCCCGAAGAGCTGGGTTTTCGAGAAGAGATACGCGCTTGGGTGCATGCCCATTTGCCGCAAGACATTTCCCACAAAGTACACAACGCTTTGCATTTGACGCGCGAAGACATGCAGCGCTGGGGCAAGATTTTGGGTAAAAAAGGCTGGCTGGGGCACGCCTGGGCCAAGGAATTTGGCGGGCCGGGCTGGAATGCCATCCAAAAGCATTTGTTTGAAGAAGAATGCGCGCTGGCCGGTGCGCCGCGCGTAGTGCCCTTCGGCCCGGTCATGGTGGCGCCAGTAATCATGGCGTTTGGCAACGCCGAGCAGCAACAGCGCTTTTTGCCAGGCATTGCCAGCGGTGAAGTCTGGTGGAGCCAGGGCTATAGCGAGCCGGGTTCGGGTTCGGACTTGGCCTCGCTCAAAACCCGCGCCGAGCGCGTAGGTAACAAATACATTGTCAACGGCCAAAAAACCTGGACCACGCTGGGCCAGTACGGCGAATGGATTTTTTGTCTAGTGCGCACCGCCACCGAAGGCAAGCCGCAAAACGGCATCAGCTTTTTGCTCATCGACATGAAGTCGCCCGGCGTGACGGTGCGGCCCATCATCTTGCTCGACGGCTCTGCCGAAGTGAACGAGGTGTTTTTTGACAATGTCGAAGTCCCCGCAGAAAACCTGATCGGCGAGGAAAACAAGGGCTGGAATTACGCCAAATACCTGCTCGCCCACGAGCGTACCAATATTGCAGACGTGAACCGCGCCAAGCGCGAACTAGAGCGCTTAAAGCGCATCGCCAAAACCGAAGGCGTGTACGAGGACAGCCGCTTTCGAGATGAAATTGCCAAGCTCGAAGTGGACGTAGTGGCGCTGGAAATGATGGTGCTGCGCGTGCTGTCGGCAGAAAAATCAGGCAAGCAGTCGCTGGACATTGCGGGTCTCTTAAAAATCCGCGGTAGCGAGATTCAGCAGCGCTACAGCGAACTCATGATGCTGGCGGCCGGGCCTTTTGCCCTGCCCCTCATCCGCGAGGCCATGGAAGCGGGCTGGCAGGGTGACCATGTCGGGCACGCCCATTGCGCGCCCTTGGCATCGACCTATTTCAATATGCGCAAAACCACGATTTACGGTGGCAGCAACGAAGTGCAGCGCAATATCGTCTCGCAATTTGTTCTGGGCTAATAGGCCGCAGACCGCAAAGGAAACACACCATGGATTTCGATTTTTCTGACGACCAAGAACAACTGCGCGACGCGGTACGCAAATGGGTGGACAAGGCCTATAGCTTTGATCGCCGCCGCAGCATTGAACAAGCCGGCGGCTTCGACCGCGGCGTATGGAACGAGCTGGCAGACTTAGGCTTGTGCGGCCTGTACGTGAGCGAGGACGATGGCGGCATGGGCATGGGTCCCGTCGAAGGCATGGTGGTAATGGAAGAGCTGGGGCGCGGCATCGTGCTCGAGCCCCTGGCCCAAGCGCTGGTGTCCGGCGCGGTGTTGTCGGGCTATGCCGCTGACCAGACCAAAGCCCAGTGGCTACCCAAGCTGTGCAGCGGCGAGGCCTTGGTGGTTCTGGCCTCTCAGGAGCAAGGCAAGCGCTACCGCTTGGATGCATCTTCTTGCACCGCGACGGCGGCAGGGGGCGGCTACCAGATCAGCGGCGCCAAAAGCCTGGTGCCTGCCGGGGATCAGGCGGATGCCTATTTACTGTCGGCCATGTTGGACGGCGAGCTGGCTCTATTTTTGGTAGAGCGCGAGGCCAGCGGCGTGCAAACGCGCGGCTATGGCACGCAAGACGGCGGGCGCGCCGCTGAAGTGCACCTGCACAACACTACAGCCACCCTGGTGACACGCCATGGCCGCACCGCGCTGGAACACGCCACCGACGTCGGCATCGCCGCTTTGTGCGCCCAGGCAGTTGGCGCCATGGACAAGACCTTGGCCATGACGGCCGAATACATGAACACGCGCAAACAGTTTGGCGCCACTTTGTCCAGCTTCCAGGCCCTGCGCCACCGCGCGGCGGACATGAAGATGCAGGTGGAGCTGGGCCGCTCCATGAGCTACTACGCCAGCCTCAAGCTCAATGCGCCAGCGCCCGAGCGCCGCGCTGCCATGGCACGTGCCAAGTACCAGATCGGCCAATCCATGCGCTATGTCGGCCAGCAAGCGGTGCAGTTGCACGGCGGTATCGGCGTGACCAATGAATACTTGGTGAGCCATTACTTCAAGGCCCTGACCCAAATGGAAATGACGTATGGCGACAGCATGCACCAGTTAGGCGAAGTCTCGGCACGCATGCAGGACACCTCTGGCGTGTTTGCCTAAGGACTGGCGCCCACACAAGCAGGGCGGACGCTAGGCGGGGTACGAACGGCACCATGCGCCTTGGAGGCCTGGTTTATTGCAGCGCAGCATTACGGGCTGCTTGCATCGTGCGCTTGCCGCCCGCCACGGGTCCTGCTTGGCTTCAAAGACTCCCGACAAGTCGGGCGCGCTGACGCGCGAATGAACGCTTTATAGGTATAAACCACAGTCCAACAAGCGGACTGTGCCATAGAGAATCGGCATTGCGCGCACCACCGCAGCGCAGACATCACGCGGCCAAACATTGCAGATAAGATGCCTGCGCCGCGAAAAGCCGCCCGGCCCCATGGCTGGCAAAGCCAATCCATTACCTTCGACAAACTTTAGCTCTCACTAAAAATGAAAAAAACGCGTTCAAATTCCTTGCGAAACGCCAGCCTTTGTTTCGGCCTGTCGGTAATTCTGCTCAGCGCTTGCGGCAACAAAGAGTCGGCAACTGCTGGTGCTGGTGCTGCGGCCCCAGCCGCAGGCGCAAGTGCAGCCCCTGCCAGCGGGGGGGCATCGGCACCTGCTGCACCGGCCAGTGGCGCATCGGGCGCAGCCACCCCCCTGCCCCCGGTCACCGTCAGCACCGTGGCGGTGGAGCAAAAAGATTTGGCGGTGCGCTTACGGGCCACTGGGGTGGTCTCTCCCATCAACAGTGTGGACATCAAAGCGCAGACCAACTCCATCATCGCCAAAGTGCATGTGCGCGACGGCCAATTTGTCAAAAACGGTGATGTCCTGTTTACGCTGGACGCACGCACCGAAGAAGCCAATATCGTCAAAGCCCAGGCCCAGCTGGCCAAAGACACTGCCTCCTTAGGTGATGCCCAGCGCCAACTCAAGCGCACCCAGGAATTGGCCGCGCAAAACTTTATCGCCCAAGGCCAGGTGGATACCGCAAATGCCAATGTCGAAGTCTGGACGGCCACGGTCAACGCCGACAAAGCAGCGATCGACGCGGCCCGCGTAGCCCAATCCTATGCGCGCATTCTGGCGCCCCAATCGGGTCGCATTGGCACGGTGAATGTCTCCAATGGCGCCACCGTGCAGGCCAACGTAACCAATCTGCTCACGATTACCCAGGTCAACCCTATTGCCGTCACGTTTACGCTGCCGCAGCGCAATATCTCCGATGCGCTGGGTGCACTCAAGGCCGGTGGCGCGCCGGTCACGGCCACCTTGGCAGACAACGGCGGCAGCTTCAAAGGCAAGCTGCAGTTTGTGGACAGCCAGATCGATGCGGCGTCCGGCTCGGTCAAAGCCAAAGCGTATTTCAAGAACGACGAAGAAAAACTCTGGCCCGGCGCTTTTGTTGAAGTGCAGCAAACCCTGCGTGAAATCAAAGAAGCCCTGGTGATCCCGCAAGGCGCGGTGATTTACAGCGCGCGTGGGCCCTTTGCCTACGCCGTGGAAAACGGCAAAGCCGTGGTGCGGCCCCTGAAAATCGTGCAAGCGCAAGGCGCTGAAATTGCAGTCACCGGCGTCACCTTGGGCGAGTCGATTATTGTGGAAGGCAAACAAAACGTCCGCCCCGGCGCGCCGGTGGTGGAGCGTAGCAAAGACCCGGCTAAAGACCCCAAGGCCGCAGCCAGCGCCCCCGAAGCACCCGCATCCAAAGCGAGCGCGCCATGAATTTTTCCGAGCTCTTTATCCGCCGTCCGGTGATGACGGTGCTCTTGAATGTGAGCATTTTCATGGCGGGCGTAATAGGTTTGCGCAGCATACCGGTGGCGGCACTGCCCAGCTATGACACGCCGGTGATCAATGTGTCGGCCTCGCTGCCCGGCGCAAACCCGGACACCATGGCGACCTCGGTCGCGCTACCGCTGGAGAAACAGTTTCAAACGGTGCCGGGCCTCAAAACCATTAGCTCCACCAGCACCCTGGGCCAAACCACACTGACTCTGGAATTTGAAGAAGGTCGCAATATCGATGCCGCAGCCGTCGATGTGCAAGCGGCCTTGCTGCGCGCCCAGCGCAATTTGCCTCCGGACATGACCAATCCGCCGTCCTACCGTAAAGTAAACCCTGCCGACGCGCCGATTTTGTTTTTGACGCTCACCTCGCCCTCGCTATCCCCCCAGGAATTGCAGGACTACGCCGAACACCTGATCTCGCCCACCATGTCCACCATCGAGGGTGTGGCCCAAGTCAATATCTACGGCGCCAAGCGCTTTGCGGTGCGGGTCCGCGTCAAGCCTGAATCCCTGGCAAGCATGAATATTGGTTTGGACGAAGTGAGCGCGGCCTTGCGCGCCGCCAATGTGAATACGCCGGTAGGGACGCTGGACGGCCCGACGCAAACCCTGGTGTTGCAAGCCAATAAACAATTGAGTACCGCGCGTGAATTCGCCAACCTGATCATCAGCAACAAAGGCGGCAACCCGGTGCGCCTGCGCGATGTGGCCAAGGTGGAAGACAGCGTGGAAAACATGCGCACCTGGGCTACCTTCAATGGCGAGAACGCGATCACGATTGCGGTACAGCGCCAACCCGGTGCCAACACCGTCAAAGTAGTGGACACCATACGCGCCGCCTTGCCCAATTTGCAGTCGCAAATGCCAGGCTCCGTGGTCATGACACCTATCAACGACCGCTCTATCTCGGTGCGCGACGCGCTGCATGATGTCTCGCTCACCATGGCCGGCACCGTGGCCTTGGTGGTGCTGGTGATCTTTTTGTTCCTGCGCCGCTTTGTGGCCACCGCCATCCCCACGCTGTCCCTGCCTATCTCGCTGATGGGCGCTATCGCCCTGCTGTGGGGCATGAATTACAGCCTGGACAATATTTCCCTGCTGGGCATGACGCTGGCTGTGGGCCTGGTGGTGGATGATGCCATTGTGGTGCTAGAAAACATCATTCGCCATGTCGAAGACGGCGAGCAACCCTTCAGTGCCGCCATCAAAGGTGCGCGGGAAGTGGGTTTCACCATTGTGTCGATTTCCACGTCTTTGATTGCGGTGTTCATTCCCATCTTTTTTATGCCAGGCGTCATCGGTTTGTTGTTCCACGAGTTCGCGGTTGTGGTCAGTCTGGCTATTTTGGTGTCAGCCTTTGTATCCCTTACCCTGGTGCCGATGTTGGCCAGCCGCTTTTTGAAAGAAGAATCACACCAAGCCAAAACGGGCGCCATCGTCCGCCTATTTGAGCGCGGCTTTGACAATATGCTGGCCGGTTACACCCGCATGCTCAACCTGAGCCTGCGCTGGCGCAAAACCATTTTGCTGATTGCGGTTGCCACCTTCTTTGGCACGGTGTATTTGGTCAATATCATCCCCAAAGGGTTTTTCCCGGAAGAGGATATTGGGCAAATCACGGTCACCACCGAGGCCAACGAAGATATTTCTTTTGCCGCCATGATCAAGCTGCAAGAGCGCGCTGCCAACATCATCCGCAATGACGAAAACGTGGACGCGGTGAACTCCTTTATCGGCGGTAACAATGGCCAAAATTCGGGCCGTATGTTTGTCACGCTCAAAGCCTCGTCCCAACGCCTGCCAGCCAAAAAAGTGATTGAAGGCCTGCGTAAAAAATTGCGCTCTATCGCGGGCTTGAACGTGTTCATGCGCCCGATTCAAAACTTGCAACTGGGTGGCCGCCCCAGCAAAGCGCAATTCCAATACGTGCTGCAAAGCGTGCGCGCCGATGAGCTCAATACCTGGGCCGGTAAGTTGCAGGAAAAATTGCGCGCCGACCCGCTGTTTCGCGACGTCACCAGCGACGCGCAATTCCGCGCCCTGCAAGCCCAGCTCAAAATCGACCGCGATAGGGCTAACAGCCTGGGCGTCAGCATGGAGGCGGTGCGCTCCGCCTTGTTCAGCGCTTTTGGCGAACGCCAGGTATCCACCATTTACCTGCCCACCGACAGTTACCAGGTCATCATGGAAGTGGCGCCCGAAGCCAAGCAGGACGAGCAGGCCCTGGCCGGCATCTATGTGCGCGCCAATACCGGTGCGCTGGTGCCCATTAGCAACTTCACCACGGTCGAACGCATGATGGGCGCCACATCGATCAACCACGTAGGCCAATTGCAGGCCGTCACTATTTCCTTCAATTTAGCACCGGGTACCGCCCTGGGCGATGCGACCACCAAAATCGACCAGGCACGCGAGACCATCCAATTGCCCTCGTCCATCATCACCTCCTATGGCGGCGATGCCGCGGTATTCAAAAGCTCGCAAGGCGGCCAGGTGGTCTTGGTAGTGGCGGCGCTGCTGGTCATTTATGTGCTGCTGGGCGTGCTGTACGAAAGCTACATCCACCCGCTCACGATTCTGGCGGGCCTGCCCTCGGCGGCCATGGGGGCGCTGGCGACTTTGATGTTGTTTGGACAGGATCTGACACTGATCGCCACCATCGGCGTGATGATGCTGATCGGCATCGTCAAGAAAAACGCCATCATGATGATTGACTTCGCCTTACAAGCCCAGCGAGAACAAGGCATGACCCCGGAGGAAGCGATTCACGCCGCTTGCCTGATGCGCTTCCGCCCGATCATGATGACCTCGCTGGCGGCCATGTTTGGTGCTTTGCCGATTGCCCTGGGCGTGGGTGCAGGTGCTGAATTGCGGCAACCTCTGGGCCTGGCGGTGGTAGGTGGCTTGGTGTTTTCCCAGGCGATAACGCTGTTTATCACGCCGGTGATTTATCTGGCTATGAACCGCTTTAGCGGCAGTGGTCCGATTACGGACCCGACGATGGATGAGTCCTGAGGCGGCTTAGCACGGTCTGCGCCGAAAGGCTTCGCGCCTTTAAATATTTTCGACCCACCTAGGGGCCGCTCTGCTTAACGCCAGAAATGGCGATCGCGATGCTCATAACCCCAAGGAATCACCACTGTGGGTGTGAATAGGGGGCGGTAAGTAGCAACGGGGTAATAGACGCTAGGAGCGGGTACGCTGATGTAAGTAACACTGGGCTGGGTGTACACCGGGTTGGACGAGGAAATCACGGTGGTTTGTGAGGGTGCCTGCGCGATCACGCCGTTGGCAGGCGCCACTTGCAAAGCAATCGTGGGGCCAGGGTCCTGGGCCATTTGTACGCTGTATTGTTTGCCGCCGAATTCGTACAAAACTTGGTAGCCGCTGGTGCGGTTTTCTACCAAGTTTTGGATGGTGCAGCGTTCTACGTTCTGGACGCGCTCGCCGCCGGGGCCCTCTACCCGGTCGCCGATGACGGCGCCGCCGACCATGCCAATAGCGGTAGCCGCAGCGCGTTCCCCACCGCGCCCACCCATGGAGTTACCGATGGCCGCTCCGGCTATAGCTCCCAGAATGGCGCCAGCCCCACTACTGGGCTGCTGGTAAATGATTTGTTCGGTATTGCACACCCGGTGCGGCACCGCCACTTGTTGGAGGATGGGCGTCGAGGAAATCACCCGGCCCACGTCTTGGGCCCAAGTGGCACCTGCGGCGCATACGGCCAATGTGCTGATAAACCAAGTTTTCATTTGTATCTCCTAGCGGCTGATAAGCCGGTTTGCACTTTGCACCGGGCATTTGGCGCTTGATGGCTGCTTAACGGCAGGGCAAGGCGGCTGGTTGACAGGCTTTACATGCCAGCAATGCAGCGCGCTGACGCTTGTGGCCTATGGCGCCCAACGATAATCAGCCCGTACCAGGAGCGGCAAGGCCCAGGCCCGGCGCTTACGGCCACCACCTCATACCCAAGACCTTTGAATCCAGACCACCTAAGCCCAGCCGCCAGCAAGCCAGGCAGCGCGCCCAGCCTTTTCTGGGGCATCGTGCTCGCCCTGGCCGCCCTGGCCATGGTGCCTACCCTCTGGCCCGAACTAGACCTGCAAACAGCCGCCTGGTTTGCCGGGCCGGGCACTGAGCAACACATCATTGGCTGGTGGTGGGTGGAATTGATCAATCTGCACATACCGGCGGCGTTCCGTGCTCTGGTATTTCTGGCATTGGCCGGCTGGATAGTGGCCAGTCTGCGCCCGGCCTACCGCCGTTGGCGAATGCCGCTGGCTTTTGTAGTGCTGTCGGGCGCCCTAGGACCGGGTTTGCTGGTCAATAGTGGCTTTAAAGAACACTGGCAGCGTGCACGCCCCTACGAGGTTCAGAACTTTGGCGGCGCAGCGCAATTTACCCGCGCCGGCGTCATCACCGACCAATGCAATAACAACTGCTCCTTTGTCAGCGGTCACGTGGCCTGCGGTTTTTTCTTCGCTTCTCTGATGCTGCTATCGCACCGCAAGCGCCGACTGTGGGCGGCAACTGGTGTGGGCGCCGCCGCCTTCATTGGTTTTTCGCGGATGGCAGATATGGCGCACTGGCTCAGTGATGTCCTGTGGGCCGGCCCTATCACCCTGCTGTGCAGCTGGATCATCTGGCGCGGGTTGCTATGGGCCTACCAACCTAAGTTAGGCGAGTTGGATGGCTAAGGCAGGCAATGCCATACCCTGCGCCAGTCCGTCCAACACGCTGGGGTAGCGTAGCACCAGACGCAGTTCCCGCTTGATGCGCCGGTTGTCCATGCGGCGGGATTCGGCCAAAAAACTCATTTGCATAGGCGATACCACCGCCGCCAGGGCTTCGCGCGACATGCGCGGTGGTGGCAGCAAGCCATACAGCTTTGCGGCGGCGTCCATGTAGTCGCCCATCTTCATGAGTACATCGTCGTTGACGTTATAGATGCCCTGCGCGCGTCCGCGCCACAAGGCTAGCAGGCAGGCGCGCGCCAAGTCGTCGGAATGGATATGGTTGGTGTACACATCGTCCTCAGGTACCAGCACCGGCGTCGCTTTTTGCAATCGTGCCAGCGGCGTGCCGCCTTCGCGGTCTGGCGCGTAAATGCCAGGGATGCGCAAGGCGCGTGTGTGGGCCCCGGTGGCCCGCCCGAAATGGCGCACCCGGCTTTCTGCATCCACACGCCGATGCGCCCGCTCGGTTTGAGGCTGTAGCGCGCGCGCTTCAGACACCCACTCCCCTTGGCAATTGCCATAAACCCCGGTGGTAGAGCCATACACCAAGGCCAGCGGCGCGGGCCGCAGGCGCAAGGCTTTTAGCAATTGGGCGCTGCGCAGATCGCGGCTGCCATTGGGCGCGGGCGGCGCCAGATGCAGCACGCGCTGGCCCAATGCCGCCAGGCGGCGCAAGCTGCGCGCATCATCTAAATTGCCCAATAGCGGTGTGATGCCCGCCGCGCGCAAGGGTGCGATCCGCGCCGCTTGCGAAGTGAGCGCCAGCACGCGTACCCGCAGCGTGAGCAAGCGCGCTACGCGCATGCCCACATCACCGCAGCCGACGATGAGTACGCGACTGCGTCGAAAGCGAGCAGGCAAGGCGCCTAAGGGGCTTTGGTTTGAGGGCAAAATCGGGGCTTATGTTCGTTGCAAACCCCAAGGATAACCATAACGATGAATGCCAGCGCCGCCTCTTTCGCCATCTCGGTTCAGCCCAGCGGCATCCAGTTTGAAGCCCAACCCCAAGAAAGCCTGCTCGCCGCCGGTATCCGCCAAGGCATAGGCCTGCCCTATGGCTGCAAAGACGGCGCCTGCGGTTCGTGCAAATGCAAATTGGTATCGGGCCAGGTGCAGCAGAGCAATTTCCAGCGCAAGGCGCTGAGCGAAGAGGAAGAAGCACAAGGTTTTGTACTCACGTGCAGCGCCCGCGCCCAAAGCGACATCACCCTCGAATCGCGCCAGGTCACGCCCGCTGGTGCGCTGCCGATCAAAAAAATGCCCACCCGCGTGAGCAGCCTGGTCCGCAAGACCGAGGACGTGATGCTGATGCAATTGCAATTGCCCGCCAACGACAGCTTTGTGTACCGCGCGGGGCAGTATGTTGAATTCATTTTGCGCGATGGTGCCCGCCGCTCTTACTCCATGGCCAATGCGCCCAGCCATGGAACAGGCATTGAACTGCATATCCGCCACATGCCCGGCGGGCGCTTTACCGATTTGGTATTTGGCTCGATGAAGGAAAAAGATATTTTGCGTATCGAGGGGCCCATGGGCTCGTTTTTTCTGCGTGAAGAATCAAGTAAGCCCATGGTGTTTCTCGCCTCGGGCACGGGTTTTGCGCCGCTAAAGGCCTTGCTCGAACACATGCAGCACTGCGGCATCACGCGCCCAGTCACGCTTTACTCGGGCGGGCGCCGTCCGGCAGATTTGTACATGGACGATTGGGTGCAGGCACATTGCTTGGCCATGCCCCATGTGCGCTACGTGCCAGTAGTGTCGGACGCCCTGCCCGAAGATGCTTGGCAAGGGCGCACCGGTTTTGTCCACCGCGCCGTGCTCGAGGATTTTCCGGACTTGTCCGGCCACCAGGTTTATGCCTGCGGCGCACCAATTGTGGTGGACTCTGCCAAGCGCGATTTTTGCGCGCAGGCCGGTTTGCCTGCCGATGAATTTTTTGCCGACGCTTTTACTTCGGAGGCGGATAAGCATTGAGCGTGTCAGCGGTGCTGCCTGTTTGCACCGCGCCAGGGCGTTGGCTGAGCACAACTGCAACTACGACCACCAGCGCACCCACTTGCGCCATAGGCGTCATCACTTCGGTAAGGTAGATCCAGCCGAATATGGCGGCAAACACCGGCTCCATGGCATAAATAATGGCCGCTTGCTCCGCCGACACATGGGTTTGCGCCATAGCTTGCAAAAAGAAAGCGGCGGCGGAAGCCAGCGCACCTAAAAACAGCAAGCCGAGCAAAACTTCCAGGTTAACTGCTTCGGGCAGACTCAGCACGCGCGCAGGCCCGCTATCGAGCAGCATCCACACCAGGCCCATGGCCGCCATGCACCAGACCTGGGCCGAGGCCAGATGCACCGCTTTGTGCAGGCGCGCACGGGCCGACATACCCATGGTGTACACCGCATAGGCCAGCGCCGCCAGCAAGGTGGCTGCGTCCGCCACCAAGTGGGCCTCACCGTCGTAGGACATCATTCCGATACCCAAACAAGCCATTGCGGCCGCCACAAAAATCAGCCACCCGGGCCGCGCCCCCAGCAACAAACCCAGCAGGGGCACCATCAACACATTCAGACTCGTGAGGAAAGCACTGCGGTTAGACGCAATGAACTGCAAACCGTAAGCCTGCGCCGCCATAGAAAAAAGCGCCAGCGCGCCCAGCCAGAAACCATCGCGCCAGGCAGCGGCACTAATGCCGCGTACAAAGGGCAGCATGCACAGCGCCGCTATGCAAAAACGTAGCGTGGTAATTTCCACACCGCTGAGCACGCCGGTAGCTACTTTGAGCACCGGAAAGGTCATGCCCCATACCACTGTCACCAGCAGCAGAATTAAGGGGTAGCGGTAAGGCATGCGCCCCGGCGCCTGCGGCACTTATTCGCCCAGATAAGCAGCCCGCACTTTGGGGTCGTTCAGCATGTGCTTGGCATCCCCGTTCATGGTGATGATGCCCGACTCCATCACATAGCCCCGGTTGGCAATAGATAAGGCACGGCTGGCGTTTTGCTCCACCAGCAGCACGGTCACGCCTTGGGCATACACGTCTTGCACCACTTCAAAAATCTTGTCCACCATTAATGGCGACAAGCCCATAGAGGGCTCGTCCAACAGCAGCACTTTGGGCCGGCTCATCAAGGCCCGGCCCATAGCGAGCATTTGCTGCTCGCCGCCGGACATGGTGCCTGCCAATTGGGTGCGCCGCTCTTTGAGGCGGGGGAAGATGGCAAACATTTTTTCAATGTCGTCCTCGATGCCTTGTTTGTCATCGCGGATGTAGGCGCCCATGTAGAGGTTTTCCATGATGGACATGCGCGTGAACACGCCGCGCCCTTCGGGCACCATGGCCAGGCCTTGCTTGACCAGGTCCCACGGGCCTTGGCCGCGTATGCTTTTGCCCATATAGGCGATATCGCCCCCGGCCAATGGCAGCGTACCGGTAATGGCTTTCATGGTGGTGGTTTTGCCCGCACCGTTGGAGCCGATCAGGGTTACCAATTCGCCTTCGCGGACTTCGAAATCCACCCCTTTGACGGCCTGGATACCGCCATAGGCGACTTGCAGTCCGGTCACTTGGAGCAATGTGTTGCTGGTCATATGCTTTCCTTCTAGGGCAGCACGCGCTACCCCGGTAGATGAAGAGGTTTTAGTGGCCGCTGGTGCCCAGGTAGGCTTCGATCACTTTGCTGTCTTTTTGCACTTCGGCGGGCGTTCCATCGGCAATTTGCTTGCCGTAGTCCAGCACCGTCACGCGGTCGCACAAGCCCATCACCAGTTTTACGTCATGCTCAATCAGCAAAATCGTGCGCTGGTCATTGCGGATGCGGTCTATTAATTCGCGCAGCATGACTTTTTCGGTGGCATTCATACCGGCTGCTGGCTCGTCCAGCGCGATGAGCTGCGGATCGGTCGCCAGCGCGCGGGCAATCTCTAGGCGGCGTTGGTCGCCGTAGCTCAAGGTGCGGGCTTTGTAGTCGGCGAACTTGCCGATGCCCACGTAGTCCAGCAGTTCTTGCGCGCGCTGGGCGATCTGCGCTTCTTCGGCTTTGAAGCTGGCAGTGCGAAACATCGCGCCCAGCAGGCCTGAATGCGTGCGCACATGGCGGCCCACCATCACGTTTTCCAGCGCCGTCATTTCGGCAAACAAGCGGATGTTTTGGAAAGTACGTGCGATACCGGCTTGGGCCACGGTATGCACCGCCGTCGGTTGGTAGGCCTTACCAGCCAGGGCGAA
>CANFJQ010000060.1 GCA_947447615.1 Comamonadaceae bacterium
CCCGTCAGCATGGATTCATCGGCCTGGGTTTGGCCTTCGCTGACCAGGCCATCGGCGGCAAAGCGCTCCCCGGCTTTGACCACCACCACATCGCCGACCAGCAGCTCGGACACCGGCACATCCACTTCGCCATCCGGGCCCATCCAATGCGCCCGCGCCGGGCGCAAAGCATGCAAGGCGCGTATGGCAGAAGTGGTTTGGCGCTTGGCGCGCACTTCTAGCCATTTGCCCAGCAGCACCAGCGTGATCACCAGGGCCGAGCCTTCAAAATACAAATGCACCATCGCCCCTTGCGGCGCACGCAGCCATAGCCACACCGACAAAGCCCAGCCCGCCGTGGTGCCCAGCGCGACCAGCAAATCCATATTGCCACTGGCCGCCCGCACCGCATGCCACGCAGCCTTATAGAAACGCGCACCCAGCACAAACTGCACGGGGGTGGCCAGTGCAAACTGCCAGGCCGCGGGCAGCATCCAATGCCATCCCGCAAGCGCACCGAGCATCGGCAAAACCAAGGGAATGGACAAGGCAAAACCCCAAGCCACCGGGCCAAAACCGGCCCAGGCAGAAGGATCAGGGGCATCTAGCGCCGCGTCCGATTCTTTGGGTTCATAACCGGCATCGCGCACCGCTCTGCGCACTAGGGCGTCCACCGGCGTGTCGGCATTTTGGTTCGCAACATAGGCTACCCGAGCGGATTCGGTAGCTAAATTCACGCTGGCGCTTTGCACACCGGGGACGCGCAACAGCGCTTTTTCTACCCGTCCTACGCAGGACGCGCAAGTCATACCACCAATGCCAATATCCAAGGAAAGCTGCGGGCTGGTAATTGCCATGTCAGGCATAAGAGAAGCCTTTGTTGTGCGTCAAAAAAATCACGCCCGCGCCGATGCAAAATGGCAGGTAACTATCACGCTGTTTTGAAAGATGCGCCATGAACTATGAATTTACCGTGACCGGAATGACCTGCGGCCATTGCGAAAAAGCAGTGACCAAAGCCATCCAAAAACAAGACCCGCAAGCCCAGGTGCTGATCCAGCGGGACTACAAACTAGTGCAAGTGCAGTCCACCAAGGAGCGCGAGGCCCTGCGCCAAGCGATTGTCGAGGAAGGCTATGCGGTTGCGCCTTGACGCCGGTCAAGCTCTGCCGCCCATCACAGCAAAAGCGCCAGTGGCCCGCCCACAAACCACCCAACTTTACAAAGTCTTGCCATGGCGCAACATAGCCCACATACAAGCGGCGCACTATAGGGCCATCCGAAAAAGCATCCCGCTGTATCGGAACGACTAAAGGAATCGTGTCATGCAAACCCGCACTACTTTATGGCTAGCGACAGCCGCATTGACTTTGTTTAGCGCTTACGCCATCGCCCAAAACAGCCCGCCTAAAGACGAAGCTGCCAAAACCGGCATGCACGCCATGCAAGGCAAAGACGCCGAGCACATGGGTATGCGCATGAAACACCACATGCAAAGGCTGAAAACCGAACTCAAACTCACCCCAGAACAAGAACCCGCTTGGGCTGCAATGGCTAGCGCAATCACGCCGCCAACGCGCCCGCCACGGCCCGATCGTGCTGAAATGGAAAAACTCAGCATGCCCGATCGCCTGGACAAAATGAAGCAATTGATGACGCAGCACCATGAGGCACGCGTAGCCGAGATGGACAAGCATGCGGCAGCCGTAAAAGCTTTTTATGCGGTGTTAACGCCTGAGCAGAAAAAAACGTTTGATGCCAAAGCCATGCCCGCCTGGATGCACGGCCCACACCACGGTTGATGCTTGGATTGCTGCAAGAGAAATAGCAAACCCCGGCGCTGCCGGGGTTTTTTACGCCAGCATTTTTTTCAATTCACCGCTGTTAATTAAAGCCTGCACATCGGTCGCGCCACCGACCAAGACGCCCTTAACAAACACCATGGGAAACGTGGGCCAGCCGCTCCACATTTTGAGCGCATTGCGTTCACGCCAGGTATTGAAATAACTGCCGAACTCCAGGTAACCGTGGGCAATACCTGCTGCGTCTAAAGCGGCGCGGGCCTTTTTAGGCATGGGGTTTAAAGCCATGCCCACTACCAAGACCTGATTTTTCGCAATCGCCGCTTCCACCTGGTCCACCATATGGCGGTGGTGGTTGGCGACTGTCTCGCGAACCGAAGGATGGACGCGCGACTCGTCTAAAAAATGTCTAGGCATAGTGAAAACTCCGGTAAAGCTCGATTATGGCTTCTGTCATTTTTCACGCATCGTGTGCTACATCACCTGCACACCTATCAGCCAACCATGGGCCCAGCCGATAAATACCAGCCACATCGCAATGCCTATTTCGATAGTCAGGATAGTGGCGCCTTTGTTTCCGGCCGCGTAGACCACGTGATTGCGCTTATCCCGCGCTTTGGATGCTTTGAAAAGTACAACACTCCACATCAACATGCTGCCAAATAAAACTACATGCGCCAAGGTACCGTTGGCCAATACATGCGCCAAAGCCCACACCTTTACCGACAAGACCATAGGGTGGTGCAGCTTAGACTTAATGGCGTTATGCGGAACATACACCGCTGCCATCAAGACCATGGCTAACAAAGTCAAAAGATAGGCCAGATGCTTCATAGCCGGTGGTGGCGTCCACAGCACAACGGGCATATCGCGTGCAATGCCAAACCCGTACACCAGCAACGCAAAACCCAGCAAGGAGCTTAAAGCATAGATTGCTTTAAACCGAGCAGGACCTATGCTCTGGACCAACTGATCACGCAAGCCATCCCCGGTAACGCGGATCGAGTGCGTACCCAAAAAAATCACTAGACCCCATACTAAAAACAACATAGACATCCTTTGCCATACAAGTACAGTGCAAGCATACGCCTATCACTCCAAGCGACCAAGGCTGTGTATAAATCTGGCATAAGTAGGAACTTATCCACAGGTTTGCTTGAATCCATGAGCTTATTCATATCCACGCGCATGCTTTAGAGCACTTGATACACATATTACGCATTAGGATAAGCCATTGATCTATATCGTAAAAAACCACTTTGCCCAGAAAAGAAGCTCCCTCTATCTACTACTACTAATTTGAAATAAAGCAATAGAGGAAACATAGCGTGAAACATTCCGGTGGACAAGTTGCAATGCACCCCTTCACAGAAACCCAAGCCAAAAGTCGGTGATATTTCGTCAGGTAAAATTGATTTTTCGCTTCCACCTCTGTGCAGCACACCATGCCGGTTCAACCAGATCTCGCTTTTTCTGCCAGTGACGCCCCTGCTTTTGAACTGAAAAGCGCCCAACTAACACTCGTTGCGCTGCTGATCAAAACTCCCGACTTAGCTAAGCTTGCTGCCGAATTACTCAAAAAATTCGGCCCAAATGGTGAAAGCCCAGAATTTTTTGATACCGATGGAGTGGTTCTGGACTTCAGCCAAGCCGGTCTCAGTCTCCCGCATCCACAATGGAATTTGCTGCTCAATACCCTGAGCCAATGCCGTTTGGTGGCCAGCGCGGTACGCGGTTTGGATGAAGCGAGTCTGGCCGTTGCCAAAAAGTCAGGCATTGCAGAAGCACCGCCCGATATCCGCCGCGCATCAACGCCCAAAGCAAGCCCCGTAGCCGCACCACCAACGGCCGCGCCCAATACAGCGTTGCCCAAACCAGCCCAAACGCCTCCTAGCCCCGCAATCGCTCCTCCTGTGGCTAGAGACGGTGCTAACCCCACTATGGTGGTGAGCAAACCATTGCGTTCTGGCCAAAAAGTCTATGCCTGGGGTGCGGATTTGATAGTGATGGCCATGGTCAACCGGGGTGCTGAGGTCATCGCCGACGGCAATATTCATGTGTATGCGCCGCTTCGCGGTAAGGCCATGGCCGGTGCCAGAGGCAATACTTCTGCCCGCATATTTGCGCTGGCGCTGGAGCCGGAGCTGGTATCCATTGCCGGTGTGTATCGCACTACCGAGCAGGAATTAGGCCCCGATGTGCTGGGTAAACCGGCGCAAGTGCGATTAAGTGACGACGGAAAAGAAAAAATTATTATTGAAGCGTTGAAAACGTAAAATTCGGCGCATTGACCCTCTCTTTGGAAAGACAGCTCTTCATGGCAAAAATTATTGTGGTCACTTCTGGCAAGGGCGGCGTTGGTAAAACAACGACCAGCGCCAGTTTTGCAACCGGCCTGGCCTTACGCGGACACAAAACGGCGGTTATCGACTTTGATGTGGGCTTGCGCAATCTGGACCTGATCATGGGTTGCGAACGCCGCGTGGTGTATGACCTGATCAACGTCATTACCGGTGAAGCTAATTTGCACCAAGCGCTGATCAAAGACAAGCAATGCGAAAACCTGTATGTACTGGCAGCCTCGCAAACCCGCGACAAAGACGCACTGACGCAAGAAGGCGTTGAGAAAGTACTCCATGACCTGGCCGCCATGGACTTTGAGTTCATCGTCTGTGATTCACCTGCCGGTATTGAAACCGGTGCCTTGATGGCCATGCACTATGCCGATGAAGCACTAGTGGTAACCAATCCGGAAGTGTCTTCCGTGCGCGATTCGGACCGGATTTTGGGTATGCTGGCCAGCAAAACCAAACGCGCTATCGAGGGCCTGGAGCCGATCAAAGAGCATTTGCTCATTACCCGCTACAACCCTGCGCGCGTGGACCAAGGGCAAATGCTGTCGCTCGAAGATATCCAGGATATTTTGCGCATCAAACTCATCGGCGTGATTCCTGAGAGTGAAACGGTGTTGCAAGCTTCCAACCAAGGCGTGCCCGCGGTGCACATGGCCGGCAGCGAGGTCGCTGAAGCCTACAAAGACGTGATCGACCGCTTCTTGGGCGAAGACAAACCCATGCGCTTTACTGAGGCGGTGAAACCCGGCTTTTTCAAGCGTTTATTCGGTGGGAACTAAGAGCATGTCCTTTCTCTCTTTTTTGTTGGGTGAGAAGAAAAAAACAGCCAGTGTTGCCAAAGAACGCTTGCAGCTCATACTTGCCCACGAGCGCACTGGCCGAAACGCCGCCGAGCCCGATTACATGGCCGATTTACAGCGCGATCTGATCGCGGTGATTAGCAAATACATCAAAATCAATCCGAACGACATCAAAGTGCAGCTAGAGCGTCAAGACAATCTAGAAGTACTTGAAGTCAAGATTGAGCTGCCCGACGCGCGCTAAGCTGTCAGGCCGCGCCGGTGGCCACGGCCACCGCGGTTTTATCCAATACCCGGCGCAGCACAAAGCTCGAATGCACGCCCGTGACGCCAGCGATGCGGGTAATGCGTTGTAGCAACAGTGATTGGTAGTGGTCCATGTCACGCACAATGACTTTGAGCTGGTAATCGGCTTCTTGGCCGGTGATCAGCAAGCATTCCAAAACCTCGGGTACCACCGCAATTTCAGCTTCAAAATGCGCGAAGCGCTCGGGTGTGTGGATATCCATAGAAATATGGATGAGCGCGATCAAGGTGAGCCCTAGCTTGCGCGCATCCAGGTGCGCCCGGTAGCCCAGAATCAAACCGGCTTCTTCCAAAGCGCGTACCCGGCGCAAACAAGGTGAAGGCGATAAGCCGATGCGGTCAGCCAAGTCTTGGTTATTGATACGGCCATCTTCTTGCAGCACCTGAAGAATTTGTTGGTCAAAACGGTCGAGTTTCATCAGTTACCTGTATCTCCCGGGAACCGGGACGTGCCAGTGAAAACAGTCCTGTGGGGCGGTGCAACCACGGCCCGCGCAGTCCGTACATCTTAGGCTTTCAGGGCCGCGTGGTACATTAGCCATGCAGACACGGCGTCCCGCACGCCCAGCACCATCCCGGCAGAGGAAGGTGCCCAGCATCTGCTAGTCGATGCCACAACAGGGTTTCACCCCTTATTTGCGACTTTTCTTTCCCTTGTCACATGCGCCCTGCCGAGCGTTGTGAATTTCTTTTTTCATAATGTACAGACAATTTTCAGCGGCCCAAGAAGCCGCGACCACCATCGGTAAATACCGAATCGCCGCCTTGCCGGCACGTCTTGGCGCAGGCCAGTTTTGCGCCCAGGTGTCTATCGCCAGCGGCCAGGGCCAGGGCAGCACCGACCGCGTAATGCGCTTTACTCCGGTATTCCCAAGCCAAGATGCAGCCGCACAATATGCGCTGGAGCAAGGCATTGGCTGGGCCCACAGCGCCATCGGCAGCCCCTAAACCCCCCCGAACATGCCACAATCCGCATTGCGAGCAAAGGAAACCCTATGGCAAAAGAAGAGTTAATTGAAATGATGGGCATCGTGAACGAGGTATTACCCGATACCCGTTTTCGCGTGACCCTGGATAACGGTCACCAACTGATTGCTTATTCCGCCGGAAAAATGCGTAAAAACCACATCCGTATTCTGGCCGGCGACCGCGTTTCGCTGGAGCTTTCACCCTATGATTTGAGTAAAGGCCGCATTAATTTCCGCCACATCGAAGGCCGTGGCCCCATGGTGCCGCGTCGCACCGCTGGTTGATATTTAGGTGCCCGAGCGCGCCAAGGCGCGCCGCTTGCGCACCGCCATTGCCAGGCTTTGCAACACCGGCGCTGTTTGCGCCGTGCTGATGCAAGCATCGGTTACCGAAACCCCGTGTTCTAGCGCCTTGCCTGCCACCTTGTCCTGGCGGCCTTCCCGCAGGTGGCTCTCGATCATCAGCCCGGTAATGCGTAGGTCGCCCGCTGCAATTTGATCTGCAACCGATTGCGATACCTCCACCTGGCGGGCGTATTGTTTGCTGCTGTTGGCGTGCGACACATCAATCATCAACTGCGGGCGTAAACCCGACGCTTCTAGCAAAGCACAAGCCGCTTGCACGTCGGCGGCGCTGTAATTGGGCTGTTTGCCGCCGCGCAAAATAATGTGGCAATCCGCATTGCCCTGGGTTTCAAACACTGCAGCTTGGCCCCACTTGGTCATGCCCATAAAAGCATGCGCCGATTGCGCCGCTAGTAGGGCATCGGCAGCCACCTTCACCCCGCCATCGGTGCCGTTTTTAAACCCTACCGGGCAGCTCAAGCCGCTGGCCAATTGGCGGTGGCTTTGGCTTTCAGTAGTGCGCGCACCAATGGCGCCCCAACTCACCAGATCGCTGATGTACTGCGGGCTAAGCAAATCTAAAAATTCGGTGCCCACGGCCAAACCAGCGTTGACGATATCGAGCAGCAAAGCACGCGCCAAATGCAGCCCTTCGTTGATTGAAAAACTGCCGTCCATGTACGGGTCATTGATATAACCCTTCCAGCCCACCGTGGTACGCGGTTTTTCAAAATAGCAACGCATCACGATCAGCACATCATCTACAAGCGCCTTGGACTGCGCTTGCAGCCAATGCGCGTATTCCATGGCTTGGTCGTGGTCGTGGATGGAGCAAGGCCCCACCACCACCAATAGCCGGTCATCGCGCCCATGCAGCACATCGCAAATGGCTTGTCGGCTGTGTTCTACGCGCCCCAAAACGGCGTCGGATGCGGGTAACTGTTCTTGGAGTAGGGCGGGGGAAATCAAGGGCCGCACAGCGCGTATACGGGTGTCGTCGGTACGATTTTTATCGGGAGAAATAGGCATGAGGATGGCGTGGGGACAAAAGCGGCATTGTCCTGCGAAAAGGCAGCCATCCGCGCAATGATATGGACTGGTCGATAGCACTGCGCCGCACGTATGATGCGATCCCACCCAATGGAGATGGCCATGCCTGACGCAACCCGGATTCAAAGCTTTACCGAGTTCTATCCCTTTTATTTGGGCGAGCACGCCAACCGCACCTCCCGGCGCCTGCATTTTGTGGGGTCTAGCATTGGCCTGGTATTGCTTGTAGGCGCGGCTTTAACTCTGAATGCTTGGCTGATTCCCTTGTCTTTGCTGCAAGGTTATGCCTTTGCCTGGGTGGGCCATTTTTTCTTTGAGCACAACCGCCCCGCGACATTCAAGTACCCGCTGTTTAGTTTTATGGGCGATTGGCGCATGTGGTGGGACATACTGCGCGGGCGCATTCCGTTTTAGACCAGGTTTAAGCTGAAATCACCACGGTGCAGATGTCAAACATCATCGGCGGATCAAAGTGGACTTTGGGTTGGTAATGGGTCGTGCTGGTACATAAGCAAAGCTCGCTTTGAGGTTGGAGATGCGACTTAAAGCGGACTGGGTTGCAGGCAACTTGGCGCCTTTGAGCGCTTGCAACAGATGCGGCTCTTGCGCAGCTTCAATGCCAAGGCTTTTATGCCTGAGGCGGGAGACCTTATCCATGGTGTAACTACCCATTTGACAGGCGCTTGTTGTCCGCAAACGAAAGGATATTCGTTAACGTCCGCCCGGCAGGCGGCATTTATACAACAATTAAATAACGTTTATATAAAAGATAACTATTTATTTTGTCGACTGCCGATTTAGCTTTGCCTGTGGGCGCTAGCTGGTATGGCGTATCCGTTCAGCACCGGGAACACCCAGCTCCGGGTGCAAGCGCCCCGCCAGCCACCAAGCGCCTAGCAAAATCAGGGCACCAACGGCAAATACGCCCACGACAGGCGCAAATTGCAGTACCAGCCAGGCCACCGCCGGGGATACGATGCCCGACACATCGCGAAAGCTGGAATACACCGCCGACATTTCCGTACGCTCTGACGGTTTGACGGACATCAAAAAAGGCAAACCAGCGCAGGTATCGAGCAAAACCAGAAATAAGGTACCGGCCAATAAACAGCCGATCGTCGCCCAGGGCCAATGCGCTAGCGCGGCAGCTGCCAGGTAGCAAGCACTGGCGCCTAGGCAACCGACGCGGATGGCGGTGCGCACCGAGCGCTTTTGCATCCACAGCAGCATCAAAGGCGCAAGGAACAGCCCCATATTCGCAACCGAACTGGCCATGCCGCCTACTTGTTCGCCTAGTTTGTTTTCCACCGCGAAAATGCCCAAATAGACAAAAAACATCCACCAACCGCAAGAGCGAACCAAAGGAATCAGCCAGCTGGTCACCAACCGGGGCTGGGAAAAAAATCGGACGATGAGAGCCAAAGGATTGGCCCGGCGCGAATCATGCGGCGCTTGCGCGCCTGTGCCAGCGCTTCGGGCTAAAAATTTGCCATCGCCAAGCGGTGTTTTCCAAATCATCCAAGCCATCGAGCTAGCCGCCCCCGCCAGCAAGACAAAAGGCGCGCCGCCCCAGACTGACAACAGCCACACCCCGGCGAACGGCCCCACCACCCAGCCGGCGCCGCCATAAAAAAGGCGCATGGTTTCCAAGCGGCTGAAGTCGGTTTTCTCCAGATGGTCCAGCACATAGCTGTTGTAGCAAACAAAGGAAATGGCCGCGGCAATGATGGCGCACAAAAGCGCCAAAGTCGTCCATTTGCCTTGCAAGATACCGAAAGCGCAGGCCACCAAATACAAACTCACTGCGCCCAAGTACACCTGCCGCCGTGTAAATACACGCACCATGGCTGGCACCAAAAGGGCAGCCAGCAAAGAGGCCAAACCGACACAAAAATAGATTTCTGAAACCAGTTGCGCGCTGCCCCAGGCGCGGTACAGCAACAACGGAAAGACCGACAAAGTGCAGCCCCGGCACAAGGCCTCTAGGCCGGCAATACGCGCAAAGGACTCGACAGTGGGTTGCGGGGGAGCCGAAAGAGGGTGGGTGAACATGGCGATGGATAGACGAGCGCCGATTGTGCCCTGCCCCTTGGCGCCAACGATGTCGAGTGCGACGGCGATCAGCGGATTTGCGGCGGTGCCCGCAATTGTTCGGGCGTGGTGAAGTAAGCCGCCAGCGATGCGGCTTGCGCAGCCGATTGGCGTAAGGCATGGCGGGCAATCGTGCGCAGATGCACCTCGTCGGGCCCGTCCATCAGGTGCATGGCGCGCCCCCATGACCAAAAATAAGCCAGCGGCGTGTCCGGCGACAAGCCCATGGCACCAAACATTTGTATCGCGCGGTCCACCACCTGGGTTTGCAATTGCGCCGTTACCACCTTCACCGCTGCCACATCGCTGCGCAGTTGTTGCGGGTCGCTATCAGCTTGATCGAGTCGCCAGGCGGTTTGTAAAAGCAGCAGGCGAGCCTGGTCGATGGCCACCCGAGACTGGGCGATCCAATCCTGCACATTTGAAAACGTGGACACATGCTGGCCAAAGGCTTGGCGTTCACGCACCCGTGCGCAGGCCAACTGCAGCGCCAACTCACACTGCCCAATGCTGCGCATACCGTGGTGCAAACGCCCAGGCCCCAAGCGCGCCTGCGCCATGGCAAAAGCCGCACCGGCTTGCCCAAGCAGCGCCTCTGGCCCCAAGCGCACGCCTTGCAACACGATTTCGCAATGGCCCTCGGGCGCCAGGTGGTGCAGTACCGGGATATTGCGCAGCACCTGCACCCCCGGCGCATCCATGGGCACCAGCACCAGGCTGTGCTGCCGGTGCGTGTTTGTGTCCGCTTGCTCCGCCAGATCCAGATCGCGGCACATAAGGATGAGCAGGCGGCAATCCGGGTGCGCCGCGCCGGTAATAAACCACTTACGGCCCTGCAACACCAAGGTGTCGCCTTCGCGGTGCAACGAGGTTTGTAAATTGCCCGGGTCGGAGGAAGCCACATCCGGCTCGCTCATGGCAAAGGCCGAGCGTATTTGCCCGTGCAGCAAAGGTGCCAGCCAGCGCGCGCTTTGCGCCGTATCGGCAAAGCGCAACAGCAACTCCATATTTCCGCTATCGGGCGCCTGGCAATTGAATACCTCCGAGGCCCATGGCAATCGGCCCACAAGTTCGGCAATTGGCGCGTATTCCAAGTTGGAAAGACGCGTGCCCGGCGCGTCAAAGGGCAGGTTGGGCAGGCACAGATTCCATAAACCCTCGTCTGGCGCCAGCGCCTTCAAGTCCGCTAAGAACGGCGGCGGGTATACGCCATCGGCCACGCTTTGGTGCCAGGCTGCGTTGTGCGGTAGCACGTAGCGCTCAAAAAATACCTCTGTCTTTTGCAACCATTTGCGGGAAGTCGCAGAAGGGGAAAAATCCATGGCGTGGATTGTTGGCTCCAACCCGCGAAAAGGTCTTGACCCAAGTCAAAGCCGAACTCGGGTTGAGCGCGGGCTGGGCCAGATCGCAAGCCATCGCCGTGTTGATCGAGACGCTATCGCGGTGCAGGGCAATTGCATTTTTGTGCGCCAAGCGTCTTACGACTTTTTGGCCACGCAGGCGGTGCAAAGCTTGGGCGCGTGGTGGTGAACACGCTGGCCAAGCGCAAGCCCGGTCCGATACGGTTTTAATAGAATGAATATAATGTGCATAATAAAAGTACATTTAGAATAATTATGTCTATATCTATTGCCCAATCCCGCCAGCAGCTTTCTGCCCTGATCGCAGCGGCTCAGCAGCATCCCCAGGTCATCACCAAGCACAACACGCCCGTGGCAGTGCTAGTGTCTGCCGACTATTTCGCCCGCAGCGAGGCGTCGGCCAAACCCGAGGCAGAGAGCTTTTACAAGCAGGTGCTGCAACTAAGAGAGATCTTTGCGCCCCATGAGAACACCGGCCTTGCCGGGCCAGACCTGGCAGCCCGTCAATCGGCATGGCAGCGCGCCAATGCCTTTGCTGACCCGAGCTAAGGCGGCCTCACGATGAGCGCCACGGTCGTTCTGGCTGATACCAACGTGATCAGCGAGTTCGTTAAAACCACCCCCGATGTCCAGGTAATGCGCTGGCTCGAGTCGGTGCAGTTGATGGCCATCTCAGCCGTGACCCTGGAAGAAGCCCACTTCGGGCTGGCCTGGCAACCCAACACCCGCAAACTCGCTCTGTTCAACGCATTGGTGGAACGCCTGCACGCCGTGTACCCCATAACGCCCGCGATTGCGCAACGCGGCGGCGTGTTGCGTGGGCAGTTCCAGGCCCAAGGCATTGTGCGCAGCGCCCCCGACATGCTGATTGCCGCCACCGCCATTGAGCACCAATTGGTGCTTGCCACCCGTAACGTGCGCGACTTTATGGGCTGCGGTGTGCAAGTGGTCAACCCCTTTGATGGTGTTTAAGTCCAATGTGCACCCATTCCCGTAAAACGTGGGCGAGAATCTAGCGCAAAAGGGGTCGCTGGGAAGCGTGGCGCACTAAGCCTGCACATGGACCGAAAGTTCGAAACACTGTTATCCGCCCCCATAAACTCCGCCCATGCTCCACTACGAAACTGTCCCCGTTACCCCGTTTGAGCAAAACTGCTCCATCGTTTGGTGCGACCAGACCCACAAAGCGGCCATCATCGACCCCGGCGGCGATTTGGACTTGTTGATTGCTACTGCCAAAAGTCTGGGCGTGACGCTGGAGCAAATCTGGATTACCCATGCGCATGTAGACCATGCGGCCGCCACGCAAGATTTGGCAGACTGCTTGGGCCTGCCCATCATCGGGCCGCATCCGGGCGATCAGTTTTGGATTGACGGCCTGCCCATGGCGGCAGCTACCTATGGCTTCCCCCCGGCGCGGCCTTTCAAGCCCACGCGTTGGCTTAAGGATGGCGACACCGTCAGCTTGGGCGCGCATGTGCTGCAAGTGCGCCACTGCCCCGGCCACACGCCTGGGCATGTGGTGTTTTATTCGCCCGAAATGAATCGCGCGTTTGTCGGCGACGTCTTGTTTGCAGGTAGCGTGGGTCGCACGGATTTTCCGCAGGGCAACCACGCGGATTTAATGCACAGCATCACCCAGCGTTTATGGCCCATGGGCGATGAGACCATCTTTATTCCCGGTCACGGCCCGGAGAGCACTTTTGGCGTGGAACGCGATACCAATCCCTATGTTGCGGGCACTTGAGTTGGCGCAAGGCCTATGAGTGTTGCGTCCGTACGCGCTTTCTTTGATGCGCACCAGATCAACATGCCGATAGTGGAGTTGGAGGCGATCACCTCCACCGTAGCCCTGGCCGCACAGGCCCATGGTGTGGAGCCCGGTCGTATTGCCAAGACCTTGGCTTTCAAATTGGCCGACGGCAAAGTGTTTTTGCTGGTGGCCAGTGGCGATGCGCGCATCGACAACACCAAATTTAAAACTGCATTTGGCAAAGGCAAGATGCTGGCACTCGACCACGTGGAGGCGCTGACCGGCCACCCGGTTGGCGGGGTGTGTCCTTTCGGCTTGGCGACCGATCTGCCGGTCTATCTGGACCGTAGTTTGCTGGCCTATGACGAGGTACTGCCAGCAGCCGGATCGGTGAACAGTGCCCTGCGTATTAGTCCGCAGTTAATGGCCGAATTGACGAAGGGCCAATGGGTGGATGCCTGCGTGTAGTGCGCCTACGCCGCCCGCGCCCAATACACGCCCCACACCACCAAGCCCATACCCACGAGCGCCGTGCCCGCAAAGGATTCGCCAAACAGCAACCAAGCCACAACAGCGGTGCAAGGCGGCACCAGGTAAAACAGGCTGGCCACATTCACCGAGTTGTTGTTGCGGATCAGCCAGTTCAGCAAACTGACCGCGCCTAGCGACAACACCAACACCAGCCAGCCCATGGCGAACACCATTTCGGGCACCCAGTCGATGCGCAAAGTTTCAGTCAGCGCTGCTGCGATGCCAGTGAACACCACCGTGGGAACGAACTGCGCCACCGCACCGGTGCGCCAGTCAAATTGCGGGCAAAAGCGCTTTTGATACAAATTGCCGCAAGTGATAGATAGCAGCGAAATCACACAGGGCAGCAAGGCCTGCAGTTCGAAACCGGTGCCTAATTTGTTGGCCAATACCAGGGCTACCCCAGCGAGCCCCAAGACCAAGCCCAGCCATTGGCGGCGCACTACCGTCTCATGCAAAAAAAGTCCCGCACCGACGGCCACCAGCAAGGGTTGCAGGCCGACCACCAGAGCGGCCACGCCCGAGGGCAGGCCCATAGAAATAGCGATAAACACGCCACCCAAGTACACCCCGTGAATCAGCAATCCGGCCACGCCGATGTGAAACCAATCACGAGGCTGCGACGGCCAAGGCGCTTTGCTTAGCAGGGACAGCGCAAGCAACAAAGCCACCACCAGCAAATAGCGTACAAACAAAAATGTCAGGGGCTCACTGTGCGGCAAGCCTAAGCGCGCACCGATAAAGCCGGTGGACCACAGGACAACAAACAGCAGCGGAAAGGCCGGTGCCAAGCGGCGCATCATGGCGCTGGCGCAAGACCGCCGCCCAAGGCCTTGTAGAGCGCAATCTGGTTTTGTAGCAAAGCCGATTGCACCAGCACCAAGGCCTGCTGATCGGCCAGCACACTGCGCTCGGCCTCCAACACGTCCAGCGCCGACGCTGCGCCGTGTGCCAGCTTGAGCTGCACCAGCTCCAGACGCGCCTGATCAGCAGCATGTTGTGCTTGCTGGGCCTCGCGTTGCGCTTGCCAGCCGCTGCGCTGGCTTAGTGCGTCACTGACTTCGCGAAACGCGCTTTGGATGGCTTTTTCATACTGGGCCACGGCCACCGCGCGCGCGGCCTGCGCTGCTGCCAGATTGGCGTCGTTGCGCCCATGGTCAAACAAGGGCAACAGCAACTGCGGCGCCACGCTAAACACCCAGCTGCCGCTGCTAAACAGCGAAGACAGCTCGCTGCTGGCGCTACCCACACCGGCGGTCAGTGCAATGCGCGGGAAAAAAGCGGAGCGCGCGGCCTGGATATTGGCATCCGCCGCCTTCAAAAGATGCTCGGCCTGGCGGATATCGGCGCGCTGCGTCAACACCTCAGAAGGGATGCCCGGCGCCAGCTCAGCCATGCTGTTAGGGTTTAAAGCACTACCGCCAAGCGCGCGTTTTTGCGCAGCAGGAATGTCCTGGCCCAGCAGCAAGACTAATGTGTTTTCATCGAGCATGCGCTGCCGCTGCAAAGGCCCCAAGGCGACGCGCACCGATTGCAATAGCGCACGGTTTTGTTGCAGTTCGATATCCGAAGCCACACCTTGCTGGTGGCGCAACTGCACCAATTGCAAAGTACGTTCGCGAGATACCACCAACTGCCGCGTGCTGGCCAGCAGCGCCTCGTCGGTTTGCAAAGCCAGCCAGCTTTGCGCCACCATGCTGATCAAGCTAATTTGTGCAGTACGGCTGGCTTCCTGGCTGGCCAGGTACTGCGCCAGGGCTTGTTCTTTCAGGCTGGCTACGCGGCCAAAGAAATCAAACTCGTAGGCCGTGACCGACAAGCCGGTGTTAAACAGCGTGGACATAGCGCCAAATGCATTGGGCGCGCGCGATGCACCTGCGCCCAAATTCACTGTTGGCAGCTCGTCGGCAGTGCGCACCCCCAGTTGCGCGCGCGCTTGGGCCAGCGTGCCCGCTGCGATACGCACATCGCGGTTATTGTCCAGCGCGGTACGAATCAAGGCGGCCAAGTCTGCGTCTTGGAAATAGCTTTGCCAGTCGGGAAGGGCTGCGGCGGGCAGGGCTGTTTGGCTGGCAGCAGCAGGCGCGCCTGCTGCGTTGGGCCATTGCGCCGGCACCGGAGCTTTGGGCAGCAAGGAATGCGGCGTGGGCATGCTGCATCCGCCGATAAATAAGGCGGCCAGCAGCGCTGCTGCTAGGGGCGTGCGCCGCACGGGGGCAAGGGTGAATTTATTCATCGCTGTGCACCCCCATGTGCGCTGCTTGAGCCGCATGCACTTCGTGTTGGCGCGCACTGCCTTTGAATAGCCCGCGCACCAGTACGAAAAATACTGGTACAAACACCACGGCCAGCGTAGTGCCGGTCAGGATGCCGCCGATCACGCCGGTGCCGATCACGCGCTGGCTGGCCGATCCGGCGCCACTGGCAATCGCCAGCGGCAATACGCCCAGCGTAAAGGCCATCGATGTCATCACGATCGGGCGAAAACGCATATGCGCCGCAGCCAGCGCTGCTTCGATCACACCCTTGCCTTGGGCTTGCAAGTCCTTGGCAAACTCAATAATCAAAATCGCGTTCTTGGCCGAGAGGCCGATGATGGTGATCAGGCCCACCTGGAAATACACATCGTTGGCATAGCCGCGCAGCAGCGTAGCCAGCAGCACCCCCAGCACGCCCAGCGGCACTACCAAAATCACGGCCAGCGGGATCGACCAACTTTCGTACAAGGCGGCAAGGCATAAAAACACCGCCAAGATCGCAAAGCTGTACAGCGCTGCCGATTGGGAACCGGCCAATTTTTCTTCGCGCGACAGGCCCGTCCATTCGAAGCCAAAGCCTGCGGGCAGTTGGGCGGCTAAGCGCTCCATTTCAGCCATGGCGTCGCCGGTGCTAAAGCCTGGCGCCGCGCTGCCGCCTAGTCGCATGGCGGGGTAGCCGTTGTAGCGGATGGTTTGCATCGCGCCCTTGATCCAGCGCGTGCTGGCAAAGGCCGAGAAGGGCACTAGCTGCCCGCGCACATTGGGTACCGACAGGCGCAGCAAATCGTCGGGCTGCATACGCGCAGGCGCGTCGGCCTGCACCACCACCCGCTGCAAACGGCCCGCGTTGGGGAAGTCGTTGATATAGGCCGAGCCCAAAGCGCTGGAAATTACGTTATTGATGGCGTCAAAGGACACGCCCAGCGCCAGCGCTTTATCCCGGTCAATATCCACTTGCAATTGCGGCGCATCCTCCAGCCCGTCGGGGCGCACTTGCGTTAACACCTTGCTTTGTGAGGCCATGCCAAGCAACTGGTTGCGGGCCGCCAGCAAAGCATCGTGGCCCATGCCGCCGCGGTCTTGCAGCCGGAAATTGAACCCGGAGGCGGTGCCCAACTCAGGAATCGGCGGTGGACTCAAGGGAAAGATAAAGGCGTCTCGGATGCCCGAAAGCGCACCAAAAGAACGCCCCGCTACCGCTTGCGCAGAATTGGCCGGAGAGGGCCGCTCTTTCCAATCTTTCAGGGTAATAAAGGCCAGCGCC
>CANFJQ010000061.1 GCA_947447615.1 Comamonadaceae bacterium
CCACTTGCGCCCGCGATGACGAAGCCGCGCAAGTGGCCCAGGCCGCTGAACAAGAAGGTGCGATAAAGCGTGCTGCGCCCGCTAGCAAAGCGCCCTCCACGCTGGGCGCGCAAGCGCAAGCCATGGTGTTTGTGCCCAACCCGGCGTTCAAAGCCAAACTCAAAGTACCGCCGCGCGAGCGCTCGGTGATCCGCCTGCCCAGCTACGAACAAGTGCGCAGCGACCCGGTGCTCTACGCCCATGCCAACCGCGTGCTGCATTTGGAAACCAACCCCGGTAATGCCCGCGCCCTGGTGCAAGCGCATGGCGAGGGCGCCACGGCGCGCGATGTGTGGATCACGCCGCCACCGATTCCGCTTACGACCGCCGAAATGGACATGGTATTTGACCTGCCCTATGCGCGTAGCCCGCACCCCGCTTATGCCGACGAAAACGGCAGCCACGACGGCGCGACCAAAATCCCCGCCTGGGAAATGATTCGCTTTAGCATCAACATCATGCGCGGCTGTTTTGGTGGCTGCACGTTTTGCTCGATTACCGAGCATGAAGGTCGCATCATCCAAAGCCGATCGGAAGACTCGGTCATCAAAGAAATCGAAGACATTCGCGACAAGGTCAAGGGCTTTACCGGCACCATCTCCGACCTCGGTGGCCCCACGGCCAATATGTACCGCTTGGGCTGCAAGTCCCCCGAGATCGAGGCGGCATGCCGCAAACCCAGCTGCGTCTACCCAGGCGTTTGCCAGAACCTGACCACCGACCACGGCCCCTTGATCAAGATGTACCGCCGAGGCCGTGCGCTCAAAGGCATTAAGAAAATCCTGATTGGCTCGGGCCTGCGCTACGACCTGGCGGTCAAAAGCCCGGAATACGTCAAAGAGTTGGTGCAACACCATGTGGGCGGTTACCTGAAGATCGCGCCCGAGCATACCGAACAAGGCCCTTTGTCAAAGATGATGAAGCCGGGCATCGGCAGCTACGACAAGTTCAAGATGCTGTTCGATAAGTTCAGCGCCGAAGTAGGGAAAAAGCAGTTTCTGATTCCCTACTTTATTGCCGCGCATCCGGGCACCAGCGATGAAGACATGATGCACTTGGCGGTTTGGCTGAAGAAAAACGGCTTTCGCGCGGACCAGGTGCAAACCTTCTACCCCAGCCCCATGGCCACTGCCACCGCTATGTACCACAGCGGCCGCAACCCTTTGCGCAAAGTACGCCGCGTGGTGGAGAGTGATGAGGAAAATGTGGACATCGTGCGTGGCGAAAAGCGCCGCCGTTTGCACAAAGCCTTTTTGCGCTACCACGACCCCAACAACTGGCCGCTGCTGCGCGAAGCCCTCAAAGCCATGGGTCGTGCCGATTTGGTCGGCAACGGCAAACATCACTTAATTCCCACTTTCCAACCCTTGACGGGCGGCAGCTACGAAAGCGCGCGGCGTAAAAACTCCACGCCCTCGGCGGGCAAAAACCTGTCGGGCAAAGCGCCACGCCCCGGCACCATCCTGACGCAACACACGGGCCTGCCGCCGCGCGCAGGCGTCAAGACCGCTGGACGCCCAGCCAGGGCCAAGCCCCGCTAAGCCAGGTAGCAAGCCGTTTAGCCCTGCAAGGCGAAGGGCTAAAATTTGAGCTGTTGTTGAAAGCAAATGATGAAAAAAATATCCGCCCTCCGTCTGTTGTGCGCAGCCCTGGTGACAGCCGCCTTTTGCGTGCCGGTGTGGGCCCAGCAATCTCCAGAAAAGGCTGCTGACGCAAGCTCCACCGGCACCGTTGTGGATCAGCCAGCCGTCAATTTGGACAAGGCACTGAAGGACGAAGGTAAGTGGTATTTCTCCTGGGGCTACAGCCGCCAGCAGTACGCACCTTCGGACATCCACGTATCCCAGCCTGCGCAAGGCAATGATTTCACCTTGCACCAGGTCAGCGCCAGCGATTACCCGGGTTCGGTCAGTGATGCGGTCAATTCGCTTTTTAAATTGGACTTCACCTCGCCGCAGGAAAACGTACGCGTGGGCTATTTCCTCAATCCCGAAAAAACCTTTGCGATTGAATTCAACTACGACCACAGCAAATACAACACCGACGCGGGCCAGTCTGTGCGTGTCAGCGGTACCGTGAACAACGCCCCGGCTTCTAGCCCCATGGTCTTAGGGCTACCGACTTTCGATTACGGACTGCACAACGGATTTAACCACCTTATGGTCAATGCGGTGTGGTTCCACCATTTGCATGGCCCCAAACAAGAGCCGGGCGAATTGCAACTCATCAGCCGACTGGGCGCCGGCATCTTGCTGCCGCATGCGGACAACACCATCTTCGGAAACCACAACGAGGTTGGCCCCAAAGGCGAGCGCGTCTGCTGCTTTGACAGCCACGACTGGTGGCAAGTCAACGGTTGGACTGCCGGTGCCGAGGTCGGCGTACGCTACCGCGTGTACAAAAATATTTACGTAGAAGCCACGCAAAAATTTGCTTATGGCGTTTTGCGTGGTGTGCCGGTGTACCAGGGCACTGCTGACCACTCGGTTTGGATGTCGGAGCAGGTTTTTTCTACCGGATTTTTGTTTTAGCCCAGGCTGAGCATGCGCTCTACGTAGCGCGCAATCACATCAATCTCTAAATTGACGCGCACGCCCGGTGCCAGGCGGTGCAGGGCAGTGTTGCTGATGGTGTGTGGAATCAGGTTGATACTGAATTCGCAGCCAGCCTTCGAATCATTGACGCGGTTCACCGTAAGGCTTACGCCGTTAACGGTAATCGAGCCTTTGTAGGCCAGGTATTTGGCCAATGCCTGCGGCGCCAGAATGCGCAATTCCCAGCTTTCGCCCACGGGCGCGAAGTGCTGCACTTCACCCATGCCATCGACATGGCCGGATACCAGATGGCCGCCCAGGCGGTCATTGGCGCGCAGGGCTTTTTCCAGGTTGACTTCGCCCAGCGTGTCAAGCCCGGCGGTTTTGTCCAGCGATTCGGCGGATATATCCAGCGTAAAAACCGGGGCCTGTGCATCTTGCTGCAAAGTGGTGACCGTCATGCAGGCGCCGTTAATGGCAATGCTGTCGCCCAGACCTGCGTCGTCCAAATAGCCCGCAGGGCATTGCACATACAGACGCTTGCCATGGGCCTGGCTGGTGCCTAAGTCTTCGATGCGGGTGATGCGGCCTACGCCGGTGATGATGCCTGTAAACATAGTGATCGGTATTAAAAATTAAAAATCTGCGCTGCCTTGCACACGCGCCAGAATACGCAGATCCGCCCCTACGCTCTCGATGCTTTGAAAGTCCAGCGCTAGCCCCTGTGCCAAGGCGCTCAATGGCCCGAACGTGGACATTCCCGCTCCCTGGCCTAACCACATCGGGGCCAGGTACACCAGCAGTTCATCGACCAAACCAGCGCGCAGCAGTGAGCCGTTGAGCTTGTGACCCGCCTCGATATGTATTTCATTGCACTCGCGCCGCGCCAGGTCTTGCGCCATGGCTTTCAGATCCACCTTGCGCGCTGCGTCGCCTTCGCCCATGGGCCCCGGCAAATACACGATCTCTGCCCCCGCCTCGCGCAGCGCTGCTTCTCGCGCGGCATGGGGCTGGGCCGCATACATCAGCACTTTGCGCGCCGGGCCAAACAAAGCCGCATCGGGCGGCGTTTGCAAAGCGCTGTCCACGATCACCAGCATGGGCTGGCGCGATGTATCGACATGGCGCACGTCGAGCAGTGGTTTGTCTTGCAGCACCGTGCCCACGCCGGTCAGTATTGCGCAAGCACGCGCACGCCAGGCATGGCCATCCGTGCGTGCCTGCGGCCCGGTAATCCATTGGCTTTGTCCGTTGTTCAAAGCCGTTGCCCCGTCCAGCGAGGCCGCTACTTTGAGCCGCATCCAGGGCTTGCGCCTTTGCATGCGGCTAAAAAAACCGATATTGAGCTCGCGTGATTCTGCAGCGCCTGGCCCCACTTCCACCGCAATACCCGCCGCGCGCAGGCGGGCAAAGCCTTGGCCCGCGACCAGCGGGTTGGGGTCTTGCAAAGAAGCGACCACGCGCGCAATACCGGCCTGGACCAGCGCGTCGCAGCAAGGGCCGGTGCGGCCCTGGTGCGCGCAGGGTTCCAGCGTCACATAGGCAGTAGCGCCTTGGGTGGTGTGCCCTTGGGCTTGGGCGTCCCGCAGCGCCATGACTTCCGCATGCGGCCCACCGACTTTCTGGGTATGGCCCTGGCCGATGACGATGCCTTGCGGATTGAGCAGCACGCAGCCCACGCGCGGGTTGGGCGCGCTGAGGTAAAGCGCCGATTCGGCCTGGCGCAAAGCGCTTGCGATATGCGGCATGGTGTTCACACGCGGGGCAATCAAGCGCTGGCGGGCTTAATTGTTCACCTCGTTAACCAGGGTTTTGAAGTCGTCAATATCTTCAAAGCTGCGGTATACGCTGGCAAAGCGCACATAGGCCACTTTGTCCAGCTTTTTCAGCTCACGCATCACCAGTTCGCCGATACGCGTGGACGACACTTCGCGCAGCCCGGAGGTCAGTAGCTTTTCCTGGATGCGCTCCACCGCACCGTCGATTTGCTCCGTGCTGACGGGGCGCTTACGCAAGGCCAGCTTCATTGAACCGATGATCTTGCCCTGTTCAAAGTCAATGCGCCGCCCATCTTTCTTGACCACGACCGGGTAACTGACGTCGGCGCGTTCGTAGGTGGTAAAGCGCTTCTCGCAAGCGCCGCATTGGCGCCGCCTGCGGATGAAGTCCCCGTCTTCGGCCATGCGGGTCTCCACCACAGGGGTTTCCGAATGGCTGCAAAACGGGCACTTCATCAGGCTTAGCCGTAGACCGGAAAGCGCGCCGTCAGGGCGTGTACCTTGGCGCGCACGGCCGCAATATTGGCCGCGTCGTGCGGGTTGTCCAGCACATCGGCGATCAGGTGGGCGGTGGCGCGGGCTTCTTCGTCCTTGAAGCCGCGCGTGGTCATGGCCGGGGTGCCGATGCGCACGCCGCTGGTCACCATGGGCTTTTCCGGGTCGTTAGGAATAGCGTTTTTGTTGATCGTCATGTGCGCATCGCCCAGCACGCGCTCGGCATCTTTGCCGGTAATTTTCTTGGAGCGCAGATCGACCAGCATTACATGGCTTTGGGTGCCGCCGCTGACGATACGCAGGCCGCGCTCGGTCAGGGCTTTGGCCACGATGTCGGCATTGGTCAGCACCTGCCGTTGGTAGGCCTTGAAACCATCGCCTTGGGCTTCTTTAAATGCTACGGCCTTGGCAGCGATCACATGCATCAGCGGGCCGCCTTGCAGGCCGGGGAACATGGCGCTGTTGATCGCTTTTTCATGCTCGGCCTTCATCAAAATAATGCCGCCGCGCGGGCCGCGCAGGCTTTTGTGCGTGGTGGAGGTGACCACGTCCGCATGCGGCACTGGGTTGGGGTACAGGCCTGCGGCAATGAGGCCGGAGTAGTGCGCCATGTCCACCATGAAAATAGCGCCTACGTCTTTGGCCACCTTTGCAAATCGGGCAAAGTCGATGTGCAGCGAGTACGCGCTGGCGCCGGCGATGATCAGCTTGGGTTTGGACTCATGGGCCTTGCGCTCCATGGCGTCGTAGTCAATGGCTTCGTTGGCGTCCAGGCCGTAGCTGACCGCGTTAAACCACTTTCCGCTCATGTTGAGCGCCATACCGTGGGTCAAGTGGCCCCCCTCGGCCAGGCTCATGCCCATGATGGTGTCGCCGGGCTTGAGGAAAGCCATAAATACCGCGACGTTGGCCGATGCGCCGCAATGGGGCTGCACATTGGCTGCGTCAGCGCCATAGATTTGCTTGAGGCGGTCGATAGCGAGTTGCTCGGCCACGTCCACGTTCTCGCAACCGCCGTAATAGCGCTTGCCGGGGTAGCCTTCGGCGTACTTATTCGTCAACTGGCTGCCCTGGGCGGCCATGACCGCGGGAGAGGCGTAGTTTTCGCTGGCGATCAGCTCAATATGGTGTTCCTGGCGGGCGTTCTCGGCCAGGATAGCGGACCAGAGTTCCGGGTCGGTTTGCTCAATGAGGTTATTGCGGTGGTACATGGGGCTGTCCTAAAGGTTGCAGAAAATAGTCAAATGCAACATTGCTGGGCGCAATGGCTGCGGGCGATGGGGCTGTGGGCGGGTAACCCGAAAATTGCCAGTCAGGCCTGGGTACAGGCACCCGGGGTGCAACTCTTGGTCGCGGCAGGGTAGGCTGAGCCCAATTTTAGTAGTCCGGTTCAGATGTCCTGGTGGGCGCCGCTAATCGTCCCTAAAGCTGGCGGGTTTTCACGATGCAAAACCACAGGCTTGGCTTCGGGGGCTGGCGCCGCCGTTGGCACAGGATGGCCGCTGAAAACGGCTTGCAAACGCGTTTGCTCGGTCAGCACCTTGCCTGCATAGCCCCCGTCATCTTCCAGGTTGCCCGCGCCTACGTACAGCCTGAGGCCCGCCTCTGGCGAACCGGCGCGCGCAATGCACTCTTGCAAGACCTTGACGCCCACGCGCACATTGGCCAGGGCATCAAAAGCCGCCAGCCGCCCACCAAAGCGAGTGTATTTGTCAGCGTGCACTTGTGGCATTACCTGCATCAGGCCCTGCGCGCCCATGGGGCTTTGCGCGATCGGGTTAAAGCCGGACTCGATGGCCATGACCGCCAGTATCAGCAAAGGGTCGATCTTGGCCTTGGTCCCCGCTGCAAAAGATTCGGCTACCAGGGCGGCCATGGGCTCGGGCGCGATGTTGTATTTACGACTTAGCCATTGCGTGACCGCAAGCTGCGGTTTGGGCAGGTCTTTGGGGCTCATGGCGGTGACGCGGTCAGTCGCCTTGCCGGTAACCAGGCTGGAAAAAGTCTCTTGGTTGTCTTGCAGCCATTCCATCAATTGCAATTCTCCGGCCTGACGCAAATTGGGTTGCAAGCCGATGGTGAGTGCAAAGAATATGACTGCCAGGCCCACCAGGGCAAAGCTGTTGTGGGTAATTTCCATAAAACCGTGGGCGATGTCACGGGCTACTACGCGCAGCGATTGGCTCAGGGCTTGGCTGGGGTTCATGGGGCTCCTGGTTCACTGTCGCCCCGCAAGCGCAAGGCTGGCCAGATGGGCGCACTAGTTAAGGGACAGGCCCGCGAAGCGGTGCCGGTGGGGCAGCGCAGGTCCCCGGGGCCGGGCTGGGGGAGGGGCTTGCGCTGCGGTTGCGGGAATGCTGCTGCCGGTGGCAACGTCATCCCGACGGGAGAGGATTGTACCTTCGCCCTCCGCTTTGAAGGGCTCGCGGGCCGAGGCGGCGGCAAGCTATGGCAATGGGGTTTTGCCGGCCTGCCGCCTTAATTTGGCGCTGCCTTGCCGCAAGCCACTGCATTGAAGGACAATTGCGCCCGCTCTGCGGCATTTGGCGCCGCTTTTTCTTTAGTTCTATTTAGCAAGGCTCCACGTGCCGACGACCGCATCCACCAAGACCCACGACATACCCCACTGGGACGCCATCACCGGCGGTGCTTTTTCTGCGGCGACATCGGGCGAGCGGGCGCAGCGCGTTAAAGACTGGCTGGCCAGCGACCCGGCACAGGAAGCTGTAGCCGAGGTCTACCGCGAACTCAGCACGCGGGACAAGGGCGCGGCCAAGCTTCTGCGCGAACGCCTGGACGACGCCAAGCGGGCCAAAGCCCAGGAAGCCATCGCCGCGGAGTGGGAAGCCAAAGCCCGCGCTTTGCTGGACTTGTCCAAACTCAATATCGCCGACGCGCTAGCCTGGCAGCGCGATGCCGCCAAAGCCGGTGCCCCGCTCAGCCGCGAGCCCCTGGCGAGCACCAAACTGCAATTGGCAGAGCGTGTGCGCGCGATCGAAGACTTGCAACATCAGGCTCAAGTCCAGCGCGAAGCGGCCGTGCTGTTGGCCCAACGTATTGAAGTGATGTCCACCAAGCCCTGGCAGGACGCGCAGGCGGCTCTGGCCGCCCTGGCCGTGGATGTGGCCCAGTGGCAAAGCCAGGCCCAGCAACTGTTAGCGCATGCCCAATGGCCTAGCGTGGACATGAAATTTGCCCCAGTGCTCGATGCCGCGCGTGCGCAGTTGCTGTTGGTGTGGGAAGCTTTTGAATCGGTATTGGCGCAAACCGTGCTGGCGGCGCAAGACCCGCTGGCGCCGCTGCCGCCGGTGACTGTTTGGGCCGAGGCCTTGCGGGCCGGGCGCCAGCAGGTGCAGGCCGCGGCCAAGCCGGCCAAACCGGTGGCGGACCCGGCGGTGCGCGAAGCAGCGCAGGCCAAAGTGGCCGAAGTGCTGGCGCAATTAGAAGCCGAAGTGGGCCAGGGCCACGGCAAGGCCAGCGCCGGAGCGGCCAATGCCTTGCGCCAGGCGCTCAAAGAATTTGGCCGCCACATCGACGGCAAGCTCGAAGCCCAAGCCCAGGCCGCGCTGGCCGCCGCAGGGGAATTGGAAGGTTGGCAGCGCTGGCGCGCCGACCAGCTGCGGGAAGAATTAGTCATTAAGGCCGAAGGCCTGCTCAAACGCCCGGAAGGCCAATCACTGGGTGGACGCAAGATGCAGGAAACCCTGCGTGCCATGCGCGAGCAATGGAAGCAGACGGACCAGGGCGGCGTGCCCAACCATGGCTTGTGGAAGCGCTTTGACGAGGCCTGCAATGCCGCGCATAAAGTGGTGGAGGCCTGGCTGGAAAAACTCAAAGCCGATGCACTGGAGCACCGCCAGCAGCGCCTGGCTCTGATCGAAGAAGTAAAAGCCTGGGGCGACGCCAACCGCACCGCGCGGGACGAGGACTGGAAAGGCTTTAGCCGCATCCTGCACCAGTTTGGCGACCGTTGGCGCAACGCCGGCCACCTGGGCGAAAAAGCCTTTGCCGAATTACAACCGCTGTGGAAAGAAGCTATTTCGCATGCTGCCGAGCCGTTAGAGACCTTGCAAGCCCAGAGCGTGCAATTGCGCCAGGCCATGATTGAAGAAGCCAAAGAGCTGGGCGCGGCGGCGATCTTGCGCATCGACGCGGTCAAGTCCTTGCAGCAACGCTGGCAGGCGCAGGCACATGCGGTGCCGCTGGACCGGCGCTTGGAACAAAAACTGTGGGACGCGTTTCGCAAGCCGATTGACGATGCGTTTCAACGCAAAACCAAAGAACGCGAAGCCGCTGAAGCCGCCCTCGGCCAGCGCGACCGAGCGGTGCTGGACGCGTCCAAGGCCTTGCAGGCGGCCAATGCCGGTGGTGATGCCCAAGTGATTCGCAAAGCCATTGCCGCCTTGGAGGCCGCTTTGCAAGGGCAAGCCCAGGCGCAAGCCCAGGTCAGCGCCGCAGGCGTGCAAGAGGCGCAAGCCCAAACTGCCACCCAGGCGGCAGATACCTTGTCGCTGCCACCGCAAAATGCGCAAGAGGCAGCCACCGCTAACGAGGCTGCTGCGCAAGCGACCGCCGCAGACAGCGCAGCTGACGTGCCCGCCCCGGATGCGACCGACGCAGCAGCTGCAAGTGCGCCGGTGGATGCTTCGGTAAGCCTGGATACGGCCGCTCATGCGCCAGCCCCGCCTACACACCCGCAGGCCGCGGCCCCGGCTCCCGTGCGGCCCGTAGCCAAACCGGTCGTCGCGATGCGCGGCGACGACCGTCCAGGCATGCAGCGCGAATCGGCAGCGGCGCCTGCGCGCCCCGGTAAATGGGGCGATCGCAAAGACGGTGCGCCCGGCGGCAAAGGCCCCGGCGGGCGCGACGCACCGCGCACCGGCCGCGATAGCCGGTTTGGCGATAGCCCACGCCGTGATGCCCCCCCGCGTGGCGACAGTTTTGGTGCACGCCAGGATCTGCGTTCGGCGCAACCGCGTTTAGGCGATGCGGCTTTCCGCGCCCAGCGCGATGCGTTGGAAAGCGCCCAAATGGCTTTAAAGAAACTGGCGGCTCAAGCCCATGGCGAGGCGCTGACCCAGCTATTGGGTGCGTGGGAAAAGCGTGATGCGCAGGCATTGCCTTCGCTGCAAGAATTAGGGCCCCGCGTGCAAGCGGCAGGGCGTACGGCCTGGGCCGCCGCGCTCTCGCAGGGTGCAGGCGCCGATGGGCAGCATGCGCTGCTAAGGTTGGAAATGGCGTCTGAAGTGCCAACACCCGCAGACCACATGGATGCGCGGCGGGCGATGCAATTGCAATTGCTGACGCGGCGCAACGACCCTTCGCCCCAACAAACCTGGATGCAGGACGTGGCAGGTGTGCTGGCCAGCCCTTACGCCCCAGAGCCGGCGCGGCGTTTGCAAAACACCTTAAAGGCTTTGCTCAGGCGCTAAATTGCGGTGCGCGCAGGCGCTGCAATACGGGGCCTTGAGCTTGGCGTTGGGCTGCGTTGGCGGGGCAGGTCAGGCGCAGCAGGTCGCCCCGTGGCGGGCTGCATTCAAAATCCCAATCGCTCAAGACCCATCGGGATTTGCCTGGCGCCAATGGATGTGTGTCCGGATGGTGGGTATGGCCGTGAATCATGGTGTCGGCCTTTGTCACTTCCAAACTTTGCAAGCACGCTGGCGTGTCCAGGTCATGCCAGGCCACCCCGCCACGCTGGCGTATCGCTGCCTGGTGGGCCTTGCTTTGCGCGCGCATGTGCTGACCTAGTGCTTGGCGCGCTGCCAAGGGCTTCGTTAGAAAATCCTGCTGCCACGCGTCGCTGCGCGACAGCGCGCGAAACGCGAGGTAGTCGGTATCGCCTAGGCATAGTGCGTCGCCATGGGTGAGTAGGTAGCGTTGGTTTGCAAATTGCAACACGCTGGGGTCGGGCAGCGCTTGCGCACCACAGGCTTTCATCAGCGAAGAGCCCATCAAAAAATCGCGGTTGCCGCACATGATAAAAATCTCTGTGCGCTGCGCGGTTTGGTGCAGTAGCGCGGCTACCGCGTGCTCCACGCCATCGTGCACGCCCAGGGCGTCGTCTCCCACCCAGGCTTCAAACAAGTCACCCAGAATAAAAATAGCCTGCGCCGGGCTGTGGTGCAGGTATTGCGCAAAGCCTGCCAGCGTGGGCGAACCCGACCGGTCCAGATGCAGATCGGAGAGGAAATCGACCGTGTGCCAATGGGCGGGGGCGCTAATTTCCATGCCGCGTGCGGGCCGCGTCTTTAGCGAACCACGACCTTTGTCATGACCACGTCTTCGACCGGTACATCGTCGTGGAAACCTTTGCGGCCGGTATCCACGTTTTGAATTTTGTCCACCAAGTCTTTGCCTTCAATCACTTTGCCAAACACGGTGTAACCCCAGCCTTGGGTGGTTTCGGCGGTGTGGTTGAGAAAGCCGTTGTCGGCTACATTGATAAAAAACTGTGCTGTCGCCGAATGCGGTTGGCTGGTACGCGCCATCGCTACGGTGTACTTCTCGTTCTTGAGGCCGTTATTAGCTTCGTTATCAATCGGCTTGGCAGTTTTGCGTTGCACCATGCCGGGCTCCATGCCGCCACCTTGGACCATGAAGCCGGGGATGACCCGATGAAAGATGGTGTTGTCGTAGTGGCCATGTTCGATATAGGCTAAAAAATTAGCAACCGACTTAGGTGCTTTTTCGGCATCGAGTTCGAGCGCAATAACGCCGTAGTCGGCAACGTGGATTTCAACAATAGGGTTTGACATACAAGGTTTACTTTATTTAAGAAGTCGGACGGTGGTAATGGTGACCGGGGTGAGCGGGACGTTTTGCATGCCAGCTTTATTGCCGGTGGGCAGCATGCGGATTTTGTCTATGGTTTCCATGCCGCTGCTGACTTTGCCAAAAACTGCATAGCCAAAGCCATCGGGTTGCGGGGCATTGAGACCGGCATTGTCCACCACATTGATAAAAAACTGCGAAGTGGCGGAGTTAGGGTTGCCGCTGCGCGCCATGGCAATAGTGCCCCGGTCATTGCGCAGGCCGTTGGAGGCTTCCAGGGGGATAGGGCCCCGCGTGGGTTTTTGCGCCATGGCCGCCGTAAAGCCACCGCCTTGCACCATAAAACCATCAATCACGCGGTGGAAAATCGTGCCTTCGTAATGCTTGTCATTCACGTACTGCAAGAAATTCTCAACGGTTTTGGGTGCTTTTTCGGCATTGAGCTCGATCACAAAATCGCCCGCGCTGGTTTGAAACTGGACCGAGGGCGCGGCCTGCGCTAACGCAGACAGACCGAAGTTTCCCGCCAGCAGCAGGCCCAGCAAGGCGCGCCGCGCCGTGTGTGTCGGGGTAGTAGGCATTAATGCACTCCTTCAAAAAATATTTTCCACTCGTTGCTCGACCGTACCCAGTACTGGCGCTTGTGCAAGCCGGTGCGTTGCCCTGCGGTGACTTCGCCAAAGCTCACCACCATGGTTTGTGCCGAATCGTTCCATTGAAAGTAAGACAAATCTTTGAGTTCCACATCACGGCCTTTCGATGCTTTCATTTCGGCTTTCAGCAGGTGCGTGAATTGGTCCAAATTTTTGCCATAGTTGGAGAAATCGGGCGTGTAAAAGGCTAAGGTTTTTTGCAAATTGCCTTTGGACTTGGCAGCACGCCAGCTCTCCAATGCCGTGGCAAAGGCTTTGGCCGGCTCTTCGAGTTGCGTAGGCGATTTCCATTCCAATTGCGAGGCTACTACCACTGGCGTGTTGCGTACTGTAGTGGTTTCTATCAGCGTGCGAATGTCAGGGTTGGACAGCACTAAACAGCCATCGGTGGAGTGGGGTGCTCGCGCAAACTGGTTGGATGGCGTGCCGTGCAACCAAATGCCACTGCCCGATTTGCCTCGCCGCACATCCAGCATATTGGGGTAGTTCAGGGTCAGCGCGCCGATACCGTAAAAATCGGAAAGGGTTTTGCGGTCCAAGCGACTGCTAATGAAATACACCCCCAGCGGTGTGCGCTGGTCGCCTTCTTGGGTTTTGGACACGCCGGCTTTGCCCACCGATACGTAATAGTCGGCCTTGAGTTGCAAGCCTGTTGAGGTGTTTTCGAACAAATACAGGCGCGAGCGTGATGCGTCGATAGCAATCGCGCTGCGTGTTTGCGGCGACATCTTCAAGAACTGGCTCGGTACGTACCCCTCTGGCGGACGCTCTTTGATATTGCCAATGCGCTGCTTGGTTTCCTCACGCAAGTCAGCCAGGGTGGAACCCCCAGCGCGTGCCGTATCTGGCGCCATGTCGCCCAGGGTTTGCAAGGGGCGGGTGCGCGCTGCCAGTAAATCGCCGTAGACCAGTTGCGCCAGTTGGAAGTTTGGATGGTCTTGCACCAGCTTTTCTACTCTCTCTAGGGCCTCTTTGCTTTGGCCGCGCGCCATCAAGGCAAATACTTCGAGTAGTCTTTGTTCGGAATAGCCGTCGGCCCGCGATAGACCCGGCGTTGGCGTGGCGGCGAGGGCCACACCGGCGTGGGCCTGGGGGCCGGCGATGCAAACCAGGGCCAGCGCCAGTTGCAGTGCGAGTAGCATGACACCGCGCCTGCTGCCTCCGCCGCGCAGCCAAGTAGGTGCGCTCAGCCGCGCACGATCACCCACCGACCGCCTCGCGGACGATTTTCCAGGAGTCGCCCTGGCGCACCATTTCCAAGGTCTTGCGGCTGGAAATGGCGATACCGTTAGCGCGGTAATCTTGGCGGAATTTCACCAGCGCGCTGTTACCCCGCACCAGTGTTTGTACATCGGTGAGCTTCACGGAAATCGTGGCTTTGCTCTCGATCCGCGCACGGCGTTCTTCTTCCCATTGGCTGCGGCTGAGCTTGCCCGCCGGGTCAAAGTCGCGGCCATAGGCGGCGAAATAGGTCTTGAGGTCTTTGCTGCCCCAGGCATTGACCCAAGTCTGCACCGCTTGTTCCACTTCGCGATTAGCCGTGGTATCGACCACGGGTGGCGACTTTTGGGCTGCAGGCGCCTCGTCGGCAGGTTTGCGCGCCGCCGGGGCTGCTTCCCGCGCAGGCTTGGCTGTCGCTTCGGGCGCTGGCGCCGCTTTGGGCGTAGCCTCTGGCGCGGTTTTCGCCGGCGCTAGGGCCACTTGGGTAGTTGGTGTGGGCGCCACTGCGGCAGGCGCTGGGGCGGGCTGCAATTTAGGTAGGGCGGCTAATTGGGCAGCGCTCAGCTTGGTGGGGTTGAGGGTGACGATTTGGCGCACCAGGGCCAGCTTAGGGGCCACGGCCGCGTTGCTCAGGTCAATTTGTAAGGCCTTGTTATAGGCTGCGCTGGACAGGCGGCCATACACGTCTGCCAGGTTTTCATGCGCGGTGGCATAGCTGGGGTTGGTGCGCAGCGCCATTTCAAATGCGGTGCGGGCTTTGTCGAGTTGGTTTTGGTCCGCGTAAATCACGCCCAGGTTGTTATAGGGCTCGGGTAGTTCTGGAAAATCTTCGGTCATGCGCACAAAGGTCATCAGCGCATCAGTGGGTTTGCCGGCATCGCGCTGCACCAGGCCTTTGAGCAGACGCATTTGTGCGTCTTTGGGGCGCGAGCTGAGATAAACCTCGGCTTTGGCAAGCGCTTCGGCGAACTTACCATCCCGGCTGAGTTGGGCGACTTCACTAAAGTCGTCAGCCCACGCGCTGTTGTCAAAAGCGGTTGTCAAAAACAATGACAACAGGCATACAGCAAAGCGCAGACTTTTTCGCATGGTTGGGGGCGTAACAATTTCTTGACGATGACAGGGCAACGAAAGTGCCGCCTTTATACTGCGCGGGATTGTAGCGGAGGGCTTTTATTTAATGGGGCCGCCGCCCGGGCCCGCGACAGACGTTGACCCGCGCGTTTGTTCCGGCTCAAAATGCCACGCCACTAATTTAATTCCCATGGGTTTGCGACTTCATAACACATTGTCCGGGCAACTGGAGGATTTCACGCCGCTTGAGAGCGGCCATGTGCGCATGTATGTCTGCGGCATGACGGTGTATGACAACTGCCATTTGGGCCATGCCCGCTCCATGCTGGCGTTTGACGTGGTGCAGCGCTGGCTTAAAGCCAGCGGCTACCGGGTCACCTATGTGCGCAACGTCACCGATATTGACGACAAAATCATTCGCCGCGCGCTGGAAAATGGTGAAACCATTGGGGCCTTGACAGATCGCATGGTGCGGTCCCTGCACCGCGATGCCGATGCCTTGGGCATTGAGCGTCCCACGCACGAGCCGCGTGCTACGGCGTATGTGCCGCACATGCTGTCTCTGATAGCCAGCCTGGAGCACAAGGGCTTTGCTTACCGTGCTTCCAACCAGGATGTGAATTTTGCGGTGCGTAAGTTTGTAGGTTACGGCAAGCTCTCAGGCAAATCGATTGACGAGTTGCGCGCCGGTGAGCGCGTGGCAGTGGACGATGGCAAACACGACCCGCTGGATTTTGTACTGTGGAAATCGGCCAAGCCCACCGAGCCGCAAGAAGCCAAATGGGACAGCGACTTTGGCGCGGGTCGGCCGGGATGGCACATCGAATGCTCGGCCATGGCCTGCGAATTGTTGGGCGAGTCATTTGACATCCACGGCGGCGGCGCGGACTTGCAGTTCCCTCACCACGAAAACGAAATCGCGCAAAGCGAGGCGGCTAGCGGCAAGCCCTTGGCCCGCTATTGGATGCACAACGGTTTTGTCACTCGCGACAACGAAAAAATGTCTAAGAGCTTGGGCAATTTTTTCAGCATCCAAGAAATTTTGGAGCGCTTTGACGCCGAGACCACCCGCTTTTTTGTGGTCCGTTCACACTACCGCAGCGCGCTCAATTACAGTGACGCGCATATTGAAGATGCGCGCACCGCGCTCAAGCGTCTGTACACCAGTTTGCAAGCGGTGCCGCCCCAGGCGGAGCCGGTGGTGATTGACTGGAGCGCTCCTTATGCGGATCGCTTTAAGGCGGCGATGGACCAGGACTTTGGCACGCCCGAGGCCGTGGCCGTCTTGTTTGATTTGGCCTCCGAAGTGAACCGCAGCCGCTCGGCGCAACTGGCCGGCTTGCTACGCGCCTTGGGCGGCGTGCTAGGGATATTGCAATCGCCGCCCGAGGTTTTTTTGCGTGCGGGCAGTTCGGTGGATGCCGCGCAAATCGATACGCTGATTGCCCAGCGCCAAGCGGCCAAAACAGCGCGCGACTTTGCCCGCGCCGATGCCATCCGCGCTGAACTCTTAGCCCAAGGGATTGTGCTGAAAGACTCTGCCCAGGGCACGACCTGGGAAGCCGCAACGGTATGAGCACTGCCGCCCAGCCCGCTGTGCAATTGCTGCGCCCTGATTTTTGGGACGAGGCCTGCAAGCACTTGATGAAAAAAGACCGGGTCATGAAGCGCTTGATTCCGCAGTTTAAAGACGCGGCGCTGCAAACCCGTGGCAATGCTTTTGTGACGCTGGCGCGCAGCATTGTGGGTCAGCAAATTTCGGTGAAAGCGGCGCAAACTGTGTGGGATCGCTTTGCCTTGCTGGCGCCGCAAATGACGCCCAAGCGCGTGCTCAAGCTTAAGGTGGACGATATGCGCGCTGCAGGCCTGAGCGCCCGCAAAGTGGAATATCTAGTGGACTTGGCCGTGCATTTTGATACGCACCAATTGCGCGTGAACCAGTGGACCGCCTTGCCTGACGAGGACATCATTGCCGAGCTGACGGCGGTGCGCGGCATCGGGCGCTGGACGGCCGAAATGTTTTTAATCTTTCATCTCACGCGGCCCAATGTGCTGCCGCTTGACGATGTGGGCCTGATAAATGGCATTAGCCGCAACTATTTTTCAGGCGAAGCGGTGAGCCGCAGCGACGCGCGCGAGGTGGCCGCCGCTTGGGCCCCGTATTGCAGCGTGGCAACTTGGTATATTTGGCGCTCGCTCGACCCGGTGCCGGTGGACTACTAGGCAATGGGGTTTTGGGGGCAGGGCATCAACCTGGAGGAGGGTGA
>CANFJQ010000062.1 GCA_947447615.1 Comamonadaceae bacterium
CGTCGATGTCTACTGTGTACAGCAACCCAGTAGGAGATTCAGTTATGCGAGTTCACTTTAAAGCGATGGAGTCTTACGGCTCTGACAACCTGGCTTCCCAGGCTTCCGTGGCCAATAACGTGGCCCTGATCCAGATGCTGTTTGACGGCCTGGTCGATAGCGTGGCGCAAGCCCAAGGCCATCTGACCCACGGCAAGATCCAGGAAAAAGGCAAGGCTATTGCCCGTGCCAGCCGCATTGTGGTCGGTCTCCAAGGTGCCTTGGATTTCGCCCGTGGCGGCGAGTTGGCACAAAACTTGAATGATTTATACAACTACGTTACCAGGCGTCTGATTTTCGCCAATGCGCACAATGATATGGACGCATTGAAGGAAGTTCAGCACCTGATGTCGGAAATCCGGTCAGCCTGGGCGCAGTTGCCCACGCTTTTGCCGCAGCAAGCCCAGTTGCACTGAGCGGGGGTGTTGGCGGGCCGACAGGGTCGGCCGCCGGTTTGTTTTTTTATGGGCCACCTTTGTGTGGCCTTTACAGGTTTGTGGTTAATCGGTTTAGTCACAATCCGTCCTTTTGGGAACGACTATGTTTGGCATCTTCGGGGTTGTTTTCTTGAATGTCTGCGTTTTTGCCAGCTTCATCGTTGGCGGCGGCAGCATGAAGCCATTTATCCACGCGGCGCCCATTGAAGGTTGGTGTATTTTCGGTTCCGCCCTGGGCGGGATGTTTTTGGGAAACAGCCCGGACGTGGTCAAAGCGGTGTTTGCCGGCATCGCACGATGCTTTAAGGGCTCCAAGTACCACAAAGACGACTACCTGAACACGATTTTTTGCGTGTCCAAGGTGATGAAGACCCTCAAAACCGAGGGCGCGGTGGCCCTGGAAGCCCACATTGAGAACCCGGAATCGAGCGCCATCTTCGGCGAATACCCCAAAATCATTGCAGACCACGCTTTGCTGCATCTGATCTGTGACACCGTGCGCTTGATGGTTGTCTCTCAGGGCACGATCAGCACCATGGCGGTCGAAGAGATCATGGACAGTGCCATCAAAACCCACCACCATGACGAATTGAAGGCCTCTGCCGCCATTGCCACTTTGGCGGGCGCATTGCCCGCGCTGGGCATTGTGTCTTGCGTGATGGGTGTGGTCAAAACCATGGACAACATCGACCAACCACCAGCCATTTTGGGTGGTTTGGTGGGCGCGGCGCTGGTGGGAACGTTTATCGGCGTGTTTTTGGCCTACGGATTTTTCGAACCCTTTGCCAAGCGCTTAGAGCAAATCATCGAAGACGAGGCCTGTATGTATGGCGTCGTCAAGCAGATCATCGTCGGCACCTTGCACGGTCACCCTATGCCGTTGATTTTGGAAGCCGCGCGCGTCTGTATCAGCCACCACAACCAACCTAGTTTTGCCGAAGTATTTGACGGGCTGCGCGGGAAGTAAGCATGGCCACTGAAGCGCCGAAGGAAGAAGAAGTACCCGCCGGTGCTGCGGCGCCGGGCGCCGAAGATGTTGCGGCGCCGGAAGAGGACGCGCCCCTTGCCCCCATTATTGTCAAGAAAATTGCCGCTGCGCACGCGGGTGCGCACGGGGGTGGTTGGAAAATTGCGCTTGCCGACATGATGACGGCCATGATGGCCTTCTTCTTGTTGATGTGGATTTTGGGCGCCACCAACGATTCGCAGCGTAAAAGTGTGGCCGATTATTTCAAACCTGCCTCGCAAAGCGCCATCACCATGGGCGCGCTGGCCGGCTCCAACGGCATCATGGGCGGACGCTCCATCATTGACCCGGACGGCTTCCCTTACACCGCCAAGCAAACCGGACTCATGGAGCGTTTGACGCCCAAGTCGGAAGGCGGCCCCACCGAAAACGATCCCTCGCCCAACAGCGAAAACGCGCGCGACAACGACGCCAAAACGCAAAACCAGTCACCCGGAACCGGGGAGGGCGAGGGTGGCGGTACCGGCACCGGGCAGGGCGGCGAAAAAGGAAAAATGGACCAGATGGAAAAAGATGTCAAGGAAGCCTTGGCGTCGAATCCGGCGCTGGAGCAGTTACAAGGGCAGGTGCAATTTGTCCGCGACAAAGACGGCTTGCGTATCGAGGTCATCGACAAAGCGGATTTCTCTATGTTCCCGCTGGGTACCACCAAGCTGCAGCCTAAGGCGCAGGCCTTGTTGGGCGAAATCGCCAAATCGCTGGCGGGCATGCCCAACAAAATCGCGGTGCGCGGTCATACCGACGCCACGCCTTTTGCCAATAAAGAAGGCCGCAATAACTGGCTGCTGTCCGTCGAGCGTGCCGAAGCGACGCGCTCGGTGCTCGAGAAAAACGGCATCAAGCAAGAGCGTTTTGTGCAAATCGAAGGGGTGGCCGACACCGTCCCCTACAACCCCAACGACCCCAAAGATGCGCGTAACCGGCGCATGAGCATCACGGTCAAAAAAGAATAAGCGCCCGGCTGCACCAGCCCGCGGCGCCGTCTTATTCGCAGCCCTTGAATTCGCGCTTGATGCAGGTCTTGGCCCAGCGGCGCGCAATCACCAAATCCGTTTCGCTGATCTCGGCAGTCACTTTTTTCAGCGACTTGCCCGCCTCCGGATGCCCCGACTGCTCGGCAATGATGAACCACATGGCCGCCTTTTGGTAATCGCGCTCCAAGCCTTCGCTTTTGTAGCCTTGCCCGCCGGAGTACAGTTTGCCGAGCTGGAATTGCGCCTTGGGCTCGCCTTGCGCTGCAGCGCGGCGCAGCCATAGCATGGCTTTGGGGTAGCTTTGCGGAGTGCCCTGGCCAAACAAGTGCATCAAGCCTAGCAAAGACTGTGCTTCCCGGTCTCCGCTATCGGCCACGATTTGCCACTTGGCCACCGCAGCGGCATAGTCCTTGCGCTGGTAGTCGGCATAGCCGTCTTCCCACAGCCCGCCATGGGCCGCAGTGCATACCAGTAGCGCGCTCAATAGCGCCTGGCGGATGGAGAGAGTGATCGACATAGCTATGAGCTCCGCATCATATTTTTCATCGCAGCGGCCATTACTTTGGAATTGTCTTGTGCTGGGGTCGGCGCCTGCTCTTGGCTGCTCGTTGCCGGCGCAGGCCGGGGCGGCGCTACTGTAGCGGGTGCGGTATTGCTTGCCACGTTGGCTGGTGCGTTGACCGCTGAACTGGCCGACGTGGTGGCGCCCGGTTCAAAGTCTTGCTGCATGACGCTGGCTCGGTACAGGTTTTTGAGCTGCGGCAGCTTATCCCACATGTCTTGCCACTCCAGATCAAAGGGCAGTCCCATCCAGTTGCCGGATTTTTTCAGGGCGTTGACACAGTTCTGAATTTCTTCGCGGTTGAGCTCCACCATCGCCGTTTCTTCGTTGCTCAGGCTGTCGCGTTGGCGGGTCTGGATGTCGGCTTCCAAGGCCAAAAGTTGCTGGTAGCAGCGCGCGCGCTCATTGCGCAACAGCGCGCTGGCACGGGCATCGTCGGCTTGGTCGCGCAGCTTATTGACTTCGCGCTTGACGGCTGCCAAATTTTGCAAGGTCAGGTAATAAAAAACCGCAGCGCCCAGCACGGCGGCAAGAAAGAAAAATATCAGCAATACCAGTGTGAGGTTCATGGCATCTAGCGTCTGGGACGCATGGTTTTTTAACATGGCCCGCAAAGATGCGAGGCCTGTGCTTCCAACATCGGCACGAACCGAGTTTAGTCAAGTCGCCAGACCCTGAAAACTGAAGGTTTATCGCGGCTTTTGGGCAAGCAAGGTTGACCACGGGAGCTGCTTGAATTCGCGTTCCAAAGCGCTTAGCGCGCCGGTGCTTGCATCCGCCTGGTAGCGGGCCCTTTCCAGGCGCAGAAGCCAATCGCACACCGGTTGGGCCGTACCGTCAAAGGCCTGGCCCACGGACTGTGCCAAGGCCCGCGGGCTTTGGTGCGCGCTGGCACGCAATCCACCAGCTGCCAGCTTGCGCAGCAACCGGCGGTGCAAGCGTTGCCAGGCCTGGTCTGGCGGCTGCCGCCCCCGCGCCCAAAGTGCACCCACCAGCGCCGCCAAGCCCAGCAGTGCGGCCAGCACATAGGCCAATTGTTCTTGCGACGGGCTCTCAAAGCCGATATGGCGCAGCAATTCCAATTGCTGGCTGCTTCCGTAGTTGGTGACCCAGGAGCTCCAGCGGTGGTTGACGGCTTCCCAGCTGTCGCGCATCTGTATCCACAGGTCCGGGCTCAGGCTACCTATGACCCCGCCTAGACCGCTTGGCGCATCGCCCAGGCGCTCGGTTTCATTTAAACGATAGGGCGCGCTGGACGCCGTCGGGTCCACCCGCAACCAGCCTTTGTCTTGCTGCCAGAACTCGGCCCAGGCATGGGCATCGCTTTGGCGCACCGTCCAGATGCCATCGACGCCATTACGTTCCGCGCCCTGGTAACCGGTCACGATGCGCGCCGGCACGCCCATAGCGCGCATGGCAATCACGTAGGCCGATGCAAAGTGCTCGCAAAACCCGCTTTTGCGGTCAAACCAAAATTCATCTGCCGTGTGGCGGCCATAGGTGCCGGGCTGCAAGGTATAGCGGTAATTGCCACGCGCCAAATGCGCCAGCAAATAGGCGCTCAAACCTTGCGCATCGGCATCCGCCATCTGCGGCTGCTTGCGAATGTCTGTGGCCCAGGCCAGCAGGCGCGGGTTCAAGCCCGCAGGAAGTCGGGTTTGCGCTGCCAGGGATTGTGCGCTTTCCAGCAAACCATAGCGATAGCGCGTCGCACTGGTGGCGTGGTAGCGCAGCAGCTCTTGCACCGCTTGCGGGCTGCGCCAGCGCAAGTCCGCGCCGCCTTGCGCCGTGATGTCTTCGCTGCTGGGGGCCATCGGCGTGATGTCGAGCAAGGGCAAAAAAGTTTTCCCATGCGGCTCCAGACTGACCTCGTAAGACACCATGGCGCCTTCGACGCGCACATCACCGCGCGCGGCTGGGGCCTGGACTTGCACATCGTCGCTGGTCCATTGCTGCCCGTCAAACTGCGACAGTACATGGGCGCGGAAATACAGCTGTTCGGCAGGCGGCGTCTCCTTGTCAAAGCTGATGCGCATGGCAATGCGGCTGTCCTGCGCCAGCTCGGCCACACTGCCCACGGGCATGCTGTCGGACAAGCCGGTACGCGCCTGGGGTTTTTCATCGGGAATAGCCCACAAAGGGCCTATGCGTGGAAACAGCACAAACAGCAGCGCCATCAGCGGCAGGCCCCAGGCGGCCATTTTCCAAGCGGTGCGTAAGGCGGCACGCAGAGACGGTTCGCTACCCGGCATATGCGCCATCACCAGAGTGCTGAGCAAACCCAAGGTGCCCAGCAGCATGGTGGCGACACTGAACAAGGACTGCGAATTCAAAAACTGCGTCAGTACCGTGAAGAAGCCCAAAAAAAACACCACAAAAATATCGCGCCGCGCATGCATCTCCAGGGCTTTGAGCGATAAGAGCACTACCACCAAAGTCACACTGGCTTCGGTGCCTACCAGCGTGCGAAAGTTCAGGCCGATAGCCGCCACCGACAAGACCAGTAATAGCACCAGCACCGCGCGCCCTGGGCGGGGTACCGCACCGCTGGCCACGCCGGTGCGCCACAGCAATATCAGCGCGACAAAGGCGCTGCACCATACAGGCAGTTGGACCACATGCGGCGCGATGACCAAGGCCGCCACGGCCAGCAAAAAATACTCGCCCACCGCAGCGCGGGGCAGGGCGGCGGAGCGGGTGAGGCTCGGGCTCAGCACAAGGCCAGTGCCTCCAGGCACTGCTGGCGGTGGCTGGGCCCATGGCCGGGGGCAATCGTTTGCGCCGGTAGCCGTAGGCCATAGTCTTGGCCGCTGGCATCGGCGCGCAACACCCAGGCACACAGGCGCGACAGGGCGGCCTCGCGCTCGCGCAGCCCGGTGCCCGCCAGATCCAGCCAGAGCACGCCGATGGCCGTCTGCGCGGTTTCGCGGCTGAGCAAATCATGGCTGCCGCGCGCCATGGCTTGCGCCGCTTTTTTCCAAACCACCGTCTTCAGCGCATCGCCGCGCCGGTAGGGGCGCACGCCCTCAGGTTCGGTCCCGCCTTGTAGGCGGGCATGGCCCATTTCGCCCGAAGGATTGAGCCCTTGCGGCCAAGGCGGTGCATCTGCTTCCGGTTGCGGATAGACCAGCACGCTCGAGGCTGGCCGCCACCAGGCCCAAACGCGGAACATGCCCATAGGAAAACGCGTTTCCAGCGTAATCATGGGCAGCGGGTTGCGTCCGCGCTGGGGCGCATTCCAATACAAGTCCACCAAGCCGGTGGCGTTTGCTGGCACGCCGACCCAGCTAAAGTTTTCGTCTCCCTGCACCGCCAGGCCCAGGCCCCAGCGGGCCTGCGCGCGTGGGTTGTCCAGTTGCACTTGCAGGCAGGCCGGTGTGTACAAAAAATGCGCTTGCGGCGCCGGCAGCCGCAGCTGCAGTCCGCGTAAATTGGCATGGCCTATGTGCATACCCACCACCGCTGCCCCGGCGAGCAAAAAGGTCAGCATATAGCCCATGTTCAACTGGAAGTTGATAGAGGCCACCAGCATGCACAAAAGCGTAAGTGCCAGCATCAGCCCCGCGCCGCTGGGCAAGATGTAAACCCTGCGCTGCGTCAACACCAGGTGGTCGCTGGCCGCTAGGCGCGATTGCCACCAAGCTTGCCATTGCGCGCGTAACCAGCTCATGGCAGGGCGATGGATTCCATCATGGCGCGTGCTTGTGCGGCGCTGCTGCGGCCTGATGCGCGCACCGGCACCATACGGTGCGCGGCGGTTTGCACAAAGATGGCTTGCACATCGTCGGGCGCCACATAGTCGCGCCCCGCGATCAGCGCGGCGGCTTTGGATACACGCAAGAGCAGCAAGGCGGCGCGCGGGCTCATGCCTTGTACAAACCACTGGCCCGAGCGGCTGGCGGCCACTAGGGCTTGCACATAGTCAATTAGCGGCGATGTGGCATGGACCGCCTGCACCGCCTCCTGCAAGGGCGCCAGCGTTTGTGCATTGAGCAGCGCTGGCATGGCGCCGAGCATGCTGCGCCGGTCTTGGCCCGTCAGTAAACGGCGTTCATCGGCGCGGTCGGGGTAGCCTAGGGAAATGCATAGGAGAAAGCGGTCTAGTTGCGACTCGGGCAAGGGATACGTGCCTTGCTGGTCTTGCGGGTTTTGCGTGGCAATCACGAAAAAGGGGTTTGGCAAGGGGCGGGTGGCGCTTTCGACGGTCACTTGCTTTTCCTCCATGGCTTCGAGCAAAGCACTTTGGGTTTTGGGGCTGGCGCGGTTGATTTCATCGGCCAGCAGTACCGAGGCAAACACCGGGCCGGGGTGGAATACAAAAGCCTCTTGTCCGCGCTCATAGACGGAGACGCCTAAGAGGTCGCTTGGCAGCAAGTCCGAGGTGAATTGCACCCGGGAGAATTCCAGGCCCAGGGTGCGCGCCAGCGCTTGCGCCAAGGTGGTTTTGCCCACACCGGGCACGTCCTCAATGAGCAAATGCCCGCCAGCCAACAAGCAGGCCAGGGCGTCGTGTACTGAGCGCTCTTTACCCAAAATCACAGAATTCAATTGATTTAAGGTATTTTTAATTGTTATTTGTGTATTCATAACAAAATTGTTAAATAAAAGCTGATTCTATAGTTGTTGCGAACTACGGAAGCTCTGCATCAGTCCAAACCCATCATTGCGAGCGCAGCTAGGCCCAAGGCACAATAGCCGCCATGCTGATTCATCCCGCCATCAACCCGGTTGCCCTGCAACTCGGGCCCGTCGCCGTCCACTGGTACGGCCTGACTTACCTGGCTGCTTTCGGCCTTTTTATGCTGCTGGGCGCGCGCCGCTTGCGCCATGCGCCTTTTGTGGGTGATGCATCGTGGAGTTTTCGGGATGTGGAGGACGTGCTTTTTCTGGGGGTTTTGAGCGTGGTGCTGGGCGGGCGCTTTGGCTACTGCTTGTTTTACAACCCGGTGTACTACGCTGCCCATCCGCTGGAAATTTTGTATGCCTGGCGTGGCGGCATGAGTTTTCACGGCGGTTTGCTGGGCGTGATTGTGGCCATGGGCTGGTTTGCCTATTCGACCAAGCGCTCTTTTTGGGCGGTGGCTGATTTTGTGGCCCCTTGCGTACCCACGGGCTTGGCCTGTGGCAGGGTTGGCAATTTCATCAACGGCGAGTTGTGGGGCCGTGTGGCGGACCCCGAGCTACCCTGGGGCATGGTATTTCGCGGGGGGGGCGATCTGCCGCGCCACCCTTCGCAGGTATACCAATTTCTGCTGGAAGGCTTGCTGCTATTTGTGATTTTGTGGGTGTACGCGCGCAGCGGGCCGCGCCAGGGGCGGGTGTCGGCGGCATTTCTGATGGGCTATGGCGTGCTGCGCTTTGTGGTGGAGTATTTCCGCGAGCCCGATGCCCATATCGGTCTCTTGCAAATGGGCCTGAGCATGGGCCAGTGGCTGTGTGTTCCCATGGTGCTGGGCGGTGCTGCTTTGTGGTGGTGGTTCGGCACGCGGCCCGTTCCAGCGGCAAATTAAATAGGCGCATTGGGTGATGGGCAGTATTGATTGGCAGCAAAGCGGCGCGCTGGCCACGGTCACGCTGTCCAACCCGGCGCGCATGAACGCCATGACGCGCGCCATGTGGCTGCAACTGCGCGAGGTCTTTCTGGAGATATCCGCCCGCACCGACTTGCTTTGTGTGCTGGTGCAGGGCGCAGGCGGCCATTTTTGCGCCGGTGGCGATATTTCTGAATACCCGGCATTTCGTTTTGCGCAAGAGAGCCTGATGCATTTCCACGAAGTGGAGGTCTGGGGCGGTTTGCAAGCCATGTTGGATTGCCCGATTCCTCTGTTGGCGTTGGTGCGCGGCAATTGCATGGGCGCGGGCTTGGAAATATCCAGTTGCTGCGATTTGCGTTTAGGCGCAGCTGGCAGCGTCTATGGCGCGCCGATTGCCCGTTTGGGCTTTCCGATGGCGCCGCGCGAGGCTGCGCTGGTGCAGCAGGCCGTCGGCGCCGCTACCGCCAGTGCGATGCTGCTGGCGGCAGAAAGTTTTGATGCGGCGCACATGCTGCGCTGCGGTTTCCTGGCCTGGAGCGTGCCCGATGAAGCCGTGCAAGCCCAGGCTGACGCCCTGGTGGCGCGCATGCTGACGCTCTCGCCGCAGGCGGCCCGGCTGAACAAGCAAGTGCTACGCCAGGGCCGCCCGACGCAAGCGCCCACGCCGACTTCGGCCTATGCGTATGCTGACAGCAAGGAACACCGCGAGGGCGTGCAGGCTTTTTTGGACAAGCGCCGTCCCGATTTTTAAAAAATGCCTGTATGCGCCTTTGCAAGCGCTGCGCCAGCTTGTATGCTGGCACTTTCGATAACTACCACCTTCGTTGGAACCTGAAAGCCATTCGATGCAAAACGTGCTTTTGCTGGACGATAACCCGGTCAACCTGAAGTGGCTGGAGTTGCTGGTGCAGCGCCTAGAGCAGGCGCAGTGCGCAAGTTTTACCGATCCGGCTGCCGCGCTGGACTATGCGCGAAGCCAGCGCGTGGATTTGGTGGTGCTGGACTACCTGATGCCCGACATGAATGGGCTGGAATTTATGCAGGCCTTTCGCGCTTTGGAGGGCGCGGATGCTATTCCTTTGCTGATGATTACTGCGCACGACGAAAAAGAGGTGCGCTACCGGGCCCTGGAGGCCGGCGCTTACGACTTCCTGCCCAAACCGGTGGACGCGGCGGAATTTTTAGCGCGCGCGCGCAATATGCTCAAGCTGCGCGAAGCCAGTTTGCGCTTGGCTGATCATGCCGCCTGGCTAACCCGCGAGGTGGAGCTGGCCACCCGCGAAATACGCGAGCGCGAACGCGAAACCGTCATGTCCTTGGTCAAAGCAGCGGGCTATCGCGACTATGAAACCGGCGCGCATATTTCACGGGTTGGGCATTACGCCTACCTGATCGCCCAGGGCTTGCAACTCTCCGCTTTGGACCAGGCCTTGATACTCGATGCTGCGGCTATGCACGATATTGGCAAAGTCGGCATTCCGGACCACATCCTGCTCAAACCCGGACGCCTGGACGAGGCCGAGATGGACATCATGCGCCAGCACGCCAGTTTGGGCCATGAATTGCTCAAGGGCAGCAGCTCGCGCTTATTGCAGGCCGGTGCCACCATCGCTTTGGGCCACCACGAAAAGTTTGACGGCAGCGGCTATCCGCAAGGCCTCAGCGGCGAGGACATCCCCTTGTTCGGTCGCATCGTGGCGGTGGCCGATGTGTTTGATGCGCTGACCTCGGAGCGCCCCTATAAAAAACCTTGGTCATTGGAGGATGCTGCGGACTATTTGCGGGCGCAACGCGGCCTGCATTTCGATCCGCAATGCGTGGATGTTTTTCTAGATGCCTGGCCCCAGGTGCTGGCCATACGCCAGCGCTTTGCCGACGAGCCCAAAGTCCCGCCGGTCTTGGCCCCGATGCCTGATGGCGCGGAGGCCTGATTGGCATAGGCTTAGCGCAACACCAATACCGGCGTGCTGCTGTGGGTTAGCACATGTTGGGTTTCGCTGCCTAGCAACAGGCGCTTGATGCCGCGTCGGCCGTGCGAGGCCATGACGATCAGGTCGCAGTCGTTCTTCTCGGCGGCGCTGATGATGGCGTGCGACACCATGTCCGACTTACTCACCAGCGTACGCACTTCCACGCCTTTGGCGGCCCCGGCTTTCTTGACCAGATCGAGCACCGCTTGTGCTTTGTTCACCCACAGGGCCTCGACCCGTTTGATTTCGCGGGAGTCGCTGGCCATGCCGCCTTCAAAGTAGGCAATCGGGTAGGGCGGCACCACTTGCATGGCAATTAACTCGGCTTTGCAAGTGGCGGCCAGGCTGATGGCGCTGGTGACCGCTTTTTTGGATAACTTAGTGCCATCGGTGGCGACCAGGATTCGGGTGTACATAGTGTTTTCCTTGTGAAATCGGTGCAATGCGCCTAGCCTAAGTGCCTGGCAAAGCGGCGACTTGACATGGATCAATGCGCCTTGGTGTTTTGCGCGGCAGACTGCTGCCCATGTCTAATGCGGCTTGCCACGTTCCTTTGTCTGCGCCCCGTTCTTGGGGCAATGACACTTCGGCCAGTCCCCTGCCTTTGAGTGGTCCAAGGGCAGTCGCTGCAGCGCCAGCCTCAACCCCCGCCCCCACCTTCGCCGCACTGAACGATCCCCAAGAATGGCCGGCCTTCTCACAGCAAGTGCCGGGCGCAATGGGCATGTGGGAGTCGCAGGTGGTGGTGCAAGGCATGCACTGCGCCGCCTGCGCGATGACGGTGGAGCAGCTTTTGCGCCAAGTGCCCGGCGTGCGCAGCGCGCGCGTCAATGCCGCCTCGCAGCGCGCCAGCGTGGTGTGGGACAGCGCGCGCGTGCTGCCCGCGCAGTGGATGTGCCAGGCGCAGGCCCAGGGCTATACGCTATTGCCCGCTAACGATGCATTTGCCATCGACATGCGCCGCAAAGAGCGGCGCGCTGCGCTGTGGCGCTGGCTGGTGGCTGGGCTGTGCATGATGCAAGTGATGATGTACGCCTACCCGGCTTACACCGCCGCGCCGGGCGACCTGAGCCGCGAGATGGAGCAATTGCTGCGCTGGGCTTCCTGGGTGCTTAGCTTGCCGGTGCTGCTGTTTTCTTGCGGGCCATTTTTTTCCAGCGCCTGGCGCGACTTGCTGGCGCGGCGCATCGGCATGGACTTACCGGTGGCGCTGGGCATTGCCGTGACTTTTGCCGTCAGCAGCGCCGGAACCTTTGAGCCGGGCGGGCCTTTCGGGCGCGAGGTGTATTTCGACTCGCTCACCATGTTTGTGTTTTTCCTGCTCAGTGGCCGCTGGCTGGAACTGCGCTTGCGCGAGCGCACCGCCGGGGCGCTAGACGCCGTGTTTAACCGTTTGCCCGATAGCGTGGAGCGCTTAGGCGCAGATGGCAGCGCCGAGCGCATCGCCGCGCGCCGGGTGCGCGTGGGTGATGTGCTGCGGGTCTATGCGGGCGAGACTTTTCCTGCCGATAGTGTGGTGCTGCAAGGCAGCAGCGCTGTGGATGAAGCCATGCTCACCGGCGAGTCGCGCCCGCTGGCGCGCGGCCCCGGCGATAGCGTGCTCGCGGGTAGCCACAACCTGGCTGGTACTTTGCGCGTGCGGGTGGACAAAGCGGGCTCGGACACGCGCTTTGCAGCCATCGTGGCGCTGATGCAAAGCGCGGCCACCGAGCAGCCGCAGGTGGCGCGCCTGGCCGATCGCATGGCCAAACCTTTTTTAATCGGCGTGCTGCTGGCCGCCGCGCTGGCTGCCTTGTGGTGGTGGCCGCGCGACCCGGCGCACGCCATGATGCTGGCGGTGGCGGTGCTGGTCGTCACCTGCCCTTGCGCTTTGTCGCTGGCCACGCCTGCGGCCATGCTTGCCGCCGCCGGTCGCCTGGCCACCGGCGGCGTGCTGGTGCGCCGATTGCAGGCTTTGGAAAGCTTGGCGAAAGTGGACACGGTGGTGTTTGACAAAACCGGCACGCTGAGCAGTGACGCGCAGCAACTCGATAGCACGCAATGCCGACCTGGCATCCGACCCGAGCAGGCACTAGCGATGGCCGTTGCCCTGGCCAGCCATTCGCGCCACCCCGCAGCGCGCGCATTGTGCGAGGCTGTGCAGGCGCCTCTCCACGGGGCTCAGACTTCGCTTTGGCAAGCCATAGCAGTGCAAGAAACTGCGGGCCAAGGCCTGTCTGGCCAGGTGATGCGCGCCAGCGCTGGCGGGAGCGGACACCTTGCGGCTGCCCATTGCGATGCGGGTGCGGTTTTCGATGTTGGCTCTGGTGAGGCGCCACGTGCCATGCGCCTGGGTTCGGCCACGTTTTGCGGTTTTGCTGATGCGCAAAGCGATAGCAGCAGCGTGGTGTTGGCCGACGATCAGGGTTGGTTGGCGACCTTTCAATTGCGCGAAGTGTTGCGCCCGAACGCCCGCCGCTGCGTGCAAGACTTAGAGGCCCTGGGCCTGGCAGTGCATCTCTTGTCTGGCGATGCGCCGGGCCCAGTGGTGCTGGCCGCCGCCCAGCTAGGCATTACGCCAGACCGAGCCCACGCCCGCTGCACACCGGACGACAAACTGGCCCGCTTGCGCCAACTCCAAGCCCAGGGCGCGACGGTAGCGATGGTGGGCGACGGGCTGAACGATGCGCCGGTGCTGGCCGGGGCGCATGTGGCGTTTGCCTTTGGCAATGCTTCGTCGCTGGCGCAGTCGCAAGCGGACTTAGTAGTTCTGGGCTCGCAGCTTAGTGCCATTACCGATACCTTGGTGCTGGCGCGCAAAACCATGCGCGTGGTGCGGCAAAACCTGCTTTGGGCGCTGCTCTACAACGCGGCCTGCGTGCCGCTGGCGGTGGCTGGATTTCTGCCCGCCTGGCTGGCAGGGCTGGGCATGGCGACCAGCTCTTTGCTGGTGGTTGCCAATGCGGCGCGCTTGGCGCTGCCAGCAAGGAGCAATACCGCCGGGCAAGTGCCGCATAAGCCCAAAACCGTCTTTGCCAGCACCGCGAAGCCATCCACTTTGACAAGCGTCACGCACTGACACCCCTCCGATGGACATTCTTTACTTGCTCATTCCCCTGTCGGTCAGCCTGGTGTTTTTCATTCTGGGCGGTTTGTGGTGGGCCATTGATCGGGGGCAGTTTGACGACATCGAGTCCGAAGGCGCGCGCATATTGGAGGACGAAGCCGCGTAATTTGGATTTTTCAAACGCTGTTTGCGCGCCACTTGACATGCATCAAATCATTTTTCCAACCCAAGCCGCACACTGCGCGTAACGCATCTATTGAGAGAGGTTTTTATGGCATTTGCAAACCAGCAGGCGGCAACTTATAACGACACCGTCGTGCGCCAGTTTGCGATCATGACCGTGGTCTGGGGCGTAGTCGGTATGTTGGTCGGCGTCATCATCGCCGCCCAACTCGCTTGGCCTGAGTTGAACTTTGGCATTCCCTGGCTCAGCTACGGGCGCCTACGGCCCTTGCACACCAATGCGGTGATTTTTGCCTTTGGCGGCTGCGGCTTGTTTGCCTCGTCCTACTACGTAGTGCAACGTACCAGCCAGGTACGTTTGTTTTCGGACAAGTTGGCCGCTTTCACCTTTTGGGGCTGGCAGGCGGTGATTGTGGCTGCGGCGATTTCCCTGCCCTTGGGCTATACCCAGGGCAAGGAATATGCCGAACTCGAGTGGCCAATTGACATCCTCATCACCCTGGTTTGGGTCAGCTTCGCAGTGGTGTTTTTTGGCACCCTGGGCACGCGCAAGGTCAAGCATATTTACGTGGCCAATTGGTTTTTTGGCGCCTTCATTCTGGCCGTTGCGATATTGCATTTGGTCAATAGCGCGGCCATTCCTGCTGGTTGGATGAAGTCGTATTCCGCCTACGCTGGCGTGCAGGACGCGATGATTCAATGGTGGTACGGCCACAACGCCGTGGGTTTTTTCCTGACTGCTGGTTTTCTGGGCATGATGTATTACTTCATCCCTAAACAGGCCGAGCGGCCTGTCTATAGCTACCGGCTGTCTATCGTCCACTTCTGGGCGCTGATCTTTACCTATATGTGGGCCGGCCCGCACCACTTGCATTACACCGCGCTGCCGGACTGGACCCAATCGGTGGGCATGGTGTTCTCGCTGATTTTGCTCGCGCCTAGCTGGGGCGGCATGATCAACGGCGTGATGACTTTGTCGGGCGCCTGGCACAAGCTGCGGGACGATCCAATTTTGCGCTTCCTTATCGTGTCCCTGTCCTTTTATGGCATGAGCACTTTTGAAGGCCCGATGATGTCTATCAAGACGGTCAACGCGCTGAGCCATTACACCGACTGGACGGTAGGCCACGTGCACTCCGGCGCCTTGGGCTGGGTGGGGCTGGTCACTATGGGCAGCATGTACTACCTGATACCGCGCCTCTTTGGCCAGAAAAAAATGTACAGCGTGCCCGCCATTGAGCTGCATTTTTGGGTGGCCACCATCGGCATCGTGGTCTATATCGCGGCGATGTGGATTGCCGGTGTGATGCAAGGCCTGATGTGGCGCGCAGTCAACTCCGATGGCACTTTGACCTATACCTTTGTGGAGTCCGTGAAAGCCACGTACCCGTTTTATGTCTTGCGTATTATCGGCGGATTGCTCTACCTGAGCGGCATGCTCATCATGCTGTGGAATACCCTGAAAACGGCGTTCGCCGGTAATGCGGTGTCGGTGCAAGTGCCGCCGCTGCTGGCCCACGCCTGAGCAAAGGAAACTGATATGGCAAACCCCACTGATAAAACCGGCTTCACGCACGAGAAGATCGAGACCAACAATTTCTTGATGATTGTGCTGATATTGCTCGTGCTGCTGGCCGGCGGCATGGTCGAAATCGTGCCCCTGTTCTTCCAAAAATCCACCACCGAGCCCTTGGCCGGTGTCAAGCCCTATACCGCACTGCAATTGGCCGGGCGCGATGTTTACGTGCGCGAAGGCTGCTACAACTGCCACTCGCAAATGATCCGCCCGCTGCGCGCCGAAACCCTGCGCTACGGCCATTATTCGGTGGCGGGCGAATCGGTGTATGACCACCCGTTTCAATGGGGCAGCAAGCGCACCGGGCCGGACCTGGCGCGCGTGGGTAGCCGTTACAGCGACGAGTGGCACAGCATCCACCTGAACAACCCGCGCGACTTGGTGCCTGAGTCCAATATGCCGGCCTATCCCTGGCTCGCCAAAACGCCGGTGGACGCGCAAAGCATGCCTGCGCATATGCGCGCCCTGCGCACCGTGGGCGTGCCTTATACCGATGCAGAAATCGCCACTGCTACAGAGGCTTTGCAAGGCAAAACCGAGCTAGACGCCACCATCGCTTATTTGCAAATGCTGGGCCTGGCGCTTAAGTAGAGCCAAGGAAATAGACATGGACATCAACACCTTACGCACCTTGGTCACGCTGGCCAGTTTTGCCGTCTTTGTGGGCATTATTGGGTGGACTTATTCACCCAAACGCAGCGAAGATTTTTCGCAAGCCGAGCGCCTTCCCTTTGAGCAGGACTGAGCGTGCCCACGCGGCACACAGGAACTATGTATGAGCGACTTCACTAGCAACTTCTGGACGGTCTATATCTCCGTCATCACCCTGGTGGGCATGGTGGCCTGTCTGGTACTTTTATGGCTTACCGGCAAGACCCACGTTATGTCGTCTGACGACAGCACGGGCCATGTCTGGGATGAAGATTTGCGCGAAATGAACAACCCGCTGCCGCGCTGGTGGGTTTGGATGTTCGTCATCTCCGTGGTGTTTGGGTTTGCCTATCTGGCGTTGTACCCGGGCTTGGGGAGCCATGCCGGGCAACTGGGCTGGACTTCTTCGGGCCAATACCGCGCCGAAGTGGCCAAGGCCGAGGCCGACGAAGCGCCGCTGTACGCAAGGTTTACAGGCATGACGCCCGAGGCACTCTCGCGCGATCCGCAGGCCAAGGTCGTGGGCGAACGCCTGTTCATGAACAACTGCGCCCAGTGCCACGGATCGGACGCACGGGGCTCTAAAGGCTTTCCCAACTTGACCGATGGTGATTGGCTGCACGGCGGCAGCCCGGACAAAATCAAAGAAACCATTACCCTGGGCCGTATCGGGCAAATGCCGCCTATGGCCGCTGCGGTGGGTACGCCCGATGACGCCAAAAACGTGGCTAACTATGTGCTCAGCCTGTCGGGCAGTCC
>CANFJQ010000063.1 GCA_947447615.1 Comamonadaceae bacterium
CTCAGGCTGTGGACGCAGCCCAGGCCTTTTTGAAACGCCATGGCGCCTTGCATGCTGGCGCTCATCATGTTCCAACGCGCATCGCGGTCCGCGCCGTTTTCGGTGGCGCGGGCGATATGCGCCCAGCCGCGTGCCAGGCCGTCCAGGCCGATGCCATCGGCCGGCGGGTTGATGGCCGGGGCCATAAAGGTTTCCATGCAATGGGCAATCGCGTCCATGCCGGTCGCTGCGGTGAGTTGCGCAGGCAAGCCCAGGGTGAGTTCTGGGTCGCAAATCGCGGCCTTGGGCACTAAAAACCAACTATGAAAACCCACTTTGCGCCCGTCGTCCAAGATGACGATGGCGCCACGCGCTACTTCGCTGCCGGTGCCAGCGGTGGTGGGCACCGCTATCAGGGGCAACACGCGCTCGCTAATTTTGGGGCTGCCGCCTTCGATGGTGGCGTAGGTTTTGAGTGGGCCGGGGTGGGTGGCGGCAATGCACACGCCTTTGGCCAGGTCCAGGCTAGAGCCGCCGCCCACGCCAATCAGCCCGTCGCAGCCATGGGCTTGCAGCACTGCCACCGCAGCGCGCACCGCCGCTTCCGTGGGGTTAGAAGGCGTCTGGTCAAACACCGCATGCGGTATATCGCCCAGCGCGGCTAGCGCTTTGTCCAAGACGCCTGCGGCGCGCACGCCCGCATCGGTGACGATCAGCGGCTTGCGCATGCCCACGCGCTCGCACTCGGCGCGCAATAGCGCGACGGCGCCAAAGTCCAGGTTAATTTGGGTGATGTAGTTGATGAGGGCCATGCTGTCTTCCGTAAAGGGGTTGCCGCTACTTTAACCCTGCCGGGGCCGCGCTTTGCATGCCGCCGCAGTGCGCGAGAAGACAGCCTCGGCGCACGCGGCGCGTGACCAGTGCGGCTACCAAGGGGGCTACAAAGCGATAGCAGGCAGTGAAAGTCCATCGTCGTATGATCATGGGCCAGCGCATCTGCGCCCTTTTTTCATACCAACTGCGCCCCTTTGCCCCATGACACAACACACTTCCCCCCTCGCATTGCTCAAAGACCCCAGCCTGCTCAAAACCGACGCCTTGATCAATGGCCAATGGGTGGCCGGACCTTCGCGCTTTGATGTGCTGGACCCGGCCACCGGCCACAAGCTGGCTGACGTGGCCAACCTGGGGCCAGCCCAGGCCACCCAGGCGATTGCCGCCGCCGATGCCGCCTGGCCGGCCTGGCGCGCCAAGACGGGTAAGGAGCGCAGCATCATCTTGCGCAAATGGTTCGATTTGCTGATGGCCAACCAAGAAGACCTGGCGCGCATCATGACCGCTGAACAAGGCAAACCCTTTGCCGAAGCCAAAGGTGAAATCGCCTACGGCGCCAGCTTTGTGGAGTGGTTTGCCGAAGAAGCCAAGCGCATCAATGGCGAGACACTGCCCCAGTTTGACAACAACCGCCGCTTGTCGGTCATCAAACAGTCCATCGGTGTGTGCGCAGCCATTACGCCTTGGAACTTTCCGCTGGCCATGATCACCCGCAAAGTGGCCCCGGCGCTGGCTGCTGGTTGCCCGGTCATCATCAAGCCCGCCGAACTGACGCCCTTGACCGCCCTGGCCGCTGCCGAACTGGCGCTGCGCGCGGGTATTCCAGCAGGCGTGCTCAATATGATTACGGCCGACGCAGATAACTCGATTGCCGTGGGTAAAGTGATTTGCGCCAGCGACACCGTGCGCCACCTGAGCTTTACCGGTTCCACCGAAGTGGGCCGCATCTTGATGGCGCAATGCGCCCCCACCATTAAAAAAATGTCGCTCGAACTCGGTGGCAACGCACCCTTTATCGTGTTTGACGACGCCGACATAGACTCAGCGGTGGAAGGCGCCATGGCCAGCAAATACCGAAACGCCGGTCAGACCTGTGTCTGCGCCAACCGCTTTTACGTGCAGGCTGGGGTGTACGACAGCTTTGTGGCCAAGTTCACGGCCAAGGTCAAGGCCATGAGAGTGGGCAATGGCTTTGAAGAAGGCGTGGTGCAAGGCCCGCTCATCGAGGACGCGGCCGTAGCCAAAGTTACGCGCCATGTGGCGGACGCGATTGCCAAAGGCGGCAAGGTGGAGACTGGCGGCAAGGCTTTGAGCGGCCAGTTTTTCGAGCCCACTGTTATTTCCGGCGCTAGCGCCGATATGCAATGCGCTACGGAAGAAACCTTCGGGCCGTTCGCTCCCATCTTCAAATTCGAGACCGAGCAACAAGCCGTCGATGCCGCCAACAAAACCGAGTTCGGCCTAGCCAGCTATTTCTATAGCCGCGACATCGGACGCATCTACCGCGTGGCCGAAGCCCTTGAATACGGTATGGTCGGAATTAACGTGGGTATATTGGCCACCGAGCATGTGCCCTTTGGCGGCGTCAAGCAGTCCGGCCTGGGGCGCGAAGGCTCGCACTTTGGTATCGACGACTACGTGGAAATCAAGTACCTGTGCATCGGTGATATTTTGAAATAAGCCTTAGCTTGGATCATCGCGACGCGCTGCGCGAACGCAGCGTGCCTTCACAATAACTTAGAAAGATCAGGCCACCTTGTATGGCCCGGAGTTGGAATATGCTGCGATTAGCACTACTTTTCATGCTGTGTACCAGCAGCGCCTGGGCCGATTGGATCGCGATTGGTAAGTCCCCCGACTTCACCATGTATGTGGATCCCCAATCCCTGCGCCGCAATGGCAATATCGCCAGCGCCTGGATCATGGGAGACTACGCGAAAACCCAAAAAAAACGCTTCCCACCGCCTATTTTGTGGGTGGACTTTGACTCCATTAAAGAACTGAAGCAATTTGATTGCAGCAAAGGCATGCATCGCACGGAAAAGACCGTCATCATGTCTGGCAAATTTGGCAAGGGCGATCCGCTTTACACCTTCACCTCGGTACCAGACTACTTCCCGGTGCCGAATTCCGAGCTGGATATTGCTGAGTTCAACTACGTTTGCACCAACGCGCGGTAAAAATAGAACGTATTGCTTCGCAGCGCTCGTAACAACGGCTTGGGACTGATGCAGCGCTTGCCTAGGCAGTTGCTACCTTGAGCAAGTCCCGCACTTGTTCCGCATCCTGCGGGCGTACTAAGCGCCCTGCTTCCACCCCGTCGCGCAGTAACACCAAAGTCGGCCATTGTTTGACGCGGTAGGAGCGGCCTAAAGGCCGACCGGGGCCGTCTTCAATGAAGTGACGCGCCACATCTGGGCGCGACGCCATCACCGGCTCAATCAGTGCTTGGGCGTTTTGGCAATAGCCGCACCAGTTGGTTCCAAACTGGAGTACGACCAGGCCCGGCAGGCTATCGGCCGTTTCGCGTTGCAGCTCGGAGGCGGCGTAGTTAGCGGCTGGCATCATGAATGTGTTCCTTAGCGCTGATTGGGATAGGGCCTAGCGCTTGGCCTTTGGGTTTAAGTTCCCCTTCAAAGGCGACATCGCATCGGCCTTCGGGGTCGGTAGCCGTTTCGGTATCAGATTTCGCGACACGCAGTGCGATCAGTCCCGCCACCACAATGACGGCAGCACCGGCTACCGTCGTAGCGCGCGGCACTTCGCCAAAAAACAAAAATCCCCACAGTGGCGCCCACAAAATACCGGTGTACTCAAACGGCGTGACGGTGCTGGCGCGTGCCACCCGGTAGGCACTGGTCAGCAACATGATACCGATGGAGGCCACCACGCCACACAGGCCAATCATCAATCCGTCAACTAGCGTAGGCACCGACCAGGGCCGCACCACAAAGGCAATGCTGGGATGGACCGCGTGCTCTATGCCCATCAAGTGCAGCAGCAAAGCCACTAGCCCCGCCCCCACCAGAAACACCGCGTTTTGGTAAAAGCCCATCACCGCTGCCGACAGACTGGAGCCGTGTTTGCGCGCCATCAACATGGCCAGGCCATAAAACGCTGCGGCCAGCAGGGACAACAAAGCGGCGGGGTTGAACAGGCCGGTGCCCGGTTGCAGCATCACCATCACACCCACAAAACCCAGCAGCACCGCAGCCCAGACCGGCCAGCCATTGCGCTCGCCCAGCATAGGGCCGGCCAGCGCCGTGACAAACAAAGGCACGGTGAAATACAGCGCCACCGCGTCCGCAAGGGGCAAGGCCGGAAAAGCCATGTAATAGGCCGCATAGGCGCCGAACATGACGGTGGCGCGCAGTACCAAGGTATCTAGGTGCGAGGCAAACAAAGCGCGCCAACCCGACTCACGCCACACCAAAGTTAGCAAGATGGGCGCTGCCACGCAGGAGCGGATAAACACCACCTCGGTCAGCGCATAGCCGCCGCTCACCTGCTTGATGATGGCATCCTGCAAAGAGAAAACCAGCACCCCCATACAGAGGTAAAAAATGCCCCGGACCGGGTTGTGCTGCATGGTGGAAACGTATTTTTCTTAAAAGGCTGTGGAGCCCCGAAGGGCAGACCGCCCCTCATGGGGGTAGTGCTGACTCGGCAGTGTAAGCGGGCAGCGCGGGCGGCGATGCCCAGGCCCGTAGTACCCGCGCAGGCCTCCCCGGCGCCTTAAAAAATGCCGCAAAATCGGGCTTGTCCAGTCAACCCAAAGCGGGCATGCTGGGCTAGAATAATTTTTCCCATTTACCTAAAAATAAGGAGCCAAACCGTGAATAAAGCCGAACTCATTGAACATATCGCCGCCAAGTCTGACATCTCCAAAGCAGCCGCCGGGCGCGCTTTGTCCAGCATGATTGAGGCAGTGACCAAGACCCTCAAAAAAGGCGGCACCGTGAGTTTGGTGGGCTTTGGTTCCTTTGGGGTGACCAAGCGCAAAGCACGTATCGGGCGCAACCCAAAAACCGGTGCAGCTCTCAAAATCAAAGCGGCCAAGGCGCCGCGTTTCCGTCCGGGCAAAGCCCTCAAAGACGCGCTGAACTAACAGCCCGGCCCAGCAGCTTCAGGCGGCAGGCGCCACTTTCTCCGCCTGCCACTGTGCCAATACCTGATGCGCAGATGCATGCGCGGCCTGCATATACGCATCATGCCCGGCGCGCTTGGCGGTGAGCTCAATCACATAGCCATTGGGGTCGCGGAAATAAATCGAGTCGATAAATCCGTGGTCCGAAATGCCACGGGTTTCCATGCCAGCCGCCTTACCTTTGGCAAACATCATGTGTAAGTTTTGCTGGCTTACTTCCAGCGCGATGTGCAAGTCAAAATCATGCTGGTCTTTGAATGCGAAGGGCATATCGGGCGCTTCAAAAAAAGCCAGGCAGGAGCCGTCGTCCATTTGGTAAAAAGAGTGCAGCGTTTTGGTGGCCCGGCCGCTTTTGGTTTCGTGGATCTGAAAAGCCTGTACCAGCGGCAGGCCTAAAAAATCACTGTAAAACTTGCGCGTCTCTTCCGAATCGCGGCAGCGGTAGGCGTTGTGGTGTAGGCCTTTGAGCATCTTGTCCTCTGAGGGTTTTGCGCGTTGACTAACAAGCTGGCAGCGCGTCTTTTAGTCCACCCGCGCGCCCGAATTTTTCACCACCGGTGCCCATTTTTTAATTTCCGCGTCGATCAGCGCCGCAAATTCTTCTGGTGTGTTTCCGCTGGGAATCGCGCCTTGCGCCAACAGCTTTTCTTTGATGGCGGGCGAGTTCAGCGCCTTGGCGGTTTCGCGCTGCAAAGCTTTCACAATATCCGGCGGTGTGCCCGCCGGTGCCAACAAACCAAACCAGCTGCTAGCCTCAAAACCTTTGATCGGTCCGGCCTCTTCGATGGTGGGCACATCGGGCATGGCGCCCGAGCGCTGGCCCGATGTCACGGCAAAAGCTTTGAGCTTGCCCGCTTTGATAAACGCCATGGACGAAGGCAGGTTGTCAAACATGACATCCACCTGGTCTGACAGCACGCCTAACAAGGCGGGTGCTGAACCCGTATAGGGGATATGGGTCATGTAGATGGCCGTAACTGACTTGAACAACTCGCCGGCCAAATGGATAGAGGTGCCGTTGCCGCTGGACGCCATGTTTAACTGGCCGGGGTGCTTGCGCGCATAGGCGATGAAATCGGGCACCGTGTTGATGCCTAGCGCCTTGGCTTTTTCGGCGTTCATCACCATCACATTGGGCACACCAGCGACTAGGGTGATAGGCGCAAAGTCTTTTTGCGGGTCGTAGGACAACTTGGCGTACAGCGACTTGTTGATGCCGTGCGTGCCTACCGTTCCCATGAGCAAGGTATAGCCGTCGGGTGCAGCGCGGGCCACGATCTCGGTGCCAATATTGCCGCCGGCGCCGCCCTTGTTTTCAATGACGAAAGACTGGCCGAAGGCTTTGGCCAACTCCGGCGCCACCGCACGGGCCAGGATGTCGGTAGTGCCGCCGGGCGCAAAGGGCACCACAATTTTGACCGGCTTGTTGGGCCAGGCCGCTTGGGCCCAGGCAGTGGCAGGCACGGTGGCGGCCAGCATAAGGGGCACAAGTGCCAAGACCAAAGAGCGTAGGCGTTGCAACATATTCTTTTCTCCTGTTAGGTGACACGGGCCCAGGCGCTGCAAGCCAGGCCGCTGGCCGCCCGCCCCGGCGAAAAGGCTGCGCCTTGGGCCAAGCGACCATCTTGGTGCATGGACTGCATGCTGTCAATCATAGTGTGCCGGTGCCACAATAACAGCCACCACACTCCATGCGCAGGCCCGGCGGGCCGCAGGCAGCACCCGAACAGGAACCGGCAAGAATGACGACCCTCTCCCATCCCACAGGCGCGCGCCTGCTGATTGACGCCCTCCTCGCCCAGGGCGTGGACACCGTTTTTTGCGTGCCCGGCGAAAGCTTTTTGGACGCCATGGACGCGCTCTACGACCACCGCGACACGGTACAACTGATAGTCTGCCGCCATGAAGGCTCGGCCACGTTTATGGCCGAGGCCTACGCCAAAGCCAGCGGCAAGCCCGGCGTGTGTTTCGTTACCCGCGCGCCGGGTGCCAGCCAGGCCTCCATCGGCCTTCACACCGCGTTTCAAGACGGTTCGCCCTTGGTCTTGTTCATAGGCCAGGTGAGCCGGTGCTTTATGGAGCGCGGCGCGTTTCAGGAAGTGGACTACCGCAGCATGTTCGGCCCGGTTAGCAAATGGGTGGCGCAGATCGACCAGGCCGAGCGCATGGGGGAAATGGTGCATCGGGCGTTTCATACCGCGCTGTCGGGGCGCATGGGGCCGGTGGTACTGGCCTTGCCCGAAGATGTGCTGAGCGAAGAAGTGCCGCAGCCACCGCGCGCTGCCCTGCCCGCTCCATCCCCGGCCAGCGCGCCGCAGGCTGCAGATTTGGCTGCGCTGATGCAACTAATACAAAACGCGCACAAGCCAATGCTGGTGCTGGGCGGCAGCGGCTGGGATGCGCAAGCGGTGGCAGACCTGCGCCGCTTTGTGCATGCCACGGGTTTGCCAGTGGCCTGCTCTTTTAGGCGGCAAGACTTGTTGGACCACCGCGACCCGCATTACGTAGGCCTGCTGGGCCTGGGCGCGGACCCCGGCTTGCTGCGAGCCGTCAAAGAAGCAGATGTGCTGATTTTGCTAGGCGCGCGCATGGGCGAGGTGCCCAGCCAGGGCTATAGCTTGATTGATATTCCGCAACCGCAGCAAACCCTGGTGCACGCCATGCCCTGCGCTCTGGAGCTTGGGCGGGTGTACCGCCCGCACCTGGCCTTGCTCAGCAGCATACCAGGGCTGGCGCACAGCCTGGCCGCACTGGCCGCGCCCGACACCCTGCCCGCGCGCTTTGCTACCCATGTAAAAGCCTTGCGCGCAGGCTATGAAGCCTTTAGCGGGCCGCGCCCGGCCAGCGATTGCCAAGCGGGCACCATCGACATGGCGCAGGCCTGGCTGGCGCTGAACGATGCTTTGCCAGACGACGTCGTCATCACCAACGGCGCAGGCAATTACACCGCCTGGGCGCATCGCTATTACCGCTACCGCAGCTTTGGCAGCCAGATCGCCCCTACCAGCGGCGCTATGGGCTATGGCCTGCCCGCGGCCATCGGCGCCAAGCTGGCACATCCGCAGCGCCCGGTACTGTGCCTGGCAGGCGACGGTTGCTTCATGATGAGTTCGCACGAGCTGGCCACAGCCGTGAAGCTGGAGCTGGCCATCGTCATCGTGGTGTTTGACAACGGCATGTACGGCACCATCCGCATGCACCAAGAAAAATGGTTTCCGGGCCGCGTCCACGGCACTGCGCTGGACAACAACCCGGACTTCGCCGCCCTGGCCCGAGCCTATGGCGCACAAGGCTTGCAAGCGCATAGCCTGGAAGAACTGCAATCGGCCATACTGCAAGGCTTTGCCGCCAAGGGGCCCACGCTGATACATGTACTGACTGACCCGGAATACATCAGCCCCGGCGCCACTTTGTCGGGCCTACGCAAGCAAAACGCAAAGGTGGTTTAGCTCAGGCCAGTAACCGGTATAGCGGCGCCGTGGATGGCGCGGGCGGCGTCAGAGGCGAGGAAAGCGATCACTTGGGCCAGGTCGTGTGGGCTGACCCAGCGCGCGGGGTCGGCATCGGGCATGTCAGCGCGGTTTTGCGGCGTATCCAGGATGCTGGGCAACACGCAGTTGACGTTGATGTTTTTTGCGCGCAGCTCAGCGGCCATGGCTTCCGTGAGGCGCAGTACTTCGCTCTTGGCGGCTGTGTAAGCACCCATGTGCGCGAGTCCGCGTTGCGCGGAAAAGGCGCCCACATTGACGATCTTGCCGCTGCCTTGGCGCAGCATCTGCGGCACCACGGCGCGGCTGGTATTGCGCAGGGTGCGCACGTTCATATCGTGCAAAAAGTCCCAGGTGCTGTCGCTGGTAGCGTGGACTGCATCGCCCATGGCGAATCCGCCGGTCAGGTTACACAACACATCAATGCTTCCAAAGCGCGCTAAGGCCTGCGCCACGGCGGCGGCCACTTGCGCCGTATCACACAAGTCCAGCGTGATAGGCAGGCATTGCGCAGGCGCCAGCTTCACCAGTGCCGCCTCACCGATGGGCGCACGGTCCAGCAGCACCAGTTGCGCGCCCTCATTAGCAAACACTTGCGCAACGGCCATGCCTAGGTTGCCAGCGGCACCCGTAATGCATATGGTTCGGGGGTTTGAGGCCATAGGGAATTTTTGAATGGGATGGTGGAAGTCTGGCTTAAGGCAAAGCCTGGTTGAGCAAGGCCGCCAGGCGTTGACCGGCCAGGGCCAAGCGCTGCAAAAGTACAGGCGTCATGCGGGCTACGTAGGCCGGGCTGGGGTCGCCTTGGGGATAAAAGCCGGGTTGGGCCACGATGCGGCAGGATTCTTCGGCCATGGCTATCGCATTAGCAAGGCCGATGTCTGAAGGTGCGGGCGCTGTTGATTGGGATTGGAATTGCACGGGCCTTAGTGATTGGGTTTGTATGTGCGCTTGGTTTTTGACTTGCGCAGTTAATTGCGCTTGTGCAGCCGCAATCAGCGCTTCATTGTCCAAGCCTAGTTGCTCGATCAGGCCTTTGTCCCATAAAGCATGCAGATTGCTACCGCGCATCAAGAAGCGCAGTTGCACCGTGTTGCCGCCCCGGTCGTCCTGGTAACCGGCGTGCAAGGGCTGGTGTACGTCAGCCACGAAGTGCACCAGGTATCTCAGGGCCTGCAAGCGCTCGGCGTCCGTGGCTTTGGAAGCCAGAATGGCACGCTGGCGCTCGATAGCGCCCACCACGCATTGGCCGTCCGGGCAATCGCGCGCAGCGTCAAAGCGGCACTGGCCGCGCGGGAAGTTCAGGTAATGCCAGGGCGCCGTGGCCGGGCCGCGGTGTTCGTCGGCCCAGGTGGCGACCGATACCAGTGTTTGCCCCGGCTCCAGGGCCAGCAAACGCGTGGCCTCTTCACGGGCACCAGGGCTCAGCCCTTGCCAAGCGATACCAGCCACTACCTGGTGGCCTTGTACGCCCCAGGCGCGGGCGGGCGCTGCGCAAATACCCCAAAGAGCGACAAGCGCTAGGGATGCAATTAGGCGCGCCAACAAGCGTGCCAAGGCGCCTGCGCGGCAGTTCATCCAAGACATAGTGTCCCGTTCCAACGAATGTAGTAATAGCCCGATTGTGCCTATGGTTGGGCCACCTAAAAAACCGGTGTTGTTTGACTTGGATCAGCACGCAATTGCACCCGCTGCCTAGGATGCGATTGCGCCTTGCAAGCGTCCTGCGAACCCGCCCGACGTGTTTGCCAGGCCTACCGGGAAATACACTCCCAAGGAGAATGGGTATGCAACTCAATATCGGCAGCACCGACCGCATTACGCGCATCGTTATCGGACTGGTTTTAACCGCCTTGGCAGCCGCCAACATCTTGGGGCCCTGGGCCTGGATTGGTGTGGTGCTGATGGCCACCGGCGCCATTGGCTGGTGCCCGCCTTATGCATTTTTTGGTTGGTCTACCTGCACACCAAAGTCTGATGCGGTCGCGGGCAAGGCATGAGTAATTTCGACCACATCACGGTGGTGCATAACATCAACCAAAACCTGGCGTGATTGCGCAATACGCCAGGCGCGCGCAATTCGCACTGAATTAGTGCGCCATCTGCATGGTGCAAAATCGACGCTAGTGGCACCTGCCGTTGGCAGCGCGTGTCTCAAAAAGCGCCGGGCAGCTCCGCCACCAGCCTGGCGACCTTGGAGCCCGAGCTAGAAGACGTGCTGCGCGTGCTGGGCGCCACCCGGCGCGATGTGCTTTTTAAAATCGGCCTGCCGCGCTCCATGCCCTACTTTTACGGCTCGCTCAAAATCGCCATTACGCTGGCCTTTGTGGGCACCACCGTGGCAGAGATGACCGCTTCCAACGAAGGCATTGGCTACTTGCTGATTTCGGCAGGCTCGGCCATGCAAATGGGCCTGGCTTTTTCTGGGCTGGTGGTGGTGGGGGCGATGGCGATGCTGATGTATGAATTGTTTAACGCTATCGAAAAACGCACTACCGGCTGGGCGCACCGGGGGTCGCAAAGTCAGTAGTTAGTAGTTAGTCCAAGCTTGGGCCCCTGAAACGGGCGCCGACGCCACACCAAAACCTATTTAATCATCAACGCAATGCAGCCAATTGAAAAGGCTGCTGCGGATCGCTCGGCGATAGCGCCACACCGCTCAAGCGGGTGCTACTTTCCACCGGTGCAGCCATCGCCGCCAGGTTGGCCGGCGGGCTTGCAGCAGCATTGGCGCAGGCCATCGCCTGTTGCGACTGGGCCTGGCTTTGGTAGCTTTGCAGCGCCGCCACCAAGCTTTGGTTCACTGCAAGGCTGTTGCTCGCAGCGGGCTGGGTGGGGCTTGGCACCAATGCTTCTTGATTGCTAGGTGCGGCTTGCGCTTGGGCAAACTCGCCCAGCGCTTGGGTCAATGCATTTACCCGTGCAGCGGTCGGCACCACATCTTCCACCGAAGCGCCGAACCACACGTCCGCCGCTTGATGGGTTTGTCCATCGGTGGTCTGATAGCTCGACACCAAGCCTAAGACATTGCCGTTATTAACCTGCGTAGAGGCAAAAGCTTGGGTGCTGATGCTGGCAATACCCCAGCCATCCAGGGTGCGCAGTTCATCGGGCGCGGTCAGGCCGTCAGAGTTGGCATCCACCCATACGCGCAATTGGGCAAAGACGGCATCCTGGTGGCTGATCATGCCGTCGCCGTTGCTGTCTAGCGCGGCAAGCGCCTGATAACCATCCTGCGCCCGCGTGCCATCGGCCAGCACGGTGCTAGAACCAAATAGTTCCGAACCATCGTTGATGCTGCCATCGGCATTGCGGTCCATCACCAACAAGCCATCGTGGGCACTGACCCAGCCGGTTTGCATAGGCAGGCCATTGGCCCGAACATCGAATTGCACACCGGCATCCAGGCCCAGAGTCTGCACGCCGTCACCGTTGAGGTCCAGCATGATGGGGGTGGCGATGTAGGCGGCTTTTTGAGCTGTGGTTAGGACGGCTTTTTGGGCTGTGGTCAGACCGCATGGTAGGGCGCCGATTTGCTCGATTGTCATTGCAACCAAATCTTTGGCTGTCAACGTTGCGGCCTGCGATGAGCCAAGCGCAGAAATTTGATTAGTGCTTAACGCCTGGGCTTGTAATGTAGTGAGTGTAAATATGGCGCTGGTCGTCAACGCCGCTACATTTTTGCTGGTAAGTGCGCTAATTTGCGCGCTAGTCAGCGCGGAAATTTGCCAATCGCGTAATGCCCGAATATCAGTCGTATTGAAGCTATCTATTTGGCTAAGACTGAGCGCCGAAACCTGATCCACATCCAATCCAACCAACATATCGACACTGCCCAAGTAATCAATTTGAGTGGATGTCAACGACCCGACTTGTGTACTGGTCAATGCGATGCGGTTTTGAGCAGTGGGACTAAATTCAACGATGTACCATGTAACCGCAGGTTGACCTACCTGTGGCGTACCCCAAAAATCGTCCCAGGAGCCTACGGGCATTGCGTAGTCACTTGGGAAATAAGCAAGGTAGTTTTGCGGAGTCGTATTGCTGGCATTGTCGGGTTGATTTGGAGCCCAGTTGCTATAACCAGCAGTCAAAGATTGGCCTGCCTCAGGACCGGTTACCCACTTCCATTGGCCTTCCGCTTGTGAATCAGATGCTCCCAAATAGGTGAAATTAGTAAGATTTTTATTTGTCGCCCCATAAACTGCGATCTGCTTATTTACCAAGGCATTAAAGACAAAAGTATCCTCTGCAGAACTGGTTATGGTTGCTAGGTACCCTTTGGAGCCTGCGATACTCTTAATTTGGGCAGCCGAGCTAGCATCATTCCAAGAGATACCAATGGGGACATTTACGAACTCATAAATGTGTGAATTGCCGCCCCAAAAAACCTGTGTAGATGAATCCGCTATTTGAACAATTGCCTTTCCTTCGCGAGATAGAGACAGCAATTGAGCCGGTAGAAGCGCCGCAATCTGGGAGGAATTCCATGTTGAGGTCTGCGCGGAGTTCATGGCCGCGATGCTGCTATTGCTAATGGCAATCACTTGCTTAGTGTCGAGGACACAGACATCAGCAGTCATCAGGCTCGCAAATTGAACGCTAGTCAAAGCTGCAATTTGCCCCGTCGATAAGGCTGCGAACTGGTATACGTCAAGCGAGTCAAGACTAAAAGTTGTCAGACTACTAAGTTGGGCTGTACTTAGTGCCGAAATTTGATTGGTTTGCAATAGCGAAAGTTTGCTGGGGCCGATGTTCGTAGCAACGCGTCCGTATATCACCGTGGTACCCAATCCATTCAATTGTTCGGGCTGTAGTGCTGCGATTTGCACGGTACTTAATGCCAAAAGTTGATTAGTAACCAATGATGTAATGGCACTAGATCCAATGGCCCCTAATTGCGCTGCCGTCATAGCGCGTACCTCCGCAGTCGTCAAAGCTGCCAATCCACTCGTAGTTATAGCCCGAACTTGTGCAGTACTTAGAGAAATGAATTGGGCCGCCCCTAAGGCGGCAATATCAGCCGTTTGCAATATTGATATTTGTGCGGTCGTTAGGTAGCTGATTTGCGCTGACGTTAGCGCGGAGTATTGGAAAGCCGTTAAGGCTAGCAAAGTGCAGTCACTCATGCTGCGCAGCTGGGCTGACGTTAGGGCCGCCACTTGGTCAGGCGTCAACACAGAAATCAAGTCATTCGCACCTAAGGTGTTAACGCGATCAGCACTCAAGGCTTGAATCTGCGCGCTCGTAAAATAATCTAGTAGCGGGATGCCATAGGTCTCTAGGCCAGAACCAGATCGACCGTATTCGACTACGTACCAGGTGGCACTACCATAACCGTCGTCCCACGTTCCAAGAGGCTTTCCATAGTCACGTGGGAAATAAGACAGGTAATTCTGTGGAGCGCCTGCCCCGCCGTTATTGGGTTCACCGGCAGCCCAATTGGCATATCCATCCGCCACTAATTGACCTAACTCAGGTCCACCTGTCCATTTCCATTGACCTTCTTGTAGCGCATCGGATGCGCCCAGAAAGGCAATGTTTGCAACGTTGAGCGTACCCAATCCGTAAACCGCGTCCTGATGATTCACCAGGGCATTAAATACAAACGCGTCTTCCTGTGGGCTAGTTATCGTGGCTAAATATCCTTTGAATCCGCAGATTTCTTTGCTTTGCGCAGCAGCGTTAGCAGCATCCCAAGAAATACTAGCAAGAACATAGTCAAATTCATAAATATGCGAATTACCAGCCCAATAGACCTGCGTGCCCGTGTTGGATAATTGAGAGTACGAGAGAGCGCCATTGCCGTTTACGCCACTTTGATCGCTGTTATCTACAGGCTTGGCCATTCCGATCAACTGCGCTGCCGTGAGTCCCGAAACCTGCGCGGTAGTCATTGCACGCAAGTCAACCACTTCCATTCCCAATGCACCACTAGTACTTAGGGCCTGAACCTGTGCAGTGCTCAGTGCAACGATTTGCGCAGTACCTAAGGCGGCGATAGCGGCTGTCTGCAAAATACCTATTAGAGTGGTCGTGAGGTAGCCGATCTGAGCGGTAGTCAACGCACTATATTGCCGTGTGGTTAGACCAACGAGGTTCTCGATGCTCAGACCACGCAACTGAGCAGATGTTAGGGCTGCAATTTGCTTGGTTGCCAATGCAACTAGCTGGCTCGACAACAAACCATCTGCGGCCCGTGGGCTTAATGCACCAACTTGCACCGTAGTCAGTGACACAATTTGCTCGGTGCTCACCCCTACCAGCAAATTCATGGTGCCCAAAGCGCCCAACTGCGCGCTACTGAGCGCGGCGATTTGGCTGGCGCTTAGCGCCAAGGGCCGGGTATTCACGCCCAGGCCATTTTCCGCCGCGTAGGCGGCGTCTGCCTGGTCCGTGCCACCCAGGCGTGTCCACTGTAAGTTGCCCTGCGCGTCGTATTGGCTTACGAAGGCGTCACCATTGCCTTGGCTACTTTGACCATCTATTGCTCCGCCCGTATAGCCACTGACCCATATCGAACCATCCGCCCGCGTCGTGATGGCGTTGATCTGGTCGCTTTGGCTGGTACCGGCCAGTCGCGTCCAGATCCAGTTGCCGTTTGCGTCGTATTTACTGATAAAGCCGTCGCCGTTACCCAAATTGCTCTGACCATTCAGGTTTCCGTTTGTCGTGCCTGCCACCAAGATGGATCCATCGGCCGTTGTCGTGGCCGCCAACACCGTGTCGCTCTGGCTCGTACCTACCAGCGTAGTCCAGAGGCGAGCACCGTTACTGTCGTACTTACTGATAAACCCATCCCCGTTGCCCTGGTTCGTCTTTGCGTCCAGGTCGCCAAAGGTGGTACCTCCGACCAGCACAGAACCGTCCGCTAAGGTCTGCGTGACGTTGATCCAGTCACGCTGGTCCGTACCCACCAGGCGCGTCCACACACGGCTGCCGTCTGCGGCGTATTTGCTGATAAAGCCATCGCCAAGGCCTTGGTAGGTCTCCTCATCCATGCCGCCACTGACGTAGCCACCTACAAACAATGTGCCGCTTGTATCGGCGCTAATAGCCAGCACCGCATCGTTTTGGTCTGCTCCTATTTGGCGCGTCCACACCTTATTACCGTTGGTGTCGTACTTGCTGATAAAGCCGTCTTGGCCGCCTTGGTTAAGCTCTCCGTCAACGCTGCCTTGCGATTCGCCGACAACAATCACCGAACCGTCAGGCCCACGCGTCGAGGCATTGATCTGGTCATACTGATCCGTACCCACCACACGGGTCCAAGCGCGGCTGCCATCAGGCATGATCTTGCTGATAAAACCATCACCACTGCCTTTGCTGACCTGCCCATCCAAGGCGCCATAGGTGTTGCCACTGACCAGGATGGTGTTATCGGTACCGGTAACCGTGGACACCACCCAGTCGTCTTGGCCAGAGCCCAGCATTCGCGTCCATACGCGATTGCCAATGGCATCGTATTTGGTAACAAACCCATCGGCACCGCCCTGGTTGGGCTGTCCAAACAGGTTGCCATTAGTCTCACCGGCCACGATGATCGAGCCATCGGCGAAGCTGCTTGGCGCCAGCAGCGCCACTACTTGTGCGGTCGTCAACGAGGCTACTTGAGCGGTAGTCATGGCAAGTACATCCTCGCTTTGCATGACGGCAATGCCCGTTGGGCTAATGGCCTTTACTTGGGCGACAGCTAGGGCCTGAACCTGCGATGTAGTGATCGCCATCACCTGCGCAGTATTTAAAGCCGCCATATTGCTGGTGTTTAAAGCCAGCACCTGCGAAGTCATCAATACGGCAAATTGACCTGCACTCAAGCGACTTACGCTGGCGGTACTTAGTGCACTGACCTGCAAGCTCGTGAGAGCAGCAACCTGGTCCGTCCCCAGCGCAGAGATCAAATCATTGGCACCCAAGGCATTAAGCTGTGCGCTGCTCAGAGACATCACCTGACTGGTGCTAAAGGACAAAGCACCCACATAAAACCCTAGTGCCAGGGGACCAGCTCCATCATTGCCATTGGTGCCAATCTGATGGGTCCATTGCAAAACACCATCAGCGTCATACTTAATGATGAAGGCATCCTGACC
>CANFJQ010000064.1 GCA_947447615.1 Comamonadaceae bacterium
CTGGCGTAGGCCGCGTCCACCCCGGCGCCACGGCTAAAGCGGTGGCCTTCAGCGGCCAGCACGATTTCCAGCGCCGCCAGGGTTTGCAGCACGCAGTCCGGGCGCGCGTTGTAGCCCATGGCGCCTATGCGCCAGACTTTGCCCGCCAGGGGGCCGAAGCTGGTGCCGATTTCGATGTTGAAATCGTTGAGCAAAGCGGCGCGCAGTTTGTCGCCGTTGATGCCCTCGGGTACGTACACACCGGTGACATTGGGCATTTTGTTCGCCTGGTCGCCATAGAGCTTGAGGTTCATACCTTGCAGACCCGCCGTCACCGCGCGCGAGGCGGCAGCGTGGCGCGCATAGGCCGCTGGCAGGCCTTCTTGCACAAATATGCGCGCGCATTCGCGCGAGCCATACAGCATGGTGGTGGCCTCGGTATGGTGGTTCAGGCCTGCGTCGCTCCAGTAGTCCATCACCATGGCCAGGTCCATGTAGTTGGACGCGATACGCTGCCCAGCCCCCGGCACATAGCCCGCCGGTTGCAAGCCGTCTTCGATATGGCGGCGCCGGTAAATCGTTCGCGCCATGTTGTCAGACAAAGTAATCGGTGCGGCGCCGGAAGGGCCTGCAAGGCACTTTTGCAAACCGGCGGTCACCGCGTCAATCTGCCATGCGTCCACCGGCAAAGGCGTACCGCCGCAGGAGGCGGTGGCATCGACTTGCAACATGGCGCCATAACGGTGGCACAAGGCGCCCAGCCCGTCCAAAGGTTGCAGCATGGTGGTGGAGGTATCGCCTTGGCACACGGCCACCAGCTTGGGCGAAAAGTCTTTGATAGCCGCTTCGATCTGGGCCAGGTCAAACACAGTGCCCCAGGGCGCTTGCACCACGCGCACATTGGCTGCACAGCGCTGCGCGATTTCATTGAGCAATTGGCCAAAACGCCCGAAGCTGCACACCAGCACTTTGTCGCCTGGCTCGATGGCCGAAAGCATCACCATCTCAATGGCCGAGCGGGCGGTGCCGTCCAGCACCAAGGTCCAATCATTTTGCGTTTCAAAGAACTGGCGGTACAGCACCATGGTCTCGCGCATCATGCGCCGGAACTGCGGGTCAAACTGCCCCAGCAATTGCGAGGACATGGCTTTGAGGACACGGGGGTCGGCGTTGATGGGGCCGGGCCCCATCAGCAGGCGCGGGGCGAAATGCAATTCGTCCAGCGCACTTGCGGGATGGGCCAGGGGCGACAAGGGGGGGAGTGGTGTACCGGACATATGAAAGTATGATAGCAAATTGTTAACAAAAACCCGGACCGCCCTGGCATGAACGCTCCCCTGCACACGGCTGCTTTTATAAGCGCCAATTTGTACAAAGACTCGGTGGCGCTGATGCGTGTCGCCCAAGGTTTACTGGCCCTTCCCGGCGTAGTCAACGCCACGCTGCAAATGGGCAACCCGGCCAACAAAGACATTTTGCGCGAAGCCGGCCTGCTGCACAAAGCCGTGCAAGACGCCGGGCCCAGCGACGTGATGGTGGTGGTGCAGGCGCGCAGCGCCGCCGAGTGTGCCGCTGCGGTGGACAGCTGCCAAGCGCAGCTAGCGGGCACGCAAGCCTCAGGCGCAGGCGCCGGTGAGGCGCAAGCCCTGCCCCGCACCAACTTAGCCATGGGCCATGCTGCAATGCCCAGCGCCAATATGGCGCAAATTTCGGTGCCTGGCCCGTATGCCGCTGCCGAGGCGCTCAAGGCCATCAAGCTGGGCATGAATGTATTTTTGTTCAGCGACAACGTGCCCCTGGCGCACGAGGCCGCACTCAAGCAAGAAGCCACGCGGCGCGGCCTCTTGGTCATGGGCCCGGACTGCGGCACCGCCATCATCGGCGGCGTGCCCCTGGGTTTTGCCAACGCGGTGCGGCGCGGCAATATCGGCCTGGTAGCGGCTTCGGGCACCGGCTTGCAGGAAGTCAGCACGCAGATTCACCGCATGGGCGGCGGCGTCAGCCACGCCATCGGTACCGGCGGACGCGATGTCTACGAGGAAGTCGGCGGCGCCACCATGTTGCAAGGCATAGGCCTGCTGGCCGCAGACCCCGGCACCAAAGTCATTGCGATTGTTTCCAAGCCACCGGCGCCTGCCGTGGCCGAGCGCGTGTTGGCTGCCTTGAAGGCGAGCGGCAAGCCCTCGGTGGTGCTGTTTTTAGGCGCCACTGCAAGCGCGCCCCAAGCGGGTAAAGGCGCAGCGCTGCGCATAGTGCACACCCTGGTGGACTGCGCCGCAATGGCAGTGCGTCTGGCAGGCGTCAAACGCCACCCCCCCGTGCACTACGCCCTGCCACGCAAACCGCTGTTTGCCAAAAGCCAAAAATATTTGCGCGCGCTGTACGCCGGTGGCACCTTCACTGCCGAGGCGCAAAGCCTATGGGCGCAGGCCGGACTCCAGGTATGGTCCAACGTGCCACTAGACCCGGCGTTCGCCCTCCCCCACCCACGCCAAGCCAGCCGCGAACACAGCGCCCTGGACTTGGGGGACGACGCATTTACCGTGGGCCGCCCGCACCCCATGATCGACCAGGCCGCGCGCATTGAGCGCTTGATGATGGAGGCCGCCGACCCCAGCGTGCGCGTCATCTTGCTGGACGTGGTCATCGGCTGGGGCGCGCACAGCAACCCGGCTGCCGAACTGGCTAGCGCCATCGTGCAAGCCAAAGCATTGGCCCGCAAACGCGGACGGCACCTAGCCATCGTAGGCTTTGTCTGCGGCACCGAGGCCGATCCGCAGGTGCTCTCGCAGCAAGAGGCTTTGTTGCGCAAGGCCGGCATGGTGCTGGCGGGCAATAGCGCGAACGCGGCTTGGTTGGCCGGGCAGTGGCTGCGATGAGCCAGCCCACAGCCTCGGCGCGCAAACGGGTGGTGGTGGCACTGGGTGGTAACGCGGCCTACCCGCCCACCATCCAAGGCACGGCAGACGAACAACTGGCCTTGATGCGCCAGGTCTGCGGGCATTTGGTGGAGATCATCCGCGCCGGTTGGCAATTGGTGCTCACCCATGGCAACGGGCCGGTGGTGGGCAATATTTTGTACCGCATGGCGCGCACGGCTGATGAATTACCGCCCATGCCCATGGATGTTTGCGTGGCGCATTCGCAAGGCGGCATGGGCTATATGCTGCAACAGAGTTTTGCCAATGTGCTGGTCGATAGCGGCATGGATATTGTGGTGTCTTGCGTAGTGACCGAGGTGGAAGTCGATGCCGACGACCCGGCCTTTGCCAACCCGACCAAACCAGTGGGCAAGTTTTTTAGCGAAGCCGATGCGCGGGACATGGCGCAAAAAACCGGCTGGCATTTTGCCGAAGATTCCGGGCGTGGCTGGCGGCGCATGGTAGCCAGCCCTAAGCCAAAAAAAATCCTTGACCTCAAAACCATTGACGCCTTGCTGGACGCCGGTGTGATCCCCATCGCCTGCGGCGGCGGCGGCATACCGGTGCTGCATGGTGCCAACGGGCATTGGAATGGCGTACCTGCCGTCATCGACAAAGACCTGACCAGCGCCATGCTGGCAGCACATTTGCATGCGGATGCCTTGATCATGCTCACCGGCGTGGACCGTGTGGCCCTGGATTTCAACAAGCCCGCGCAGCGCTGGCTGGACCACATGACTTTGGCCCAGGCCCGCGACTACAGCGCGCAAGGCCAATTTCCAGCGGGCAGCATGGGCCCAAAAATCGACGCGGCCATGAGCTATCTGCAAGAGCTGCCCAATGCCAACCACGAGGGCGAAGTCATCATCACCTCGCTGGAGCATGCATTTGAAGCTTTGATGGGGCGCGCGGGTACGCACATCACCATGCAAACGCCCCAGCCGTGAGCACCGACACCCTGGCGCTGGCGCGCGTCCCCGGCTTTGAAAGCACGCATTACGCGCTCTTGGACGGGCGCATCGTCTGGACGGGCGAGACCGCGCACAGCGACCATCCGCGCAATTTGGCAAACCCTTGGCAAGCCGGGCCTGCGCACTACCAAACCGCAGCACTGCGAAAGGGCGCAGCACTGGCCTGGCACGCACTGCAAACACAAACACGCCCCGGCCTGTTGGCCTGGCTGGGCGGCGAGGCTTTGCCTTTTCCTTTGAGCCTGGCACAGCAGCGCCTGAACGATTTGGCCCGGGCGCTACACAGCCAAAACCTAGCGGCTTTTGAAGCGGCCTGCATGCGCCTGCTGGGATTGGGTGTGGGCCTCACGCCCAGCGGCGATGACCTGGTAGGCGCGGTGTTTTTTACCCTGCGCCATGCGCCTATAGCTGACTGGAAAATCGCCATGCCGAGCCTGCGCAACCGCATCAGCCACGCCGTGCAAAGCGCCAGCAACCCAATCAGCGCCGCCCTGCTGGACGACTTATTGCAAGGCAGTAGCTACCGCGCTTTACACGAACTTTTTGATGCCCTGCACACACAGCAAACACCTGCTATCGAAGAAGCCATGCGCGCCCTATTGCGCATAGGCGCCAGCTCCGGCAGCGATATGCTGGCCGGTGTGCTGCTGACCCTGTTAAACCCCGAACTTCCTGCCAAGCGACTATGACTCTAAGTACCAACACCCTACTGACCCAAGCGCCTACGGTGCTCAATATCGGCATCGATGGTTTTAACGAAAGTATCAGCCAGCATGGTGGCCAGGTCGAGCATCTGCCCTGGCGCCCGCCGGGCAATGCCGACCCGCTACTGGCCTGGAACTTGGCGCGCCTGATGGACGATGCGCGCATCACCGCCGCCAACGCCGAGGCTTGCAAGCGCATCATCCAATCGCGCCCGATGTGGGAAGACATTGCCACGCGCGCCGATGGCGTGTGGCCGGAAATGAAAGGCACCCGCCTTTTGCTGCACGCAGGCCCGCCGGTGGCCTGGGACGCGATGTGCGGCCCCATGCACGGCGCGATGGTCGGCGCGGTGCTCTATGAAGGTTGGGCCAAAACCCCCGAGCAAGCGCAAAAAATGCTGGCGCGTGGCGATATCGAATTTGCGCAATGCCATGACTTTGCTGCGGTGGGCCCCATGACCGGCATCATCAGCGCGTCCATGCCTTTGATCCAGGTGCGCGACGCCACGCATGGCAATGTGGCCTACACCAATATCAACGAAGGCATTGGCCGCTGCCTGCGCTTTGGCGCCAATGGCCCCGATGTGTTGCAAAAACTCAAATGGTTTGAAGACGTGCTAGCCCCGGTGCTCAAAGCCGCGGTGCGCCACAACTTTGACAAAACCGGCGGCATAGACCTCAAAGCCATTCAGTCGCAAGCGCTGTTGATGGGCGACGAAGTTCACAGCCGCAATGCCGCATCCACCGCCTTGTTTTTTATGGCCTTGGCGGTGCCCTTGGCGGCAGAACACAAAGGTTTGTCGCAGGACCAGATGCACCAAAGCCTGGATTTTGTGGCCAAGACTTCGCAGTTTTTCCTCAACTACTCCATGGCCTCGTGCAAAGCCATCATGGACGCGGCGCATGGGGTGCCTTATAGCTCGGTGGTCACGGCTACCGCGCGCAACGGTACCGAAACCGGCCTGCGCATCAGCGGCCTGGGCAAGCAGTGGTTTACAGCAAGGTCCGACTTGCCCCAAGGCTTGTTCTTCCCCGGCTTCAAACAAGAAGACGCCTGCCCGGATATCGGCGACAGCGCTATCACCGAGACCGCCGGTTTAGGCGGTTGCTCGTTTGCCGCCTCGCCAGCGCTGACGCTGCTGGCCGGTGGCTCGGTCAGCGACGCGGTGCGCTACAGCCGCGAGATGTACGAAATTACGGTGACCAAAAACCCGGCGCTCAGCTTGCCGGCTTTGGACTTTGAAGGCGCGCCCTGCGGTATCGATGTGCGCAAAGTGCTGGACACCGGCATCCGCCCTGTCGTGACCACCGGCATTGCCCATAAGCAAGCGGGCGTGGGCCAAATTGGCGCAGGCATCGTGCGTGTGCCCATGGCCTGTTATGCCAAAGCGCTAAACGCCATGGCCACCCAATTTTTGAATGACTGAAAGAGCCCCATGCGCCAAACCCTGACTTCCCCGCGCGGCATGGTGACCGCACCCCACCACCTGGCCGCAGGCAGCGCCTGCGCCGTGCTGCGCGAAGGCGGCAATGCCATCGAAGCCATGGTCGCCGCTGCGGCCACGATTGCCGTGGTCTATCCGCACATGAACGCCATCGGCGGCGACGGCTTTTGGCTGATTTCCGAGCCCGGCCAGGCGCCGGTGGCCATCGATGCCTGTGGCCGCGCGGCGGGCGCGGCGACGATAGAGTTTTATACCGGTCAAGGGCTCAAAGCCATTCCCGGGCGCGGCCCGCTGGCGGCGAACACCGTGGCAGGCGCCATCTCGGGCTGGCAAGAGGCGCTGGTCCACAGCGCGCGCGTGGGCGGCACATTGCCCCCATCGCGTTTATTGCAAGACGCGATTTGGTACGCCCGCGAAGGCGCGCCAGTGACGCAAAGCCAGGTCAATTTCACCACCAAATTTTTGCCCGAACTGGCAAACGTGCCGGGCTATGCCGGGCAGTTTTTAGACAAGGCGCAAAGCGCTGCTCACAGTGCCACCGTGCCGCACGTGGACACCTTGCGCCGCTACCCTGCGCTGGCCGCCACCCTGCAAACCTTGGCCGATAAAGGCCTGGATGATTTTTACCGGGGCGGCGTGGCCGCAGCCATTGCGGCTGAGCACGAACGCCTAGGCGGCCCTTTGCGCTTGGCGGACTTGCATGCCCACCGCGCCAGCAGCGTGCAGCCGCTTAGCGTCAAAGTGAGCGGGGCCACGCTCTTCAATATGACGCCGCCCACGCAAGGCATTGCGTCCCTCATGATCTTGGCGATTTTTGACCGGCTGCGGCTGCGCCACGGCATCCGCGAGGCTGATGGCGCGCCCTATTTGCATGCGCTGGTGGAGGCGACCAAGCAAGCCTTCAAAGTGCGCAACCGCTATGTCGCCGACCCGGCCACCATGGCCGCAATGGGCGTGACGCCGCAGCAATTTTTAAGCGACAGTTTTATCGATCAATGCGTGGAGGCGGTGGACATGCACAAAGCCCTGCCTTGGCCCGAACGCAGCATTCCTGGCGACACGATTTGGATGGGTACCGCCGACAGCGCTGGCCGCATGGTCAGCTACATCCAAAGCGTGTATTGGGAGTTTGGCTCGGGCGTGGTCTTGTCGGACACCGGCGTGGCCTGGCAAAACCGGGGCTCCAGCTTTTCGCTGGACAGCGCTTCGCACTTGGCGCTGGCACCGCACAAAAAACCGTTTCACACCCTCAACCCGGCGCACGCGCGCTTTGACGACGGGCGCCACATGGTCTACGGCAATATGGGCGGCGACGGGCAGCCGCAAAGCCAATCAGCCGTGTTTAGCCGCTATGCGTTGTACGGCCAGACTTTGCAACAAGCCGTTAGCGCGCCGCGCTGGCTGCTGGGCAAAACCTGGGGCCAGGAAACTACCACCCTCAAGTTTGAAAACCGCTTTGACCCGCAAGTGCTACAAACCCTGGCCGCTGCCGGGCATGACGTGGAAGTGCTGAACGACTACAGCGACACCATGGGCCACGCCGGGGCTATCGTGCGCCAGGGCAATGGCTTGTACCTGGGCGCAGCGGACCCGCGTAGCGATGGGGTGGTGGCGGCTTATTGAGCATCGCGGGCCGGAACCGTGTGCCAAGCATTGGCTACAGCTTCTCCGTCTCCCCCGCCTTGGGCTGCCATTTCATCAGGCGCTTTTCGATGCGGCCAACCAGACTGTCTAGCACCAAAGCAAACATCGTCAGCACCACAATACCGGCCATGACGGTGTTGATGTCAAAGCTGCCTTCGGCCTGCAAAATCAAATAGCCCACGCCTTGGCTGGAGCCCAGGTATTCGCCCACCACGGCGCCCACAAAGGCCAGGCCCACCGAGGTGTGCAGCGAACTAAATACCCAGCTGGTGGCGCTGGGCAAATATACGTAGCGCAACAACTGCCGCCCGCTGGCGCCCAGCATGCGTGCATTGGCCAGGACGACCGGGCTAACTTCTTTGACGCCCTGGTAGACATTGAAAAACACCACGAAGAAAACCAAGGTCACGCCCAGCGCCACTTTGGAGCCCATGCCCAGGCCGAACCACACGCCAAATATCGGCGCCAGGATGATTCGAGGCATGGCGTTAAACGCCTTGATATAGGGCTCGAGCACCTGCGACATGCGGGGCGACAGCGCCAGCCACAAACCACCAGCCAAGCCGCTGGCGGCGCCAATAACAAAGGCAAGAATCGTTTCGCTCAAGGTAACGCGCAAGTGGCGGTAAATATCGGCATCGGTCACAAACCAAGCCCAGATACGCTGCGCCACCATCAGCGGCTGACCGAAAAAGAAGGCTGCTTGCCGGTCGTTGTCAAACATCATGGGTGGTATCAGGCCCGGCTGCGTCATCACATGCCAAAACAGCAGCAGCGCCAGCAGCAGAAGTAATTGCCAGGCCAGCAGCGGGACGCGGCGCGGCGCTTTAGTAGCCGATGGGGCTTCAGCAGATGGGCTATCAGACATCGTTTTCAAGCCACCTGCAATTGCTGCTGGTAACCCTTGAGTACTTCATCGCGCAGCACTGCCCAAATGGCCTTGTGCAGGCGCGCGAACTCAGGCGTCATTTTGACCTCGGCCACGTCGCGTGGGCGCGGTAAATCAATCGTAAATTCACCAATCGGGTGCGATGCCGGGCCAGCGCTCAAGATGACTACCCGGTCGCTCATGGCAATCGCTTCGTCCAGGTCGTGGGTAATAAATAGCACGGCTTTTTTACGCGATTGCCAAAGCGCCAAGACTTCGTTTTCCATCAGTTGGCGGGTTTGAATATCCAGGGCCGAAAAAGGCTCGTCCATCAAGATGATGTCCGGGTCCATCACCAGGGTTTGCGCCAGGCTGGCACGCTTGCGCATGCCGCCGCTCAATTGGTGCGGGTAGCGGTCGCCAAAACCGCCCAGCCCTACACGGCGCAGCCAGTCGTCCGCCTGGGCTTGCGCCTGGGCCAAGGGCAGTCCGCGAAACTGCAAACCCGCCAGCACGTTGTCGCGCGCGCTGCGCCAGGGCATCAGGCTGTCGGCCTGAAACATATACCCGGCACGCCGGTTTAAGCCTTGCAAGACCTCGCCAAACACTCGCACCTGGCCCTGGCTAGGCTGTAGCAAGCCGGCAGCTACATTGAGCAACGTGCTTTTGCCGCAGCCGGTGGGGCCGACCACGCTGACAAATTCGCCATCGCCCACGGTAAGCGATACGTTTTGCACCGCGGTGTAGCGCTGGCCCGGCGCGTCTTTGCTGACGAAGGTGCAGGCGACCGAGCGCAGTTCAATGGCAGCAGCCACGGCACTTAACCTTTGGGGTATTTGGCGTTAGCCTTGCGCACAAAGTCGTTGGTATAGACCAGGCTCAAGTCCAGCTTGGTAGCGGCCAGTTTTTCATCCACGCTGGCCAGGGCGCGGAAGGCGGTTTCGGGCGCTTTGGCCGGAAACATACCATCGGCGGACAACGCTTTCTGGGCAGACAAAAAGGCTTCTAAGTACACTGCGCGGTCACCCAGAAAATAACTTTCCGGGACGACTTTGATGATGTCGCTGGGGCCGGCTTGCTGGATCCATTTATCCGCACGCACGATGGCATTGGCCAGCGCTTGGGTGGTGTTGGGGTACTTATCAATGAACGGCTGCGGGCAGTACAAACAGGCGCCGGGCATGGGCCCGCCAAAGATTTTTTCCGCCTCGGCCACATTGCGCGTATCGGTGATGATTTTCATATCACCCGAGCGCGTGAGTAGCGTCGAGACCGGGTCTAGGTTGCTCATGGCATCGACTTGGCCGGCGCGCATCGCGGCCACCGCGCCATTGCCTGCGCCGACGCCTACGATGCTGACATCGCTGGGCTTGAGCCCGGCCTTGGCCAGCACGAAATTGACCACGACATTGGTGGAACTGCCGGGCGCAGTAACACCGATTTTCTTGCCCTTCAGATCAGCCACCGATTTGTAATTGGGCATGGTTTTGGGGTTGTAGCCCAAAGTAATTTGCGGCGCCGCGCCCTGCACCACAAAAGCGCGCATGGGCTGGCCTTTGAAATGCATATTGACGGTATGCTCAAACGCCCCGGACACCACATCCGCGCTACCACCCACCACCGCCTGCAAGGCCCGCGCGCCACCTGAAAAGTCCACGATCGTGACATCCAGCCCCTCGGCCTTGAAGTAGCCTAGTTGCTCGGCAATCGTCAGAGGCAGGTAGTAAAACAAGTTTTTACCGCCCACGGCAATGCTGAGTTGCGGCTTTTCCAGCGCCTGGCTCCACACCAGAGAAGGGAAAGCGGCGCTGGCCACCGTGGTAGCGATAAGTTGGCGTCTTTGCATGGTTTTGTCTCCTGCGTTGATCGGCATGGCCTGACCCAGCCCTTGGCTTCCAAGCATGATAGTACTGCCGGTGGCGCAGGATGTTCCCTTTCTCGGAGCTAGGACCTAAGTTTGCGGCGGTAGCAAGGGCATTTGGGGTCTACTTTGGCCACCGGCAACGAGGTGTAATCAGCGTAATACAAGGGAAGTAAAGGAATCGAATAATTCAGTAATTTCGTGATATTCAGTTAGACTTCCCGAGGTAAACCGACGACCTTTTCAAAGGAACCCATGCGCCTGCCGGATCTGCTTTCGATTGAAGGGTTTTTTAGGCATAGCCGCCTCCTGCTGGCGGCCTTGGGGATATCACTCTTTTTTGCCAACGGCGCATCCGCGCAAACCACCAAGAAAAACCCTTTGCCGGTGCCGCCTAATGTGGCAAACCCCTATACCTGCTCGATTGCCGAATTTCGGACGATGGCGCTGACTACCCATGACCCGCAAGAGCGTGGCGACTTGGCGGCGCAATGGCTCAAAGCCAACGGCCCTTCTTGCTCGATTTCCCAAGTGCTGCTGCTTAGCAGCAACCGGCCCCAATGGCTGGGCTCGGCCAATACCGTGAAGATCGCTGGTGTGTTTGACCAGATTATTGAAAACAAGCTGAAAAACGACCCGCTGGCGCTGAAATACCTGTACGGATCCGAAGGTGCCACCTCGCCCAGTAGCGGCAGCAAAAAAGGCGCGGAAGAAACAAGCGCCGCTGGCGCACCGGCAGCGCCTGCGGCTGGCGCTGCCCCGCCGCCGGGCACCGTGACCCTGGCCGTAGGCACTGGCAGTGCGGCGGCACCCGTAGGCGGCGCACCGGCTGCTGCGCCAGCCGCGCAAAACATCAATATTTCTTTGGGTGCCAGCAGCCCACAGCCGGAAGACCTGAGCCGCAAGCTGCCGCTTGATTCGGAACCCAAACCGGTGTTCCCGCCCGAGCGTGGCAAGCAAATGAAGAACTATTTTGGCAAGCTGCGCACCGAGATGATTCGCAACTACTTTATGGAAAACAGTTCGCCGGGCAGTTGCCCCGAGGGCCTAAGTTTCAGCAAGGCAGCGGGCTGCGAGAGCAAGAACCCGGTGGCCTGGAAATTTGGCGAGGCGCTGCCCTCAAGCGCCAAATCATTCCCGATCCCTGAGCCGCTGCTGAGCAAGCTCAGTTTCTATCCGGGCTACCAATTTGTTCGCGTAGGCACTGACGTGCTGGCGCTGGAAAAAGACTCAGGCAAAGTGGCCGATGCGGTGCTCAATTTGGGCAAAACCAACTAAGGGCCGACGTGCTCGCAGCGACGTAAGGAGACAGGCATGCCAATATCCAATGTAAGTACTTCCAACTACGTGCCGCGCCCGCCGCCGCAAACGCGCGCGGACACCATGGACAAGTTAGAGACCAAAGCGCGCAACGAGCCGCCGCCCAAAGTAGTGCAGGCCAGGGCCGTGGAGCGGCACCAAGAATCCCAGCCACCCAAGGACAAAGGCCGCTACGTGGATAGGCGCGCCTGACCGCGGCTGCAGTGCATAGGGTTTTACTGCACCTGCGCCGATAGATTGTGCGCAGGCTTCAATTAAGCACGCACTCTTAGCGCAGGCGCCGTTTCACCGAACAGCGAAACCAGATCGGCCGGCGCCACCAGTTGGCGCTCCAAATCCAGGTGCTCGGTGATATGGCTTAAATGCGCTTTCATCAAGCGTTCCGCGCACGCGCCGTCATTAGCCAGCAACGCATCGACGATGCCCATGTGGTCGTCATCCCGGCAGTTGGTAAATCCAGGGTCGCCATACATACCGATGATGAGCGAACTTCGAGTCACCAAGTCTTTCACGAAGCGCAGCATGACGGTGTTATCGGCCACTTGGGCCAGCGCCACATGGAACTGTCCGGACAAGCGGATGGCCTCGCGCCGGTTGCCCGCCTTATGGGCCTGCGCCTCTTTGCGCAGCAATGACTGCAAAGTTTTGACGTCAAGGCGCTTGACACGTTCGGCAGCCAGTCGGGCCAGTGAGGGCTCTATGGCCAGGCGGGCCTCAAAAATCTCACGTGCCTGCTGGGCGCTGGGCTGCGCCACATAGGCGCCTCGATTGGGCTGCAATTCCACCACTTCGCGGCTGGCAAGGATCAAAAGGCAGCGCCGGATGCGCATGCGGCCTACGCCGAAAGCCGTACACAGGCTGGCTTCGGACAGCTTGGCACCGGGCGCCAGACGCTGGTCGATCACCGCCTCGTAAATCCGCTCTACGATATGGGCTTCTTGCGCGTCTTCGGGACTCAACGATTGGGGCATGCGGCCTCTAAGTCTTTGATTTTAAAAGGTTAATAATGCAATTTAGCCAAATTCAGGAGGCGCACTGGGCAGGGAAAATGGCACCAAAATAAGCCCCGCGCAAGGCTTCCAAAACCACTGCCAAGCCCGCAAAAACGGCGCTCTTGGACATCTTACAGGGGCTTTCCTAAGCCCACAAATTAAGCCAAAGTATGTTGACAAGATTGTTAACACGATGGAAGATGCGCCTACCAACCGGGCGGTTCGCAAAGACCACCAGGTTTGGAAAATTCCTTCCTTCTTCCATTCCCTCCCTAGGAGCCTTGTTCATGAAAAAGCGTAATTTCCTAGCGGTCAGCCTGCTGTCCGCCACGATCGCAGCCGCCTTCAGCGGCGCTGCATTTGCCGCCAACCCAGTATTGAAAATCGGTTTTGTCGGTGTTACTTCAGGCCCCGCCGCCAGCTGGGGTATCTCCAACCAGCGTTCCATGGAAACCCGCGCGGACTGGATCAATGAAACCGGTGGCGTAAAAATCGGCGGCACGACCTATGACGTGCAAATCGTCGCGTTTGATGACCAAAAAGACCCCAAGCGCGCTATTGCCGGTATGGAAAAAATGGCCCAAGAAGGCATCCACTATGTGGTTGGCCCTAACGTTGATGACGGCGCCGCCGCTGTGCGCCCCGTGGCTGAGAGCCGCGGCATCATGTACTTCCCCTATGCCTTCCCCAAAGAGCTGTACACCAAGCCTGCCAGCAACGCCATCTTGGGCATGGTCGCCAACTACCAGTCCGGCCCCGCTATTTATAAGCACCTGATGAAGGAAAAAGGCATCAAGAAGGTCGCTTTTGTGGCCGCCAATGAGTCTGACCCCTTAAGCCAGCGTGACAGCGGCGCCGCAGCGGCCAAAGCCTTGGGCCTGCAAGTGGTTTCGGCCAATGTGACTTACCAAGTGGACACCAAGGACTTCACCCCCGTGCTGCTGCCCGTGCTCAAAACCAACCCCGATTTGCTGGTTTTATCTGGCGTCGCTCCTGCGCAAGCACCCCAGCTGATCCGCTCGGCACGTGAGCAAGGCTTCAAAGGCCTGATCTCTACCGAAACCGCCCAGGACGCCAACGTCCTGAAGGAAGGCGCAGGCAAGCTGGCTGACGGCTTTATCTCGGTCGGCGGTGCTTCCACGCCCCAATTGGCTTCGGACAAGATGCGTGAATTCGTCGCCCGTTACACCAAGAAATTTGGTGAATACAACGACGAATCCAACACCAAGGTCTATGCCTTGGAATACATCCTGGAAACCCTCAAGGCCAACCCCAAAGGCATGACTGACGTCAAAGAATTCCAGAAGACCATGGATTCCTTCTCCGCGCCCAACCCCTATATGGTGGGTGATGCCAAGCTGAAGTACGTGGGTAGCACTTCCTTCGGTCAGAAGCGTCAAGTTTCGGTACCGCTGGTGGTCAATGTGTACAAAGATGGCAAGTTTGAGACGATGTTCGTAGCAAGCGTTGACTAATCACTGACTCCGCCCGACAGGCGGCAAGCGCGGCACCGGCCGCGCTTGCCGCTTTTTTGGCTTGATTGCAAGGCACGCATGGAACAAGTTGTTGTAAACGGTCTGTACCTGGGGGCGCAATACGCGCTCATCGCTCTGGGATTGACGCTGATTTTTTCGTTAATGAATGTGCTCAATTTCGCGCACGGACAAATGTATGTCCTGGGCGGTTTTGTCACCTACACCGTAGTGTCCCAATTTGGCCTGCCCTTTATCGTGGGTTTGTTGGCTTCGGGCATCGCACTGGCGGCCATAGGCGCGCTGGTGGAAAAGTATCTGTTCCGCCCGGTGATAAGCAATTCCAAGCGCGAAGAAAGCACGATGCTGCTGGCCGCAGGCATCGCGTTTTTTCTGGATGCCATCATTCTTTTGTTCTTTGGCGAAAAGCAACGCGGCTTGCCGAAAATTGTCGATGGCGTTTTTAACTGGGATTTCATTGTGGTCATGCCGTATGACCGCATCCTGATAGGCCTGCTGGCTATTGCCATGGTGGCCATCTTTATTTTGTTTATGCAGCACTCCAAAACCGGGCGCGCCATGCGCGCGCTGGCGCAGGACAAAGTGGCCGCGCGCCTGATGGGCGTGGATGTGGACCGCTACTCCATGATCGGCTTTGCCCTGGGCGCGATGCTGGCGGGCATCGTAGGTGGCTTGCTGGTGACGATTACCGGCATCAACCTGGGCATGGGCGGCCCGACCTCTATCAACGCCTTCATGATGATCATGATTGGCGGCGCCGGTGTGATTTCCGGCGCGATTATGGGTGGCTTTATTTTGGGCATGATGGAAAGCGTGGGCCTGACCCTGCTGGCCTCCTCCGGCGAGATTACTTACCTGGCGATATTTGCCTCGCTGATGGTGTTCTTGGCGGTGCGCCCGCAAGGCCTGATGGGCAAACCCTGGGGTTGATATGAGTAACAAGCAACGCTGGGGCGCAGTAGCCTTTTTTCTCTTGGTGGTGCTGGTCCTGGTACCCAGCGCCATTGCCGTATCCGGGCGCGTAGATCTGTACTACACCCTTACCGCCGTGGCCCTTTTGTCCATCGCATCAGCCGGTGTGTGGCTAACGTTTTACATCGGCCGTATCAATATCGGGCAAGGCGCTTATGCCCTGGTGGGCGGGTATGTATCGGCCTTGCTCATCACCAAAGGCGACTTTAGCTTTTGGTGGACGCTGCCGGTGTCAGGCACTTTTTGCGCGCTGCTGTCTGTGCTGATCGGCCTGCCGATTTTGCGCTTGCGCGGTGTGTATTTCGCCATGGTGACGCTGGTGCTCACCGAGGTGAGCCGCCTGACCGCGCTGGCCATGCCGTTTACCAATGGTGCCAAGGGCATCACTTCCATCAAACTGCCCGCCGAGCTAAATGTTTTTGGCCTGACCATCATCCCTGACTTCAATACCCTGGCCAACCCAAAGCTAGGTTTTTATTGGATGGCCGTAATCATGATGGTGCTGACCTATGCCGTGCTGTGGCGCATCGTTAATTCGCGCCTGGGGCATTTATGCCGTTCGCTGCAACAAAACGAAGAGTTGGCTTCCTCCATCGGTGTCAACATCGCTTGGCTGCGGGTGCTGGCCTACGCGATTTCTTCCTTCTTAGGCGGCATCGCCGGGGCGAGTTTTGTGGCGATTTCCCAGTCGCTCTACCCCTCGTCTTTCCAAATTACCGATAGCGTGAACTTCATGCTCAATTGCTTTTTAGGCGGGCTTGGCTTTGTGTTTGGCCCCATGCTGGGCACTCTGCTGCTCTATTTCGGCTGGGATTTGCTGTTCGCCACTGGGCGCTTCCAGTTGCTCATCTATTCCTCTCTGATGATCGCCCTCATGCTTTGGCTGCCCAATGGCGTGCTCAGCCTAATGGACCGCAAAGGAGCGCGTTCATGAGCGTCATTCTCGAAGTCAAAGGCGCGACCAAACGTTACGGCGGACTCGTAGCGGTCAACAACGTCAGCTTCTCCGTGAACGAAGGTGAAATTTTGTCGGTCATCGGACCCAATGGCGCGGGTAAATCCACGCTGTTCAAACTGATCGCCTCTTTTGTGCAAACCAGTGCCGGTGAAGTGTTGCTGCGCGGCGAGCGCATTAGCGACTTGGCGCCGCACACGGTAGCCCGCAAAGGCGTGGTGCGCACCTTCCAGGAAACCACCATCTTCAAGTCGATGACGGTGCGCGAGAACATCATCGTGGCGCACCA
>CANFJQ010000065.1 GCA_947447615.1 Comamonadaceae bacterium
ACGCAAGTCTTCTATGGTCTCGGCGGCATGCAGTTGCGTAAGTCGCATGATGGCGCGTTTAAGAATTTCTGCGGGTAAGCGGCGGGATTTCCCGGTCTCAAAGAGTTTGCGGGTTTCCTCCGATGCAAAGCTTTCAATCATGCGCAAATATAAACAAAATGTTTATAAAAGGCAAGGGCAAAACCTATGCCCGCACTTCCCCCTGCCCCAGCACCACGTACTTGAGCGAGGTCAGGCCCTCAATGCCCACTGGGCCGCGGGCGTGGAATTTGTCGGTGGAGATGCCGATTTCGGCACCTAAGCCGTATTCAAAGCCGTCGGCAAAGCGGGTGCTGGTGTTAACCATGACGCTGGCCGAGTCCACCTCGCGCAAAAAGCGCTGCGCGTGCATGTGGTCGCGGGTGAGGATGGCGTCGGTGTGGTGGCTGGAGTAGTGGTTGATATGCGCAATCGCCGCGTCCAGGCCATCGACCACTTTGATGCTGATGATGGGTGCCAGGTATTCTTCAAACCAATCTTGCTCGGTGGCGTCTTCCAGCTTGGCGCCGGGCAGGCCTGCGAGCAAGGCTTTGGCCTCGGGGCAGCAGCGCATTTCCACGCCTTTGGCTGCGTAAATGGCGCCGATTTGTGGCAAATACTGCGCCGCCACGCCACGCGCCACCAGCAAGCCTTCGCTCGCATTGCAGGGGCTGTATTTTTGGGTTTTGGCGTTGTCGGCCACCGTCACGGCCATGGCGATGTCGCAGGGGTCGTCCACATAGGTGTGGCAATTACCGTCCAGGTGTTTGATGACGGGCACTTTGGCCTCGCGGCTTATACGCTCAATCAGGCTTTTGCCGCCGCGCGGGATGATGACATCCACAAACTGCGGCATGGCGATCAATTCGCCCACCACCGCGCGGTCGGTGGTCTGAACCAACTGCACCGCGTCCGTGGGCAGGCCCGCTTGCTCCAGCGCTTTGCCCACCAGCAAGGCCAGCGCTTTGTTCGAATCAATGGCTTCAGAGCCGCCGCGCAATATGCAGGCATTGCCGCTTTTGATGGACAGGCTGGCAGCTTCGATGGTGACGTTGGGCCGGCTCTCGAAAATCATGCCAAACACGCCGATGGGCACGCGCATTTGCCCTACGCGGATGCCGCTGGGCTGCTGGCGCAGGCCGCTGATTTCGCCAATGATTTCTGGCATGGCGGCCAGTTGCTCGCAACCCTGGGCGCAGGTTTCCAGCACTTTGGGCGTCAGGCGCAGCCGGTCTACCAGCGGCGCGGCCAGCCCGGCGGCGAGGGCACGCTCCAGGTCTTTGGCGTTGTCCACTTGCAAGGCTTGGATGTTTTCGCGCAGCAAAGCCGCCAGCGCCAGCAGCGCCCGGTTTTTGTCCGCCGCACTGGCACGCGCCATGGCGCTAGAAGCCGCTTTGGCCTGCGCGCCCAAGAGGCGGGTGGTTTCGATGGGGTTGGCAACAGAGGTGTTCATAGTTGGATTTTCATGGATGCAGCGTCCCAAAGCGCGGGGCCACTAGTCGTAGTAAAACGGTATTACCTATAATACCAAAATGTTCAGAAATGCGGTGATGGATACCAATGTGCTGGTCAGCGCTTTGCGCTCGCGCCAAGGTGCCTCCTTTGCGCTGCTTGCCGCTTTACCCACCGGCGCTTACCGCATGCATATTTCAACGCCCCTGGTAGCCGAGTACGAGGCCGTGCTCAAGCGCGGGCAACTGCCATTGTCAGCGCAAGCGATTGATGATGTGCTTGATTTCATATGTGCCAGCGCGCAAGCCCACGAAATTTTTTACTTGTGGCGACCGCTGCTCAAGGACCCGGATGACGATTTTTTGTTAGAGCTGGCCATGGCCTCGGGTGCCTGTGTGGTGACTTGGAATGTGTCAGACTTCAAAAACGCGGCATCGCTAGGCGTGGTTGTGATGACGCCGCGTGAATTTTTGCAACAACTGGAGACTTAAATTATGGGCGCCATCAGCCTTCGCTTACCCGACTCGCTGCACCAATTGGTGCGGGAAATGTCAGCGCAAGATCGGGTATCGCTCAACCAGTTCATCGCCTCTGCGGTAGCCGAAAAAGCCTCGGCATTTAATACTGAAAAATATATCCGCGAGCGCGCTGCACGGGCTTCGCAAGCGCGCTTTGAAGCGGCTTTGGCGCAGGTGCCCGATGTGCCGCCATCGCCCGAAGAGGCGCAGCGATAAGCCTGCGCTTAAGGGCGCGCAGCCACCGACTTAGGCGCCGCCAACCGGCACAAGTCCAGTGCCAGCCGGTGCAGCGCCTGCCAGCCACTGGCGGGCCAGTCGGGCTGCTTGAGGCCTTTGATGATGCCATCCACCGTGTGCGCCGCTTGAAGCAATTGCGCCAGCTGCGGCGCGCTGATGCGCGGCAGCACGCGTTCAAACAAGCGCTCTTTGTTGCCCCAGATGCGGTTCTCGCGCAAGGCCAGCGGCAGCGGGCGGCCCTGGGCCATGGCGTCTTTGACGCGCTTTAAGGCGCGTATGTCTTCGGCCAGCGTGTAGTGCACCAACACCTCTGCCTCGCCCTCGGCCTGCAAGCCTTCTAGCATGCGCTGCACGCGCAGCGGCTGCCCGGCCAGCACCGCCTCGCTCAGCTTAAACACATCGTAGCGCGCCACATTGAGCACCGCAGCCTCCACTTGCTCCCAAGTCAGCACGCCGCCGCTTTGCGCAGTGGGCGCAAACAGCAAAGCGAGCTTTTGCACCTCTTGGTGCGCGGCCAATAGATTGCCTTCGACGCGGTCCGCAAAAAATTGCAAGGTGCGCTGGCCTTCTTCACCCGCCGCCACACGCAAGCCTTGCGCACCCAGGCGCTGCGCAATCCAGGCCGGCAGGTCTTTGCGCTCCACCGGGTCAACCTGCAGCGTCACACCGCAGTTTTCTAAGGCACCAAACCAGGCCGTGCCTTTGGTAGCTTTGTCCAAACGTGGCAGCAAGATGATGGTCAGCACCGGATCGTTGCCCTGCGCCTGTTCGGCGATCTGCTGCAAAGCAAGGCTGCCTTCTTTGCCCGGCTTGCCGCTGGGAATGCGGATTTCGATAATTTGTTTGTCGGCAAACAAACTCATGCTGCCACCGGCGGCCAGCACCTCGCTCCAATCAAAGTGCGCGCCCGACACCATGTGCGCGCTGCGCTCGGTAAAACCTTGGGTGCGCGCATGGGCACGCAGCGCGTCTAGCGCCTCTTGTTGCAAAAGGGGCTCGTCGCCGTGAATCGTGTACAGGCTTTTAAGCCCGCGCTCCACATGCCGGCCTAGTTGCGAGGGCGCTAATTGCATGGCGCGTCAGCCCTAAGGCGCCAGCGATTTAATTGCCGCCAGGCGGCGTACGATTTGCTGCACCGCGTCGGTCTGCATATCACGCCAGAGCATCACCTTTTCTGGCTCTTTGGATAAAAGCGTAGCCTCGCTAAAGCTCACACTGCGCTCCAGGCGAATATCCGTCGGTTCGATCAATACCTTACCCTGGGGCGTGCGCACCGAGAAGCGCACGACCAGGCGCAACTCAAACTCGCGTATGAGACCGGCTGCGTTCACTCCCACAACTACGTCCTGGCGCGAGTCGCTCAGCACGTCGACGATGGCATCGGGCGCTGCACCGCCCTCGGGCGTCACGGCCGGGCGCACTCGGTTGCCCAGCAAGCGAGACAACTCTGCGGCCACGCCGCCTGAGCGCTCGGGCGTCACCGCCACGGTATCAAACACATAGTTGGGCGCGCCGCGCAATGCAAAGCCGCAGCCCTGCAAAAACGTTGCCGACAAGGCCAGCGACAACCAAAAGGCCACCTTGCGAAGCGTTGTGTACAACATGCTACGCACAGCGCCTAAAGCACCACGTTGACCAAACGGCCTGGCACGACAACGACTTTTTTCGGCGCTGCGCCTTGGGCAAAACTTTGCACCGTGGCGTTTTGCAGCGCCAGCGCTTCAATCGCTTCGCGGCTCGCATCCGATGGCACCAACAAAGCGCCGCGCAATTTGCCATTGATTTGCAGCACCAGCGAGATTTCGTCTTGCACTAAGGCGCTAGCATCCACGGCGGGCCAGACAGCGTCGAGCAAATCGCCGCCGTGTTTTGCAAAGCCCAACTCCACCCATAGCGCATGCGCCAGATGCGGCGTGGCGGGGTATAGCACGCGCAGCAAGATACCAAAGCCTTCAGCCAGCGCAACCAAGCCATCGGATGTGTCGTGGCCCTTGAAGTCTTCCAGCGCATTGAGCATCTTCATAGTGCCCGAGACGACCGTGTTGTACTGCATACGCTGGTAGTCGTAATCCACCTGCTTGAGCACGGTATGCATTTCCAAACGCAGCACCTTGGCCTCTTTAGAAAACGCCACGGATGCCAAACCACCATTCGCCGCCAGCGTAGCGTGCGCAGCTGCCAGATCGAGCGCCGACAACTTGAAGCCAAAATTCCACACACGGCGCAAAAAGCGGTAACTGCCTTCCACACCCGCGTCGTTCCACTCCAAGGTTGCCTCGGGCGGCGAGGTGAACATGGTGTACAAGCGGGCCGTATCGGCGCCGTATTTTTCAATCAAGTCCTGCGGGTCCACACCGTTGTTTTTGGACTTGGACATAGTGCCCACGCCCTCGTAGTCGATCGCAGTACCGACGGGCAAATCGCCCACCGCTTTGACCAAGCGTGCGCCTATGACTTTGCCGGTAGCGTCATGCACATGTTCCACGTCTTGCGGCCAGAAATATTCTTTACCGCCCTTGTCAGTGCGGCGGGAATAAATATGGTTGAGCACCATGCCTTGGGTAAGAAGTTTGGTAAACGGTTCATCAACTTTCACCAGCCCCAGATCGCGCATCACCTTGGTCCAAAAGCGCGCGTAGAGCAAATGCAAAATCGCGTGCTCGATACCGCCGATGTACTGGTCCATCGGCGCCCAATAGGCCGCACCCTCGGCCACCATGGCATCGCTATTGCTCGGGTCGCAATAGCGCATGTAGTACCAGCTCGAGTCGACAAAAGTATCCATGGTATCGGTCTCGCGCCGCGCCGCTTTGCCACACACCGGGCAGGTCACGCCTGCATGAAAACCAACATGCTTGTGCAGCGGATTACCCGACCCGTCAGGAATGCAATCGAGCGGCAGCACCACCGGCAAATCCTTCTCCGGCACCGGCACCGCGCCGTGTTCATCGCAGTGGATGATAGGAATCGGCGTACCCCAATACCGCTGGCGCGACACGCCCCAGTCCCGCAGTCGCCAAGTCGTCTTTTTCTCGCCCAGCCCCAGCGCCGCCAAATCAGCCGCCACTGCATCCAGACAAGCCTTGAAACCCAGCTCGTCGTATTTACCCGATTGCACTGCCACACCCGCGCCTTTTTCGGCATACCAATCCTGCCAAACGCTCGAGTCAAAAGACAAAAATGCAGCGCCAGCAGTGGAATTGGATTTGGCATTCCCACCGTCCGCCTGCAACGCGGCGACACCAAGCCCTGCGCCGGGTACCGACATTACGCTCGCGTTGGAGGAACCCGGCGCAGGGCTTGGCGTGGCCGCCCCCGAGGAAACAGAAGACGGAACAGCGACAACCTGCCGAATCGCCAACCCATATTTCAAAGCAAACGCAAAATCGCGCTCATCATGCGCCGGCACGCCCATCACCGCGCCATCGCCATAACTCATTAACACATAGTTACCCACCCACAGCGCTACCGGCTCACCAGTCAAAGGATGCGTCACCACTAGGCCCGTATCCATACCGGCCTTCTCTTTCACCGCCAGTTCGGCCTCAGTCGTACCGCCCGCCTTGCATTCTTCAATAAACGCCGCCAAAGCCGGGTTAGTCAAAGCCGCATGCTGCGCCAAAGGATGCTCCGGGGCCACGGCGCAAAAGGTAACGCCCATGATGGTGTCGGCGCGCGTGGTAAACACATACATACGCCCCTCGCCGATCAAGACGCCGCTGGCATCTTTTATGGTGTGCGGAAACGCAAAGCGCACGCCTTCGCTCTTGCCAATCCAGTTTTCCTGCATCAGCTTGACGCGCTCGGGCCAGCCGGGCAGGCCGGTTTGCACATGGTCCAAAAGCTCTTGCGCGTACGCGGTAATTTTTAGGTAATAGCCCGGAATCTCGCGCTTTTCCACCAGCGCGCCGGTGCGCCAGCCGCGCCCGTCGATCACCTGCTCATTGGCCAGCACCGTCTGGTCCACCGGGTCCCAGTTCACCACCTGCGTTTTGCGGTAGGCCACGCCACTTTCGAGCATCTTCAAAAACAGCCACTGGTTCCACTTGTAATAGGTGGGGTCGCAGGTAGCCACTTCGCGGCTCCAGTCGATGGCCAGGCCCATGGCCTGCATCTGCTGCTTCATATGGGCGATGTTTTCGTACGTCCACTTGGCTGGCGGCACGCCATTCTTTAGCGCCGCGTTTTCGGCCGGCAGGCCAAACGCATCCCAGCCCATGGGCATCAAGACGTTATAGCCCTTCATGCGCAAATAGCGCGTCAGCATGTCGTTGATGGTGTAGTTGCGCACATGCCCCATGTGCAGCTTGCCGCTGGGGTAGGGCAGCATGGAACAGGCGTAAAACTTGTTTTTGCCGGCGTCTTCGGTGACGCGGTAGGCCTCGTGGCCATTCCACAAAGGCTGCGCCCAATGGCTACGGGCGGCTTGCTCTATGGCGGTGTGTTGGTACTTGTCTTGCATTGGGGGCTGGGGTTAAAGGCAACAGGCATTTTAGGCGCGCATCCCGCAAGGCCTATTGGGGCGGCGCAGGGCGCGCAGCTGCCAGCGCCAGCCCGGCTTAACGCGGCTTTTCGGTCACAAAACCGATGCGGCTCAAGCCCGCTGCGTTGGCCAGCGCCATGAACTCCACCACCCGTCCGTAGGGCACCGCCGTGTCGGCACGCAATTGCACCTCGGTAGCTGGGTTGCGCTCGGCCGCTTGTTGCAAGGCTTGCTGCAAGGCATCGCCCTGCAAATGCTGCTCTTGCACATACACCGCGCCCGCCTGGTCGATGGTCACCGCCAGGGGTTGGGCATTGCTTTGGCTCCTGGCGGCGGCATCGGCCTTGGGCAAGTCCACCTTGACAGCACTGAGCATCATGGGCGCGGTGATGATGAAAATCACCAGCAGCACCAGCATCACGTCAATCAGCGGCGTCATGTTGATGTCGCTCATAGGCGCATCGCTGCGCTTGGCTTGGAGGCGTCCGAAAGCCATGGCCTATTTTTAGTCCAGCGCGCCGTCCGGCGGATAGGCCGCCGATTGGCTTTGGTACACCAGCAATTCGCGCACATCGCGGGCAAAACCCTCCAGGTCGGCTTCGATGCGCCCGATCAGCCGCCCGAGCAAGTTGTAGCCTAGCACCGCCGGAATCGCCACCGCCAGCCCCGCCGCCGTCATGATCAAAGCCTCGCCCACCGGCCCGGCCACCTGCGCGATGCTGATTTGCCCGGCCTGTGCAATCGTGGCCAAAGCGCCATAAATGCCCCACACCGTGCCAAGCAGCCCGACAAATGGCGCCATCGAGCCCACGCTGGCCAAAATCACCTGCCCGGATTGCAAGCGGCGCACCCCGGCCTGCAAAGCATCGCGCAACACGCGGGTTAATTGCTGGGCGCTAGAGCCTTGCGCCGCCAGACGGGGCTGCGCGTGCTGGCGCATTTGGCGTCGGCCCGCTTCAATCAAGGGCGTCAGCAGCCCAGCGCGGTCAAAAGTAGGCAAAGTGTGCAGAGCCTGTTCCACATCCGGCGCCTGCCAAAAGGCCGCAATGCTGCGCTCCAAACCGGCTAGCGCGCTGCGCAGGAAAAAGCTTTTCCACAGAATGATGGACCAACTGGCCAGGGACATCAGCAACAGCACCCCAGCTACCACTTTGTGGACTGCGTCGCCTTCCAACATGGCAAGCCCGGCTTAGCGCAAACCCAGCACGTCGAACATATCGAACATGCCGTTGTGCTTGCCCGCCAAAAAACGCACTGCGCGCAAGCTGCCCTGGGCGTAGGTGGCGCGGCTGGACGACTTGTGGCTGATCTCAATCCGCTCGCCGGTACCGGCAAACAAGACCGTGTGGTCGCCCACAATGTCCCCACCGCGAATCGTGGCAAAGCCGATGCTTGAGGGGTCGCGCTCGCCGGTAATGCCTTCGCGGGTGTAGACCGCACAGTCTGCCAGTTTGCGGCCCTGCGCCTGTGCGATGACTTCGCCCATCTTCAGGGCCGTGCCCGACGGCGCGTCCACCTTGTGGCGGTGGTGCGCTTCGATGATCTCGATGTCGTAGCCCGTATCCATGGCCTTGGCGGCCAGTTCCAGCAACTTGAGCGTCACGTTCACGCCCACACTCATATTAGGCGCCAGCATGATGGGGATGTCTTTGGCCGCCTCAGCAATCTGCGCTTTTTGCGCCTCGCTAAAGCCGGTGGTGCCTATCACCATGGCCACGCCTAAGCGTCGGCACACGGCCAGATGCGCCATCGTGCCTTCCGGGCGGGTGAAGTCGATCAAAAATTTACTGTGCGCAAGGCCCGCTTGCAGGTCTGGCGAAATCAGCACGCCGGTGGCTTGTCCGCCAAAAGCCCCCGCATCCTGCCCAATGGCCGGGCTGTCCGCGCGGTCTAGCGCGGCGGCCAAGTGGCAATCATCGGCAGCGCGCACTGCGTCCACCAGCATGTGGCCCATGCGCCCGGAGGCTCCGGCAATGGCTATCGCGTGCGTCATGGGTGCGCTCTCTGTGTGGGGCGGCGGGCCTAAGGCTCCAGCGGCGGGTAATTGGTGCGCGGCGGTGGCAGCGCAGACGCGGCTGGCTTGGGCGCGGGCGCGGGGAACTTGGCGAGCGCCTCGGCGCTGGCTTCCAGCGGCTTGGCTGCGGGTAATTCCACCTTGGTGCGCAAACTGTTTACAAACTCGGCCTCGGTAGGCAGCGCATCCGCGTCTATGCGCTCCATGCTATCGCCTTTGAAATGCACCGTCACTTGGCGCAACTGCGGCAATTTGCCCTGCTGATTCAGGCTGAAGGCGTACACCCAGCGGTCCGCATGGAACACACTGGTGAGCAAAGGCGTGCCCAGCACGGCAGCCACCTGGGCCCTGCTAGCGCCTTTGGGGATGGCAGCCACTTGCTCGCGGCTGACCACATTGCCCTGGACAATTTCCATGCGGTAGGGCTCTATCACGCTCGCCACCGAATTGCTGGCTTTGTCCAAACTGCCACAGCCCGATGCCAAAAACAGCACGCCACCCAGCGAAAGCAGGGCCGCTAGACGGCGCAAAGTAGGGGCAAAAATCATGTATTGCATGCGGCAGTAAGATCGCGGCATTGTAGCCCCGCCCCTCTACGGCCCGCTTTACGCATGAGCAACATTGACGAACTCAAAAGCACCGGCCTCAAGGCCACGGTGCCGCGCTTGAAGATATTGGAGGTCTTCCAGCGCAGCCGCCAGCGCCATTTGTCCGCCGAAGACATATTCAGGGTGCTGCTCCAAGAACGTGCCGATGTGGGCTTGGCCACGGTATACCGTGTGCTGACGCAGTTTGAGCAGGCAGGCATCCTAAAGCGCAGCCAGTTTGAAGGCGGTAAATCCGTGTTTGAACTAGACCAGGGCGAACACCACGACCACCTGGTCTGCCTGGACTGCGGCCAAGTAGAAGAGTTTTACGACGCCGAAATCGAAAAACGCCAACACGCGGTTGCCAAAGCCAAAGGCTTTGCCATCACCGACCACGCGCTCAGCCTCTACGCCAGTTGCACCAAGGCCGACTGCGCCAACCGCAAAACTGCCAGATCCTGACGTTGCCGCGTTAGCGGCGCCCCTGCTGGCGACGCGAACTCCCGCCAAAAACCACAGGGTGCAGGCAGGCGCGTAGCGGGCATACAAGTTAAGTACACATTTTTAAATAGTTGCAAAAATGCAACTATTTTTAATTTTGTAATTACATTTCCAAACTTTTCATTGCACTGCATCAATCCCCCATGTTTCAATAAACCGTGTTCTATTTCAAGAACATGTTTTGTTTAATAACTTTCAGGGATTTAATATGAAAAAAACATTGATTGCTTTGGCAGCACTGTCTGTCGCGGGCTTGGCTTCTGCACAAGTTTCCATCACCGGTAGCATTTCTACTGCCTACCAATCTAATTTGGCCAAAGTTTCCGGCCTCGCCATGACTGACAACACCCTCAACGTTGGTGTCAGCGAAGATCTGGGCAATGGTTTGAAATTGGCCGCTTCGATGACGCTGGAGAATGACGCTCCTCGCGGAACCGCTTTCACTCGCGCTGATCAAAGCTTTGCGCTGACCACGCCGATTGGCTTGGTCTCATTCAGAAACACCCGTTCGGGTGGTAATCAAGGCGCTGCATTGGTCGCTCCCGCCAATCTGGCAGATGACCAATGGGCTAGCAACGTAATTAAGCGCGAAGCAATCGACGTATTGGCATTCAGCATTCCTGTGAATGATTCCATTTCTCTGAGTTTTAGCTACATCGAGGGCAAAAACAAAGATGCCAAGGGAACTATTGATGCTGGCGCTGGCGCGAACGCTGACCCTGCTGTGAGCGATAAAGCAGCACAAGCAAAAGCTGACAACGCTGCGATTAGAGCTGGTGCCAGCGGAGGGTTTAACCCAGGTGTAACCAGCTACGTGGGTACTGCTAAGTATTCAGGTAATGGTCTGACATTGACTGGGCAATTTGTATCATCAACTTTTGCCGACGACACGCTGAAGGCGATTGCCGCGGCACAAGGCACTGCTCTTGTCAAGGCTGTTGCCACGGGTGATATTCAATCCACTTCCTTTGATTTGAGCGCCATTTACGACGCTGGCTTTGCCAAGGTTGGATTCGGCTATGACTCCTCGCGTCGCGGATTTACCAGCGATGACAAAGCAGCCATGCTGTTTGGCGCATCGGTGCCACTGGGTGCAATCACCATCGGTGGTAACTACGGAACTCGCGACAAAGCCAGTTTCCTGCAATTGGCCGGACAGTATGACCTGAGCAAGCGCACCAACGTAAACGTTTCCTGGGGCCAAGACAATCAAGGCGGCAAGGAAAAGGATGGCAGCGATAACCCAACCAATAGCCAATATCGTATTTCTCTCAACCACTCCTTCTAATCCCCACGCTGGCCTTGTGCCAGTTGGAGCTTGAAGCGAACCAAATCCCCCGCACATGAAAATGCTGCGGGGGATTTTTTCGTCTGGCGCGTCCGGCAGGTCCGCCCTTACGGGTCCGGCCGCGCGGATAGAAAGCAAGCAGTCTGGCTAAGGCCTTGCCAAGCTTGGCGCTTGCCAGGCGAACCATTTAAAGACCCAATGATGCCTTGAGCTTGCGGTAATTGAACTCTGACACCCACCACATCACGGTGCCAAAAACCGCGCCGCAGCCCAACCACAAAACCGCGTTGCGTAATGCTTCTTCCGGCACCAATGCGTCCCCGCGCAGCAAAGTTTGTACGCCGTACATAAACACATACAAAGGCAAGCCCCAGCCAATCAGGCCTTTGCGCAGCACGTAGCGTAGGGCGCCAGTCTTGCGTTCGCGCTCCCAGCGCGCGACGGCGATGATGGCGACCCGGTCACCCGAAAGCGCAGCCGCAGCTGGTTTCAGCCAGACCACGGGTACTTGGGAATGCAAATAGACGGCGCGGATTTTGTCTACGGGCCAACGCCAAAGCCAGCGGACCAGCAGCGCGTTGAGCAGCCAGCCCAGCAAATAGCCCAGCAGCAATTGCAACACCAAGGCGCTTAAAAATACCGCTACCCACATACGCCCTGCGGGATGGTCGAGCAAGCGGGTTTGGGCGGGGATGCCCTCCAGCTTTTCCAGCCATTGGGCAAAAAAATAACTCGGCCCAAGCGCCAGCAGCATGCAGGCCAGCGGTAGCGCGCTGACCGCCACCTGAAAGCGAAGGCGCAGGTTTTGGGGCACCAGGGAATTAAAGGCCAAAGGCGTCATGGTGCTTATCTTACGCATTGGTGGCAAGCTTTGGTTTGTCGGGCTGACGCGCAAGCGGCAGGCGCTCGCTTGCATCGCCAGTATGATGGCCTAAGTAGCTCAGCTGAGCAAACACCGCTTGCGGCTTCGGTCCTTAGCGCAATGTCTCTACCCACGCGCCCGCTTTTCCGCTTTTAGGAGTAACCACCATGCTCGATATGACCCACCGCACCCTGGTTACGCGAGAACAAATAGGCAAGGCGTTTGCCAACCAAGCCGCCACTGCGCTGCGCTTGCGCAGCTCCACCGCACAAGAGCGAATCGCCAAAATTACCAAGCTGCGCGACGCCGTGCTGGCGCGGCGTGAGGAATGGTACCGGCTGGCTGCGGCCGATCTGGGCAAACCGGCGGCGGAGGTGGACATTGGCGAAATTTTGCCCATTTGTGTAGAGGCCAATGACGCCATCCGCAACTTGAAAAAATGGATGAAGCCCAAACGCGTGTGGCCCACGATGATGACTGGCGGCACGCGCAGCGAAGTGCAATACGCACCCAAGGGGCGCTGCCTGATCATCGGCCCGTTTAACTACCCGATCAATCTAACCCTGGGGCCACTGGTGTCCGCGCTGGCGGCGGGTAACACGGTGATCATCAAGCCTTCTGAGCTGACGCCGCACCTCTCGGGCATGATCAGCCAGCTGATCGGTGAATTGTTTGCGCCGGACGAAGTGGCGATTTTTCAGGGCGACGCCGATGTGTCCAAGGCTTTGCTCGACCTGCCGTTTGACCATATTTTCTTTACCGGCAGCCCCACGGTGGGCAAGTACGTGATGGGCGCTGCGGCCAAACATTTGTCCAGCGTGACGCTGGAGTTGGGCGGCAAGAGCCCGACCATTATTGACGCCAGCGCCGACCTGGAATTGGCCGCCACCAGTGTGATGTTTGGCAAGTTTTCCAATGCCGGGCAAACCTGTATCGCGCCGGACTATGTGTTTGTGCACGAGAGCGTGAAAGCGCGTTGGCTGGAGTGCTGCAAAACTGAATTAGCCAAGGCCTACGGCGCAGACGCGGCAGCGCAACAAGCGAGCAAGCACTACACCCGCATCGTGAACCCGCGGCATACCGCGCGTATCAAGGCGCTGCTAGACGACGCCAAAGCGCACGGTGCCGGGGTGCTGGCCGGTGGCGCGGTGGATGAGGCGCAATGCTACGTGCAGCCCACTTTACTGGACAACATCGGCGCCGGGGCAAGGATTTTGGAAGAAGAGGTTTTCGGGCCTTTGCTGCCCATCATCACCTTTACCGACATCAATAAAGTCATCGCGCAGGTCAACCAAGGGCCCAAGCCTTTGGCCTTGTACCTTTACAGCCAAAACCAGGCCACGATAGAGCAGGTATTGGCCCAAACCCAATCGGGCGGGGCCTGTATCAACCACGCCATGATTCACTTTTTGCACGGTAACCTGCCCTTTGGCGGCATCGGCAATTCCGGCCTGGGCAATGCACACGGTTTGTACGGCTTTAAAGCCTTCAGCCATGAAAAAGCGGTGGTACGCACCCAGTTTTCTATGGCTGCTACCTTGCTGCGCGCAGGGCCGGTGCCTGCGTGGCTGAGCAAAGTGTTGCGCGCTAGCTTTAAGTGGGTTTGAGCGGGGGCGCTGCCTGCTCCCGCAGGTACTAAGCCCGCCCTAGCGGCAAAACATCCGCACATCGTTTGCGGCGATTGCGCGGTCATCGTCGTCCACCGGCCCACGACGGCCTGCGCGCTTAACCGCACCACTCAATATGTCCCGCGCGAAATTGCAACGGGATTCATCACTCTCGACTGATTTCCCGCCTGAAAGCGATTTGGGCGGCTGGGGTGGTGGCTTTTTGGGGGCGACTGCCGCGGACGCTGCCGGGGTGGGTCCGCTGGCTGCGGAAGCAGGCGAATCGGCGGGTTTAGGCGGCGGCGCCTCGCCCAGCTGGGATTCGCGGAAATCAACCGCGCCTGCGGCTTGGCCAGGCGGCGGAGTTTGCGAATAGTGCACCTGGCCGTTTTTATCCGTCCATTTGTAAATCTGGGCAAAAACCCCGATTGGTCCGACAAAAAGCAGTAAGGCAACCCAGTATTTCACGGCATGGTCCTCGTTGCGACGCGAGAAGGGAAATCGCATCGAGCACCAGCATATTAATTCACTATTTGGCAATCAATGGGCAACGAGACGGGCGACCTAGATGGGCCCCATAAAGTGACTCCGGTGCTTTCCGCCGATAAAGCGGCTACTGTTTTTCAGCCGTAAAACAAAAAGAAACCGTTGAGCGAAGACAAAGCGCCCAAAAGACCCAGCCCCAAACCGGCGAAATACAGAACCGGCAAAGAGCCGATGATGGACACGGACAGCAGCACGATGGCAATTTGCAAGCCGCCTTCGGCGTAGTCAAACCAAGGGTCTTGGCGGATGGCGTGGTCGCGGATGGCTTCGTGCTCCTTGGCGCGCACCATTAACTCTTTCTTACCCTCTTTGGTTTCGGGCTCGGACTCGTAGCGGTCTATGGTTTTTTTGTAGTCCTCTATTTTCTTTTGCGTGGCTTCTTTGGCCGCAGCGTTCATGGCGGGTTCGCGCAGTAATTGCAGCTCCATATCAGCCGCAGCCACTTTGAGCGTGGTTTGGCGGATGGACTTGGCCTGGTAAAAGGCATAGGTGTTGGCGGCCAGAATGTTTTCCTGCGTAATGTCCTTGCCAGCGTTAGAGCCGCCCAGACTGGTAATCGCTAGCACCATCGCAAAAATAGAAATCGTCAGGGCGGAGCGGTTTTTCTGGCGGTTGATTTCGCCCGCGGCGTGGTCGTCCGCGCCCTCGATCAGTTCAGATGCTTCGTGTGCTTCCATGGAATTGCTCCTTGCAAAATATGAGATGGCCCAAGTGTAGGGCGCGGCTGTGACAGCCGGGAACCGCCTACCGGATCAGGCGCTGGCCTGGCCGTCCAAAGGCGATGCGATCGTGCTTTCACCGCCAAAACGGCGGTCGCGCTGGCCGAACCAGACAATGGCCTGGTCCAGCGCTTCGGGCGTGAATTCGGGCCACAGCAAATCGGTGAAATAGAGCTCGGTGTAGGCCATTTGCCAGAGCAAGAAGTTGCTCATGCGCGATTCGCCGCCGGTGCGAATCATCAGATCGGGTTCCGGCGCATCAGCCATTTGCAAATACGGCGCCAGGGCGGCGTCGGTAATAGCATCGGCGTCCGCCTGCGGATGGGCCTGGTGCCAGGCTTTGAAGGCCTGCAAGATGTCCCAACGCCCGCCGTAATTGAGGGCCAATGTCAGGGTGATGGTGTTGTTGTGCGCGGTCAGTTCCTGCGCATCCTTAATCAGCGCCTGCACCCGTGCGTCAAATTTGGAGGTATCGCCAATCACCCGAAGGCGCACGCCTTGGGCGCGTAAATCACCGATTTCCTTTTGCAAATACAGCTTGAGCAAGCCCATGAGCGTGCCCACCTCTTCCATCGGGCGGCGCCAGTTTTCGGTGCTAAAGGCAAACAGGGTCAGATTGCGGACGCCGCGTTCCGCGCAGGCTTGGACAATTGCCCGCACTTTGCGCGCCCCCACCGTGTGTCCGGCCGCTTTGGGCAAGCCGCGCGCACTCGCCCAGCGGCGGTTGCCATCCATAATGATGGCGATGTGTTGCGGCAGAGCTAAGCGATGGGCAGTTGACACAAAAATGGGGGTAAACCGGTGCGCTGGTAGCCGACACACGCGGCCGGATTCCGCGCGGAAGTGGCGTAATTTTAGCGGCTTAGGCTCTGAAGGGGGTGTTTTTTCTCCTGCCGCGCCTGAGGGACAATGCCAACACCGTTTGCCTGCGATGCCGCCCTTGGCGCCTTGGGGGCACGGGCAGCCAGGCTGCACAGTAGCAGCGCATCCACCGAGAGATTGCATTGAGCATACAAACCGACGATTTTTCACCCGCACCTGCCGCGCGCATGGTGTCGGCAGCGCCTTTGTCCGGGCCGGAAGAGGCTATTGAACGCGCGCTGCGTCCCAAATTGCTGGACGACTATGTGGGCCAGGCCAAGGTGCGCGAGCAACTCGAGATTTTTATCGGCGCGGCGCGCAAGCGCGATGAAGCGCTGGACCACGTGCTGCTCTTTGGCCCGCCGGGCTTGGGTAAGACCACGCTGAGCCACATCATCGCCCATGAATTGGGCGTCAACTTGCGCCAAACCAGCGGGCCGGTGCTGGAAAAGCCCAAGGACCTGGCTGCGCTTTTGACCAATCTGGAAAAAAACGATGTACTTTTCATCGATGAAATCCACCGCCTGAGCCCGGTGGTGGAAGAAATCCTCTACCCTGCGCTGGAGGATTACAAAATCGACATCATGATCGGCGAGGGCCCGGCGGCGCGCTCCATCAAGCTCGATTTGCAGCCCTTTACTTTGGTGGGCGCGACCACGCGCGCGGGCATGTTGACCAACCCGCTGCG